>JBCDAG010000534.1:0-4253 GCA_039186165.1 Cyanobacteria bacterium P01_F01_bin.53
GCGGGTTCGGCGTACACGGTGGGGCATGAAGGAGACGCGACGTAAAAGCCCTCCGGACATGGCTGCGCTAACGCGCCTTTACAGGGCGGGTATGGCTCTCTACCCACAGTACAGACGCAAAATTTTGCGTCTCTTCCACCCTCCACCCTCTACGACGCTACAGACGCGTCTCTTCCACCCCTCCACTCTTGCTAGGCCGGTGATGCGGTGCCAGATTGTTCTGCTAGATATGGCGTCTGACCATTTGCGCTAGCTTTCGAATAATCTGGTTAAGACGATTGAGTTCTTTTTTAAGGCGGATGGTTTCGTCGCGGAGTTCTTGGTTTTCTTGACGAAGTGACTGATTTTCCTGGAGCAAAGTTTGCTCCCTAGTTAAGGCATGCATGGTTCTATCACGATGCGAGACCCTGCTTTCAGCGGCTACAACCCTACGCTACGAAGGGGGTTTGTCACCACAATTAATCTCGCTTATGTCTCTATTATGGCTTTTCTGAAATGTGGTTGGGGGTAACTGCAATAAAGTGATATCGAGGGAACTAAGGGGAGGCGAGGGAAAATTTCGGGTTTCCTGTTTCAGCTTGATGGTTGTCCTTTGGATGAGGGATAGTTGCCTCTGCTGAGTGGCTGCACTAATTTCATGACGACTTGCGAAAACGGTCCCTCAGCGATCGCTATTCTAAGACTTGAGTCACGCTCGTCTTTTTCTGCTGAATAAACTCAGCAAAGTCCTTAACCTCCTCTAGGAGAACTTCCGGCATGTCTTCAATTAGCGTCAGCAACTGCGCCCGTACCCCAACACTCTCGTCAGCCGGTTTTACCAGTTGCAACTGATGCGGATACACCGTCTCAACTCCGAGCCACTTGCCTCAGCCAAAATGCAACAGACAAACTTCTAGATTTGTGCAGCCTGTTGCTTATGGGTAGGGGCGTTATGCTTGTACGCCTTCACTAACCGCACAAACATCATGGCATGGGTTACCAGGAGAACTGGCACCACAAAAGTGGGGATGTACCAGGTGGTGCCCAAATTAGGTACCACTTCCGTCTGTCGTAAAGCGTTGAGCAAATCGACAGTGCCCACGATGTTAAACACCCAGACCAACCCCAGTGCGAACCGCCACCGGGCTCGCAAAGCAATCAGGGCCAGCAAAGCTAGTACGCCACTCGTTAAATCACCGTAGGCAGCGGCATTAGCAAAACCACTGGGCAACGAGTGTACAACCAACTCTGGCACCAGAAAAGCTAACCCCAAATGGCGCAGCGCATGGGGAATCAGTAACGGCACCAGTGCCTGACGAGTCGGATACTGGGCCAGCCAAGGCAATCCATACCATTTGGCAAGAAGACCGCATACAACCAGACTCAGACTAAATTGAACACCGAAAATAGTTAACGTATCCATCAGAATGACCTCTTAGGTGAACGGAGAATTTGGGAATCGTTTGTGGCTGGGGAGGGAAGGAGTCAGGAGACAGGAGATAGGAGACAGGAGATAGGAGATAGGAGAGAAATTCGGAATTCGGAATTCCGAATTCCGAATTCAGGAAAGAATTGGATGCTGTTGTTGAATGAGTAATAGTTGCCGCTGTTGGGCGGCTGTACGCCACTCTTCACTGTCGTGGGCTAAGACGGGCTCAGACAGTAGGGGATAGCCGCGGTCTGATTCCCATGCATCTAGATCTGGCACTCGGGCCAGGATGGTTTTCACCATGAGCTGCAGCGCATGCCACCGATTCCCGATGCGCAATTGAGGAAATACGAGTTCGGGATGTTGGATGTAGCGTCGTGCTGTGGTCTCAAAATCTTCTGGGGGGCGATCGCACACCTGTTCAACATGATCCGTAGGGGCTCCTATGGCATAGGTGCCATGCCGAGCTTCCTCTGTATAGTGGCGCAGTTGAGCTATTTCAAAATTCGAGAACCCTAATGCTTTCGCAGCTTTAGCGAACAGAGGCATGGACACACTCCGATACTGCACGGGGCGATCCAGAATGTGACCCATAATGGCCGCCACCTCATCGCCAGAAATTAGCTCAGGTCCGGTGGGGCGATACACTTTCCCCTGGTGTTTGTTGGGTTGAGCTAAAACCCCTACGGCAACAGCCGCAATATCCTCATTGGATGGAGGGGCATTCAAGCCATTGCCTAGTGGCAACAGCAATTGCCCAAAGTGAACCACCTGCGGCAATCCAAAGAAATAGGTAAAGGCAAATAAGCCAGGATTAATGTGGACAACCTCTACTGTGGGCATCCATTGATGGATGTTGTTCGCTAGCCAGTGCTCTCGTTGGTGAATGGAAGGGTGCGTTGGATGTGGATTCCACGCCGTCAACATGGCCATCATTTCGAGCTTCGCCTCTTCAGCCGCCAGGGCAAACAACAGTGCACCATGCAGCAGATTGGGCGCAAAGGGGAAACAGTAATAAGCCCGCTGAACATCGGTCAAGGCAGTTCGCAAGTGACGTAAATCAAACAAATCACCCACAAAAATTTCAGCCCCGAGCTGCTGGAGTTGTTGTGAACGACCATCTTGACGACGCACCAAAGCTCGAACTCGGAAACCCTGCGCCAAGAGTTGCCTGACAACGATAGAACCGGTATGACCGGCAGCAGCCGTCACAAGAATGCGTGGTTTCATACTCCTCCATAATTGGTTGTATATACAACTTATAGGGCAAAAAAAATATCTACTCCCCGAAGTCTTCTGATTGGAGGCGATCGGCAGCTTGCCTAAGCTCATCTGCGGTTTCAGCGCCAAGTAGAGCGGTTACCTGTTTTTGAGCTTGGGACCAAGCGGGTGCTGCGCTCACCAACAATTCTCGCCCTTTGGGGGTCACCCCTAAAAAGCGATTGTTCCCTTCACCCGACTGGCTTTGCAGCCATCCGTTAGATTCCATCAAAGCGATATTACGGCTCAGTGTAGACTTTTCCAGCGAGAGAATTTTCCCCACCTCCTTTTGCTGAATAGGTCCCCGCAGAGTCACCACAGTCAAAATGTTCATTTGCGAGAACTTGATGCCATGGGGGTGAATCTGGTTGTCGTAGATGCGAGAGATGGCACGGTTTAGAATGCGCACTCGTGCACCAATACAATCAGATGCAATCAGCTGCGCATAGCGGGTTGCTTCATTGGTGATATCTTTTTTGCTCATACTTAAGTTGTATGTGCAACCCTCCTGAGTGTCAATCCTTTCGTAACTACTTGCGCCACCCCAATCTCTCGCCACCTTAATCTCTTGCCGGATTTCCCAATAACGCTGCTGGAGAAACTAGGATTTCATAGGGATGGTGTCCTTCCAGGGCACCATACGTCAGACGGCAAATTGTAGGACGCCTGCCTTGACAGCGTTCTGCATCGTAAATTAGCAGGGTAGCCCAGTATGAGAATGACGACCCAAGAACTTGTCGGCTGTATTGCGTTTATTCAACAAGCAGAGAAACTGAAAGACGTCCTACGCAGTGCTCATACATCGAATGGACGCCATGAGAGCACTGCTGAGCATACATGGCGACTGTGCCTCATGGTGATGGTTTTCGAGCAAGAATTTGAGGGGATTGACTTCCTCAAGCTTTTGAAAATCTGTATGATTCACGACCTTGGCGAAGCCATCAGTGGCGATATTCCTGCCATCCATCAACGGCCCGATCACAATAAGTCCGAGCAGGAGCGCCTGGATTTGATTACGCTTTTGGAACCACTCGATGAGCCGCGCCGCGCTGAGTTTTTGGCACTTTGGGATGAGTATGATATGTTAGCCTCGCCAGAAGCCCGCATTGCCAAGGGTTTAGACAAAATTGAAACAATCATTCAACATAATCAGGGAAAAAATCCACCGAATTTTGACTACGCCTTTAACCTTTCCTATGGGCGGCAGTATGCATCCGCTCATCCTTTAGTGGAGGCTGTTCGTCAACTTGTGGATGCAGACACTCGCGGCAATGTCGGCAGCAGTGCTTAAGCTGTCCGAAGATTGATGGGCTATGCACTTTAAGTGGGTAAACTGGGCTTAGGTTACAAGGCTAAAGGTATAAGGGCTAAAGGTATAAGGGCTAAAGGTATAAGGGCTAAAGGTATAAGGGCTAAAGGTGTTAGGCTCCTGGATCTAGGCTGCTGTTTTCTGGCCTAGCGAGAGGTTTCCGGCTTATCCCGATTCTGCAGGCAACTGCTACACATTTTGGCCAGGTCAGAAAACAGCCGTGCGATTTACGGGCGGCTTACCTGCTTGTATTGATAGCCAAATAGTTCGATTTCA
>JBCDAG010000535.1:0-4247 GCA_039186165.1 Cyanobacteria bacterium P01_F01_bin.53
CATCGAAAGTATTTGGCAGGCCGTAATGCCACTGACGAAATCAAGCGAAATCTAAAAATCGTTGCCGATGAGTTCTTACCCAAATGGAACTACAAGGCTATTCCGCAAAATCCGACAGTTGTTTATTGAGCGTTCCTAAGCCTTTGTTAGCTTGGGGGCTATTTTGTATCCGATGTTAGGTTAGTGTTGGCGGCGTACTCTTGTGAGTCCCCAGCGTATCGCCAGCGCCTCGGGGATTAGAAAAACGACAATCCACACAACTGTGAGTATGGCCATTGGTGTGCCCATCGAGCCGTGACCAGTGGCGAGGGTGTTTAAGAGATCTCCCGTCTCTGTGAGAAACCGCATCGAGAACACCACGCCAATGGCGCTAGGCATTCTGAGCCAGAGGGCGAATATCATGGCAATGCCCATGGTCAGGCTGCGAATGCCCCAGCCAGTTGTCACATAAGAGATTTCAGTCCACTGTGTGAAATTTGGGAAATCGCTGAAGAACTTCGTCGGAGAGATGATTCCAATCACCCCAGCAACAATCCCGAGCGTGGCTAGGAAGCAGCCGAAGTAGAAGATCCACTTGGGCAGAGTGTGTGGCATTTCTGTGGCCGGAGCGGGTTTGTTTGTCATAGGTTTTTCCTTGCCGGTTTTATTCGGATTTTGTTTCGATTAGCACTTTCAGACCTCTGCTTCCATGACTATCCGCCATAGTCATGGTCTGGATGATTGATTGTTTCTAATTTCCAATACCCTCGCGAAACCAGGCGTTTTTTACTGACGCCGTGTTGGTCGAGTAGTTGCGATCGCATCCGACGCATCGCATTCGCTTCACAGGCAATCCACCAAAAGGGATTATCCAAGTCTTTTACACTGGCGAGCACATTAGGTAGATGATTCTCTAGGAGCATGCCTGGACTCGCAGCTTGCCCCTGGCGGAACAGCCAGGTTGGCTCTACCTCAGTGCTGGCACTGAGCGATCGCTTTTCATGAGCATCTTCAACCTCACAAACGATGATCGGCTTGCAGCCTGCTGGCAGTGCTTCTAGTACCGCACCTGTTGCCGGTATGGCAGACTCATCCACCAACATCACTATCGTTTTAAGGGTATTGGGAATGTCCATGCCACCCCCCGGTCCTGCGACAGTTAGCGTTTCACCCACTTGGGCCTGAGCCGCCCAGGTCGAGGCCAGTCCATCACCATGAAGCACAAATTCCACTGTCAGCTCGTTGGTCTCGGGATTGAAGGCTCGGGGGGTGTAGGTGCGCATTTGCGATCGCATTTTTTTAGGTTCTACAGATCCATTAGAATCACCACCAAACAACAGTTTTATATGCGCCCCTGGACGGGGAGCGGTAAAGCCTGCTAAGGTTTCACCGCCAAAAACGATCCGTCGTACCCGAGGGGTGACTTGCTCAATAGTTTGGATAGTCACCTCCCGCATAGGACGACGACGTTTTAGGTTAAAGATCATATTTTTGGTTTGCGAATGATAGTTTGAGCAACAATTTTTCCAGGTAAGCGAAGATAGTGTTGACGAATCAACACTGTTTTTTCAGAGAGAATGTTTTTGAGACTCTAGAGTTTTTGGGACCTTAGACCGTCATAGCGTCAATGGCCATTCATGTAGGCTCTTGCTCTCTAGTGTTAAAACGGTTTAAGAGAGTACATGCTTTTTCCGTAGGCGGTAGCGATGCCATATAAGTCACCTCATTGCTAAACGTTTGCTAGCTTGGGCTCGCTTCAGTAATCATCATACATACGCCCACTGGTATAATAAATGGTCAAAATTGCTAATATTTAGGGTCAAAAATGGACGCGTCGTCCCTGGCAAATGTGCAATGGTCGCCTGCGGTTAACAGTCGCTTTCAAGTGGTACGCCTAGCGACCATTAAGCGTAGGCGGCTGCCGGATGACCATAATCCCTGGCAGGCACACCGTCTACGCTTCCATGCTTTAATCTTGTTTACCCAAGGGCAGGGGACCCACGGCGTGGATTTTATTGAGTACCCCGTCAAAGCAGGGACATTAATTCATATTTGCGCCAATCAGATACACCATTTTGGCAATACCCAGAACTTAGAAGCTTTCCTGGTCGTATTTTTGCCTGCTGCCCTGCCGACCAATTTGTTAGGACTGTCCACCAGCAGCGCTCTATCCTGGTCCACCGTTCAATATGTTTGGCCCGCTGTAACCTCTCTCCAGCCAGCTCAGACTCAGACACTTCAACAGCACATTGAACTCTTGGAAGCGTATGAAAAACCGGTCTTCAGTCAACAACCCGCTGCACAATACTTGTTATGGTCCATCATTTCCCTGGCATCTCAGGCGGCAGTGGCCTCTGATAAGTCTCACTCGGGCAAGACGATAGAGCCACGGTTCCTGGAATTTGTGGCGTTGCTAGAACAATCGTATGAGTCCTGTCGGAATGTGAAATGGTATGCCCAGCAGATGAATTTCTCGCCGAAAACGCTTTATCGTATTTGTATGACGACCGTTGGTAAGTCACCTAAGGCGATTACGGACGAGCGGGTAGCTGTTGAGGCACAACGGCGCTTACTGTTTGGTGAAACAACTGTGAAAGAAGTAGGCTGTTCGCTAGGATTTGAAGAGACCACTAATTTTATTAAGTTTTTTAGACGCCTAGTTGGTCAGACGCCTGATGAATTTCGGATAGATTCAAAGGTATAGGTGTCTGCGGATTGTTGCTATAAAAGAATGTTAGCACCTCTGCTAACTCCGTTGATGGAGATGGTGCTCGTAAGGCTGGAAAATATCCTTCAAATTCCCGGTTCGAGGCCAGTAATGTTCAATTTGATGTCGCCCAGCTTCGTGACTCCGGTGAATTTCTTTGTTGTGTGTTAGCGCTTTTGCCAATTTAACTTCGGAACGCTCAACCGTTTCTCGAAGGTACCGTTCCAGTCTACTGATAAGCCAGCTTGTTCGAGGGCACCGCGAACGATTTAACCTCGATGCCAATTGTTTGTTCGTCGGTGTGTCTCAGCTTCGAGCATGTTTTGGCAACGAGTGATTGGGTGGCATAACGTTTTGCTTATCCACCTGTCACAAAAACTTTGGCGTCAGCTATTAGTGGCTAGTGTGCATGGGTGTTGTTTGTCGGGTAGCCGTCACTTATGTTCATACATCCCAGTACGTTTATCGCGACAGTTTTCGAATAATTAAACCAATCATGGGTAGTATGAGTAGCCAAAACCCAGAAATGGGCATAACTATTGTGCCAGTAATCGTGAGAATTGAGAGAATAATAGTAAAGAGAACAGGAATGTCTAGGTCTAATCTTTCCAAATAGTCTACAAAACCGCCTATCAACAGGAGCATAAATCCCGTGTAAAGAAACCAAAACGCAGATTCGCGATTAGGATTGTTGCTAATGGCTATCGAATTGAATACGCCATCATTGAAAATGCTGCTGACAACAGCTCGATAAACTATAAACCCAATAATGGAGTGACCAACTGCAATCCCAATCAGGGATTTCCCAATCCATGCTCTCACCGATTCACCAGATATTAGTTCACTATATTGATGGGGCCTAACTATTCCTCCCCGACATTGTTTTGCACTCTAGTGCTGCATTAATGCTTCATTTTAGAGCCAGGTTTGTAGGGAAATTAGGGCTATTGGGGGAATTGGGGAAACGTATTTAGACCGTGCTCCCTACCTCCCCAATTTCCCAAATTCCTCCACTGCCAATTTCCTCATTTTTAGGCTTGACGCTGTGCTAACTTGCCAGGGAGAAACTGGCCAAAGTCATTGCCCGCCGCTGATTGCCCCATTCGAGAAATTATCCAGTGCGCCTGCAATGGTTTGAATCACCTCATTGCCGCAAGCCCCTAGCTGATGCCGCCCGCCTAAGTAACGCGGATCGTTGTAAGCCACTTGTACCTGTCCGTCTTCATCTTCCCAAATCAGCATTTTTTGCGGGAGGTCGATGGCGAGGCTCTGGGCGCACTGCATCAACGGTGTGCCTAGCTTAGGGTTGCCAAATATCACGACCCGCGTGGGGCGTAGGCTCAGTCCAGCGCCTTCCGCATTTTGGGCATGGTCCACCGTGGCGAATACGTTGAGCCCTTTTTCTTCCAAAATGCTGATGAACCGTTGCTCGGTGTCTTCGACGCTATGGGGGCTTTGCTTGATTACGAGACCGGTGGGTGAGGGCACGGGCAAGGATTCTCCGGGGCGTGAGCCGATGGCTATGACGGTGAACAGTATCGCTATGATACCGCCAAAGCTC
>JBCDAG010000536.1:0-4237 GCA_039186165.1 Cyanobacteria bacterium P01_F01_bin.53
ATACGTTTCGTGCTCACCCTCGACCCATCGGCCGATTACAGCGGCCCTAGCTCGGCTCACACCTGCTAGAGTCTTCGCGTCCGAGTATCGGTTAGCCCCGGAGTTTCCGTACCCGGCTGCGCTCGACGATGCAGAAGCCGCATACCGATGGTTAATCAACAGCGGCATCTCTCATCACGACATCGCCTTGGCAGGTGACTCTGCCGGAGGCGGACTAGCCTTAGCACTCCTGCTTCGTATTCGAGATCAAGGTCTAGCATTACCTGCCTGTGCCGTGCTTTTCTCCCCTGCTACGGACCTGACGGGGAGCGGTGCATCAGTCACCGACAATGACGGTAAATGCGCCATGCTCCGATCGGAGAATATCCAAGCGTTTGCCCGTTGTTATGCTCGACCGGACGAATGGCGCGAAGCAGGCGCATCTCCACTATTTGGCCGATTAGATGGGATTGCTCCGCTACATATTCAGGTCAGTGACACTGAGCTTCTTCTCGACGACGCGAAGCGGGTACACGACAAGGTTCAGTCCTCCGGTGGAGAGAGCGAGTTGTTGGTATATACTGGCGTCTTCCACTCTTGGCAAATGCTCGATGGCTTTGTACCAGAGGCTCGAAGTTCGCTAAAGCAGGCCGCCGATTTCATAGCAACTAAAGTTGACAGGGCCGCCACTTAACAAGGCATTAAGCCGAGAGGTGAATTGAGGTTACATATAGTGTTGGTGAGCCGTAAGCACCTCACGACAAAATTTCTATTAGTCTTGTTTCCCATCCAAGGCAACCCGATAGGCATAATGCCTTGCCCCCGACAAAATGTGTTCCGTCCACTCTACATCTACACCAAGAACAGTTTTAAAGATTTCAATCAAACACTGATCCTATTCAATCCTCTTCACCACCATAAACACAGCAATGACCGCACCCTAACAACGCCCATACACGTGACCAAAATGAATTTATCTGCAATTCCTTAGAGATTAAAGCTTTTTTGGTAAAAGGGAACTTGCTTAAGGCGATGGATATTCTGCTGGATAAAATTGAGTTTATGGATTTCCATCTGCTTTGCCTTAGCCACTAGCGAATCTCCTTGGGTAAAGGGATAGACTGCGACAAACCGAGGAGCAAGCTGATGGAACAAACTGAGGTATGGAAACTCAGCTTCCGGAATATTGCAGGATAATGACGCGCAGCCAGATACTTGGCTTGGTAACGGGTGACTGCCACTCACTTCAAAGGAAATAGGGATAGCAGGGGCAAGTCGCCGAATGGGCACAAACAATTCATGATTAGAGTTAATGTCACCCAGCACTAAATTATCAAAGGAAGCCAGGAGTTGTCCCTTGAAGATAAGCCAGCCCTGGGATTGATACCGTCTTGTGGGTACTGGAATTTCTACAGAGAAGACCTTTTTCTTGACCCGCTGAATGGTGGTCAGTACGGCAATGTGGAAGTGGGTTAAGTCTGCGATCGCAACCTCAGAATATTGAAGATGGGGTGATCGAGGAATAGGATGAAGCATAGTAATGACTGACGATAAAAGTAGAGAACTAATACCACCACCTAAAAAGACCAAAGCCTTCTAAACCCCGTTACCAGATTCCACAAAATCTGAATAAACCAGGGTGCCCCTGCATCAATGCGCTTATCTACTTTATGTTGATCTTCAGTACGATCAAACTTCCAGTAGCTGCTGATGTATGTATTTTCTGGTTCAACACTGCGAGAGTCCTTCATGTACTGCCTAATTCTCTTCATGCTCTCAAATTCACACGCCACCCAAACATAAGGATCTCCATCTTTCCAAGCAAGAGATTTTATCGTGTTTAACAGAGCTCCAGGATTCTCACCGGGTTTATTATTAATAACCCACTTCACATCCATACCGGTGGGCACCTTCAGAGATTGTTTGTCCGCCTCACTGGGAACCTCAATGACAGCATAGCCTTGGGCATGATCGGGCAGCTGCTCTAAATTGCAACATAGGGCGGGCAACCCCGACATATCACCTGCCAACAAAAACCAGTCCACCTCATTTTTAACTAGCTTAGTAGGACCAGGGCCTCCCATCAGTATTTTGTCACCAGGTTGAGATAATTCAGCCCATCTGGCCGCTGGGCCATTTTTAGCACCATGCAGAGAAAATTCAATCCCTAACTCATTATCTTCTCGGCTAAATGTACGTACGGTATAGGTGCGCTTTAAATGCTTTTCCTGAGCCTGGCTTGCATCAGCTATGGCGTGACCATTATTGGTAAATAACAGTTTTACATAGCCACTCTCGTAATTTTCAGGAAAATCGGCCAAATCATTCCCTGTAAAAATCACCCTTTGCATATGGGGGGTAATTTTTACAGATTCTTTTACAATGATTGTTCGATAATTCGCCCCAGCCATACGCCTGCCCAACAGAGTTCCTGCATATACATGCTCATTCCTAGGCTATCACTTTTTTCTTAATTGGGAAGTATTCCCAATTAAGAAAAAAGGGTTTGATCAAATTTGGTACTTAAAAAAGGTCTGTAAAGGTTTGATTTTGGCAATGACTTCAGCCAACATGCATAAAATCTTTCCCTGCAAAATTATCCACCTACCGACAGTTCCTGAATCCACTGATTGGAGCGTTTATCCCGGTGCTTACCTGGCAGTCGAGGCTTAGTCTCCCCCTGAGTCTCGGGATATTCAACAAATACCGCCGCCAGCAATTGTTCGTCGCTTGAAATCCCAATTTTTTCGAAGACTATCTTAGAGCCCAGTTTCCCTCCGCTGGACCAGTAAGAGCCCATATCGTGCGCAGTCAACATTAACAATAGATTTTGAACCATCGCTGAACTCGCCGCTAAATGTTCTTGATCGACACTGATCTGTTCTGGCTTGGGTTCAGCCACCTGGGCAAATTGGGGCAGCCAGGTGACCAGTATCAGGGCGCCACAGGCATACATCATGCGGGTAAGCTTATTAGCCGGGTCCAGTTCGGGAAACCATTCGAACAGGTTATCCGCTAATTTTTGAGAATCTTTGTGCCTTAGAGTGTAAGCTCGCCATGGTTCAGCCAGGTTATCTTCGCCACGGGCGTAGTGAAACGGTGCCCACCCGGCCACCTGCAACGACTCAAGCACAAGCGGCCAGTTACGCTGCTCAACTTCATCGGTAAAAGCCACTCGATTGTCAGCCTCGCCGAGCACTTTAAGAGTCTTGCGTTCTTTAATTGCAGCGGCTACAGCTTCAGGATTCATGGAACTCATGGTTTTACAGTCCGGTGGCTTATGGTTTTCGGTCGATGGAAAAGAACAGGCGAACGGGATTACACCTTAATATTGAGAATTACTAGCAATAATGCCATACTGACGTTAAGGAATCATGCTGCTGTACCTCAATGGTCAAGTTCTTAACCGGTGACGAAGTTGATGAAATCTTGAATGAATGTCGTGCCAATGGAAATGTGGCTGATTACAGAAAAGGGCATGAAAAATTTTTCGAGCTGCCATTACCGCTAGGGCAGGGCTACTGGCGAGATGTTCAGCTACGCCCTGGTATGCGACTGAATATTTCAGATTTAGAAAAACGTCAGACCCACATTCACAATATCCAGCAGCATCCCCAGACCATGCCGCTCACCCTGAGCTACTACGTATCAGGTGGCTGCGTTGTTGAGAACGATGGCCTTAAATCATCGGTTGAAGAAATTGCGGGCAAAAGCTATTTGTACTGCCTCCCCAATACCGCCGAAATTGAACGCTATGAGCCTCGCCAGCGAATTCGCAAGGTTAGTGTTCAATTTCCCCCTGAGCTAATATCCACATTTAGTGGATATCTCCAAGAACTGCCTTCCAACATAAGGCAGGCTATCGAACAGCCGGGCAAAGTTCTGTTTCACCATGCCAGCACCATTACGCCTCAACAACAGCAGGTGCTAAAACAACTCTTTAACTGTCCTTTTCAAGGCGTTACTCGACAGATTTATTTAGAAGCCAAAGTGATGGAGTTGATAGCACTTCAACTAGATCAACTGATAACAGCTGAGCAGAGTGCCAAAAAGCTAGTAACGAGTGATGTGGATCGTATTCACCAGGCGCGGGAGATTTTGATTCACAATATGGTCCACCCTCCCTCTCTATCAGAATTGGCCCGTCGTGTACAGTTAAACGAGCGCAAACTTAAACAAGGCTTTCGCCAGGTATTTGGCACAACGGTATTTGGCGGTTTATACAAATACCGGCTGCAGCAGGCGCGTGAGTTCTTAA
>JBCDAG010000537.1:0-4227 GCA_039186165.1 Cyanobacteria bacterium P01_F01_bin.53
CGTATTCTCTGCGGGCGATTTTGCGGCCCATTTTATCCGTGGTGCATTTATGCTATAAGACGCAGCCTTGGCATGCTTGTGGATTTGCATACACCCTGCGTAGACCGTTTTTGGATTTAAAATCGTATTGATGCTCCAAGAGCGCTCCGGCTGGACAACGGTAGGCGTCTTTTGTTTTTAGATAGCGAAAGGCATCTCGCGTATAGGTAGAGGAAGGGTATTTACTGTTTCGGCGAGAGGGTATGTGGCAACGGCAGCCCATTTCTTCCACCGCGTTGATCTGGCTGGCTTTGTCGTAGCCTTTGTCCGCGGTCACTTCAAAGCCTTCTATAGTTTCAAGGTTCTCTTGGGTTTGGCGTACCATCGGCTCGAGCTGGTCATAGTCATGCACAGCGTTGCTGAGATCTTCAGCTACAATGAGCCCGTGTTTTGCATCAGCGCTGGCTTGCGCGTTATAGCCCACTCCAATTCGAGGGTTCTTGGCCATGGAGCGGCTTTGCGGATCGGTCTGGGATATTTGTTGGATGTCCTTAGCCTCCATTTCAGATTCCTGAGTACGCATTGATTCGAGCTCGTTTTCTAGGCTTTTTAGCTTTTGTTTGAGCTGTTTACGGTTGAGACGACGTCCGCCTTTTTCACGGGCATCGGCGTCATCCAATTGGCTCATGTAGGCCTCGATCTGCTGATCGGCTTCTTTGATCTGTCGCTTGAGTTTATTGCGGGTGAGGTTTTTGGCCGGATTGTTGACCGCTTTGAGTTGGGTGCCATCGATGGCCACAAGTTCTCCGGCGACCAGGTTGAGGCGGCGGCAAAGCACCACAAACTGACGGAATACATGTTTGAACGCCTGACTGTGCTTGCGGCGAAACTCTGCTATCGTCTTGTGATCAGGCCTGAGGCGGCGCATCAGCCAAATCACTTCCATATTAATGTGGCAGGCCCGTTCGAGCTGACGGCTTGAGCGGGTCCGATTGCTGTATCCATAAAGATAGAGTTTTAGCATATCCTGGGCGCCCAAGGCCGTTTTTCTGATCCCTTCGAGTCTCAAAACCACAGGCTTGGAGGTCGAGCCTTTCGACAAAAAGATCAATGAATCGCGCAGGATTGTCCTCAGATATGTAGTCCTCTAAGCTATCTGGCAACAAAAGCTCTTGCTCCCGACTTTCTCCTTCTAAATATCGCATATCTAATGCTACTAATAGCAGATAGAGATCCGTATCTTTAAACGTCTCGGAAATTGTATAATTACTTTAATGATTGCGTGTCTTTTGACACAGACTCACGTTGAGGGTATATTCACAGATGGCAAGCAACTCTGACTTGGAACCAGAAACTTCTTACCCACTCCAAACTGACACCCGCGCGGCGCACAATCTGTGTTATATATCCCGGCTTGTTAGCTCTTTTTTTTTGGACGATCTACACTGCTTGGCTTTGGCTTTGGCTTAGCCTGCATTGTTACTTTCTTAGGTATCGACTTCGGTTGGCCTTGCCGGCCGCCTTGATTCTGATTCTGGCTCATAATTACTACTTATTTGATATATTTCTGAAAATTCCCATCCGATACATCTATCCTTCTTCCAAAAAGCAAAGAAGTTCTTTTTGATTCGATTTTCGATATGCATCGATAAATAAATTCGTTCCAAATAATTGGGCACAATAAAATCAAATGAGATTACATCAGATTCGTTTGGCTCAATCTCTCGAAACGTAACATTCTCCTTAGATTCATATTGCTCCAGAAATGGCCATGGAATCTCATAATGCTCAGGGTCAGGCTTAGGCTCAAAAACCTGGCCATCGGACACAGGAATAGGTGAAACCTGATGGACTCGGATATAGAAATTCGATATTCGGATCAATGGCTCGCCAGTGTTCTCTATCTCACACTGAACTCGGAGATGAATACTCTCTCCATCCAAAGGATAGTCCGAAATTCGGAGTCGCGTTTTAGCTCTAGGGTAGCGAAGCCGCTTGTGAATAAATGTTCTATACGTCCAGAAACCTCCAAGAAGCAACGCGATCACAGATAAAGCGTCTTTGGCGATACTGACAACTTGAGAGATTTCTTCTAAAACTTCACCCATCTTTTAGCTAACGCTAGAGCTTAGCTGCCCGAAGTAAATACGAAAGGTGGCCGGAAGCACTTTCGGGTGGTAAATCGGAAAGATTCACTCGCGCGGAAGGTACACTCGGGTTAGCTATAGGGGCTTGCAATGGGTGGATCCACCCGAATCGCGCCCTGCTTCGCGTATCCAGAACCCACTCTTCAGCAATCTTCCAGAACATGAGGTGTCCCTGCCTAACAGCTCCTTCCAAGGCCGAGAACCGGCAATCAAAAATCTCGCAAAATTTAACTCACGTCCGCTGCGCTCAACCCGCGAAGTTTTTAACGACACACCGTGAAATTCAAATAAATCAGCGGACCTCATGCATACTCTGCAAGTCTCTATTCACCAATCCCATTACGAAAAGGGCGACAAGCCGAGGTGGTCAGTCCAATTTTTCATGATTAATGGATAGAAACTAAAAAGTCTCAGAGGAAAGCGATTATCGCTACGCAACTAAAACATCAATACATGCTATCGCACAAATCGCTAACTAAGCGACCATACATGAAAACGCTCACTCGAAACAATTTCGAGTGAGGCGACACGAGACTATACGACAAAATCATGAAATCTTGGACTGACCCTTTTTGATCACCGACCCTTTTTGATCACCACATTCATAAGTCTAGAGCGGTCTTGACAGTGTTGATCAGAGTCAAAACCTCAGCGCGTTTATCCTCACAATCGATCAGCATCTTTCTGACAGACTGCTCATATTTTTCTCTGGAAATAAACCCCAAGGCTCTGCCGATGTCACCGAGTGCTGGAGTCTCTCGCATAGGATAACAAGAAACGATTGTTGCGTGATCACGATCTTCAATAAGCTTCTCTAAAGCTTTAGTCTGCTGACCATATAAATCCGACGTTGAGAAGGTTATCTCTCCCTGATTGCCTTGAATGTCTTTCCAGTCCGGAGCGAGTCGCTGTAATGCGTCTGCGGCATTTCTTTGAGTCATTCGAGCAGAGAGCCTTTCTTTGTGGGTATTGGCAGCGCCAACTATTGCTTCTTCAATTTTTGATGATGCTTCTTGCTTATCTATATCAGAAACTACTGCGACACGATCCAGAATGGAGGAGACAACGGTGGGGTGGTAGTAAATTGACTCAACAGAGTAGTGGTCCAAGGTTACAATTCCACATTCGAGAAGTTCTTGGCATTCTTCTGGCGACCTATTGTCCCGGTCAATGATACCAACAGCCTTAACCCAATGATTGGCCGACGAAGAGTTTAGGCCCTTCACAATCCTTTCCACTTCTGTGCAACTTCCAGCCGACTTGATCGTAACTTCAGGAAACAATATTTGATATATTTGTAAGTCCAAACTTGAGGACAAACCCTCGATAAAAAGAATTTTTCTCCGTGAACCTAATACTGCTGCAGCAATATCCTCGTCTAACTCTTGAACTGATTCGATGTAGTCGATAACCCAAGACCTCGGACTGTGGTTGTATGCTCTTGAAAGAAGGGCCGATGATGAATTTTGATCTAACGGAAGAAGAACATCATGTGTTGAAACAACAAAAGCCAAATCTTCCCTGTAGCCGAGCAAAGTGCTTATTAAGGGGGAAACGATAGAACGGTGAAGATGCCTTTCTGGCTCATCCAGAAGAATCAGTGTGTTTGAGGGCGCGGTCAGCACATTTGCGATAATCAGCAATGCATTCCTTTCTCCATCTGACAACTCAGCTATACTGTATGGAGGATTACTCCCTCTCACTGCCATCAATTTACTACCTTCTACCGCCGATATCGAAATATCTAAATTGGATATCCTTAGAATATCATTCATTTTCGAAAGAGGGGCTTGTTCTCTGGCCAACTCCTCAACAAGAGTCATATTTCCAGATCTTGCGGCTTCGGCTATTCGTCTCGCCTCTACGTTCTCCGAGTCAATCAGGTCAAATATGGTCACCTGTGACCGCATGGCGGCATAATCATCACGATAACGGGATTGCTCTTGCCTGTCTTGAGAAGAAATATTCCTCTCATTTTGCTCTCTTGAGGCTGGCGTTAAATCCATAGCATTGGAATTAAACCAAACTTGTCTATGCGCCGCTATTCTCCTGACCTTCCCTTGATTTTGTTTTGCAAATTCATGCATGAGTGTCGATTTCC
>JBCDAG010000538.1:0-4209 GCA_039186165.1 Cyanobacteria bacterium P01_F01_bin.53
CCAGCACTGTGCTTCTATCTCTATTATGGTATCCTGCTCATTCAGGCTTGACATACAGGATTCAACTAACCCAGTAAGAAGTGTTGTGGCATATACATCCAATGCTGATCATTAGTGGTTCGAAAAGGTTCAGAGGCGTCCCTATAAAACGGACCTAAATCCTCTGCCTCAGTTCCTGGATATAAAAACTCCACTACCACCAGCGGGTTTACTCCTTCTTGCGAGCCTGACAAACTATGGCGTCTGTCATTTTAGTGAAGGTAATGGATAAATTTAGTTGTTTTTAGCCGTAAAAAAACAGCTCAGTCTTTTGACTGAGCTGCAGCGGTTGTCATGAAGCTTAACGTCCTGGAATAAACATTACGTTAAAAACTGGCTATGCCAATGAGTATAGCGGCTAACACTACTAAGACTATTAGCCATTTCCAATGCTGACTGAAGAATTCTCCTAACTTTTGATAAAACTCAGTTAATTTCGCATATAAATTACGCTTATTTGTCTGAGATGGATCAGTTTCTTTAGGAGAAGAATCAGGAATATCTCTTTTTGAGTCAGGAGGAGAGATAGGATATTCCTTGCTTTTTGATGATTGCATCGTTGGTCTAGGAGAAGGCAGCGGACGACGGATAGATGCAATAGGAGCATACTCTCCACGATAATGCTGGGTTGCCGTCCGCCCCCGCAGGGGCGGCTTTACCCTCGATGTATGGCGGGATAAACGAGTCATCGGCGACCAATCCTCACAACATCACCATCAAATGTAGGTATAGAGAGCACAAAGGGATCTGTTGAGTAGGTCAATGCCTGCTCTTCGAGGATGCCTATGGCGATCTCTTCACCCATGCGGAGACTGTCAAAGTAGTCACTGAAATAGTGAACACCAGCCATGTCTCGACCAATAGAGATGTTGGCTGCCAGCTTGTTGAGTTCTCCTTCTAAGGTGAGAAACTGCTCGCAGTTGGACGCTACTAAACAACCAGTGGGTACACCTTCACCTGTAGCAGGATTGGGTAAGTCAGGGGCGCGGAATACAATTGGTTGATCACCATACTCTTCGCGCTTGAAAGCGCCTCCATCTTTCGTTTTAGCTAGAACAGCACTGGTATCAAAGAAGGCTTTGAGAATGGTCACACAAGCACCCGCAACGGTGGCATGGCCAGCGCCGTAGGCGGGGTGCATGGGTGAGCCTTCTGGGAATGCCATGGGTAGGAAGTTTGTTTTTTTACCAGGTCCATGTTCAATGGCATTCAAGGTGCTTTGTAAGTCAGCCTTTAGCTTGCCAATGTCAGAGGCTAGAGCGGTTGGTACCTTCGCACCACAACGTAGAAGCTCAATTTTGGCAGCCAACGCTTCAGGACGTAGACGAATATGGTTGTTAAACTTCTGAAAACGGACGGCTTTGAGTGCCCGTGTGGCGACTTCAGTGACTAGGGTGAGAATGTGAGGACCGCCATATAGGGCAAAGCCACCTGCATTGCGTCGCGTCTGGCCATTGCCAGCGGCTGCGCCTACCCCAGATAAATGATCGAAAGCGGGGTCAAAAGGAGTGCCCATGCCGAGTAGGATAATGCAGGCATTCAAGTAGGCCTCATACAGGGCATCGTAATGTACGTAGGTCGCTAAATCACGGGGGGTTGAAATAAATCGACGGGCGGCTCGTGATTTTTTGTCTGGACCTGCAGCTACATAACTCTCGGTGGGGGGGCGAAGGCCACGTTGAGCTTCTACATACGACTTCATGTCGATCATGTAGTCCAACTTGGGTGTGGCGATGGGCACTCGTTGGTCAATTTCTAAAACACCATAGGTGATTTTGCCTTCGGCAACATCGCCTCCTCCATTCACATCGGTGTTGCCGATGAGAAGAAATTGAGAGAGGTAGGGGCCAACTTCAACACCAGGAGAAGACCCACGAAAGACAGTTTGAGGATCAAATTCACCGTCTGCGTTGACTTTACGGGGGCGGCCAGTTTGATTGCCAACATAGCTGAGACCGTTGAGGCGTTCGATCGCACCATCAATCTCTCCATTCGACTTGCCTGTTTCGAAAGCATTAAAGGACTGGTCCCGTAAAACGGCTAGCTCATAAACCTCAGCCATTTCTAACACCAGCTCAGGGTTAGCATTGCCATTCGCATCCAGTAATGGTGGCGCAGGTGGCATCGTAACTGCCTGAGCATCAGGACCTTCCAGCTCGTAGACTACGCCAGCTGTAGGCGCTTCCCACTGACGAAAATTATCTTGAATATCCTTTACAGGAACAACCTGATCCCCCACCACCTGAAATTTGGCACCATGGCGCACCCGATCAGTAAACGGATCAATAAAACCATCGTCAATGGCACGACGATACTCTACAAAATCTTGAGGATCCTGTAATAGGCCTGTGGTTTCATTGTGGGGTAGCCCTTTGGTAAAGGACATAAAATACTGAGCCCCAGCATAACGCTGCTCATCCCCATTGGCTTGATGGGTAGGGTACTCGCGACTTCTAGCCAACTCCGCTGCTTCTAGGCGAACGGCATAGGATTCTTGACGACGATCAGACATGTAACTTTTCCTACAAAGAGAATTATGGGTATGTTCCTAACGTTGGAACATTGACAACCTGGTAACAGAGGTATGTCATTCAACTGTAGGATCTACAATTTCAATCGCCAGTACCCGCAAGGGTGATTTGAATCATCTTAGGCGGGCGTATTTGCCTGATTTCGTCAGTTGGCGGGGCTGGGGGGCTGTATTTCTTTCCAGCGCGCTTGAATTTCGCTGATAGTGTAGACAGCTTTAAAGTCAATATTTTCCCGGGCATAGTACTCTGAGCCACCCTGTTGACGATCAACTAATGAAATCACCTGGTTGACTGTATAGCCTGCCTCACGCAGACGAACAATCGCTTTCATAGCAGACTGTCCAGTGGTGACAACATCTTCCAAAATGACGACATTACTCTGATCGGGCAAGGCTGGTCCTTCTATATAGGCACGGGTGCCATGGCCTTTGGCCTCTTTGCGAACAATCAGAGGAGTGATAGTTCTCCCTTCATAGACGGCAACTACACTCACAGCAGTCACTATAGGATCAGCGCCGAGGGTGAGTCCACCGACGCCAACAACGCTATCATCCAAATGGTTAAGTATGACTCGTCCCACCATCTGACCTCCTTGGGGATGGAGCGTCACCAGTTTGCCATTGATGTAATAGTTACTTTTTTGACCTGAGGACAATATAAAATCCCCCTCTTTATAGGCATCAGTGCAAATTAGATCGAGCAATTGCTGTTTAACGGTGGAGAGGGCAGTGGAGACAATGGGCGTGGGAGCCATAGCGATAAATATCAAATTGGACGTGGTTTAGCTTTAATGCATTGCATTATGTAGCTAAAAGATGTTGTAAAAGTTAGTAAACCAGATAAGATAGATGCCAACTTTTGTTAGTAGCTTTGGTTTATTTTTTAGCAACTTAAATTACTTATTAGTTGCTGAAGAATAAGCACTAGGATTGCAGATCGTTAGGTGTGACTTTATCTGAAAAATTCCGGTATATGGCATTTTTACAGATTGGATCATTCTCTAAATCAGCAATGGCTATTCGTAGCTAATTAACGCCTAGATAGTTTATCGATTTTATGGACCGGGGTACCATAGGCCCCAAATTGTGAGGTAAAAACCCAGTATGGAAATTAAGGGATTAGTCTTTGGTGCCGCAGTTGCGATCGCAACCTTATCAGCGATGACAGCTCGTGCCAACGCTCAAAATGCAACATTTACCGAGCCAACTGTTCTTGAAACATTAGACGATATCAGCACGCGCCATAGTGGCGACTATGCGAGTGATCGTAGTATCTTCCGTCAGACAGCGCATTTCTTTGGCTTAGGTGTTCCAGGCCGTACAGCGTTTCCCGAGTTAGAGCTGGATCGCAATAGCAATGGACTGCTTGAAGCCTACAATGAGCTGACGTTTCTCCAAACTCGTAACACTCCCACCATTCGAGTCCCTGACCTAGCCAACCCTTACAACACCTCTTTGCAATTGCTGCCGAGTGCTCAATCTGGTGTACGTGCCGTTGGGACTGAGCTAAATTTTGAACCATTACCAAGACGCTAAACAAAAGCCCCAGATTCCACAGGAATCTGGGGCTTTTATAATCCAGGGTGCAGGAATCGAACCTGCCTAAGGCGAATTATGAGTTCGCTGCCTAATCCGCTCGG
>JBCDAG010000539.1:0-4200 GCA_039186165.1 Cyanobacteria bacterium P01_F01_bin.53
GGCTGATTGAGTTAGGCTTAGATTCTCTCATGGCCATTGAACTAAAAAATCAGCTCCAAGCGACCTTAAACTGCTCCCTTCGCTCTAGTTTCTTGTTTGACCACCCCACCCTAGCCGCGCTCACAGAGCATTTAGCTGATCAGCTATTCGGTAGTCACAGTGCTAGTAGTCACAGTGCTAACGAAGATATCTCTAGTCAAAATAACTCAATCAGCCAACATACGTTCTCCCGCACCTTAGTGCCCATCCAAACAAAAGGGACTCAGCCACCTTTGTTCTTTGTCCCTGGTATCCTTGGCAATGTCTTTTACCTAGAGCCTCTAGCTCGCCATTTAGGGGCAGATCAACCCTTTTACGGTCTGCGTTCTTTGGGATTAGAAGAAGCGAACACCCCATATACTCAAATCGAGGAAATCGCGGCCCATCACATCCAATCCATTCAATCTTTACAGCCCTGCGGTCCTTATTGGATAGGAGGACATTCTTTTGGTGGAAAAGTAGCGTTTGAAATCGCGCGACAGCTGTATACCGAGGGCCACACAATAGGTGGAGTAATACTTTTAGATAGTCCAGCTGGCGGAACCACAAAAACGTCAGAAGTCTTACGTTGGGACAAGGCTCAGTATCTGGCTTCTCTGGCTCGCGAATGGGGAAGCAGCATCGGAAAGGATTTAGGCATTTCTGTTCAGCACCTGCGATCGCTTAAGCCGACGGAACAAACTGCATTCTTTTTTGAAAAACTGAAATCGCACCGCCAGCTATATACCAAACCTGAACTCATGCGTATGATTGCTGTCTATGAAGCAAACACCCAAGCCACTTTGAACGAGATCCATCCAGCGTCATACCCAACATTATCTAAAACACAATATGCTATCCCCACCATTCTCTTTCGGGCAAAAGATCTCTTTCCCATGCCAGAATTCTTGCCTACGCCTGAAGTCACTCAGGCAGACCCAACTTGGGGTTGGCAGCAATACTCTAATCAGCTACAGGTCCAAGTGGCTATTGGAAACCACTTCACCATGATGCAAGAACCTCAGATTCAATCATTAGCACATCAGCTAGCGAAGTTTATGAAAGAAACAAGCTCAGCGCCTCACCGAGCCCATCGAAAATATTCTGAAACCGTCAGGGGATAGCATAGCAAGCTCATTAAACACCCTTGCTATGCAGTCTGGTTCATAGTAATCGAAATCCAGAAAAATGAGTCTATCAAATACCTTTAAAGGCGCTTCAATACAATCTATAGAACAAACTACAGATCAAGAGGCTGAAGAACTTGTTCTAAACAATACTTTTCTGACCGTGCGAGGTAAACGCTTTCACTATATTTGGCTACGTGATCATTGCCTATCGCCTGAGTGTCATCATGTCAGCTCTTTTCAGAAAATATATGATGTTAGCGACCATCTCACCTCACCGAAACCAAAATCAGCCCACATCCAGAATGAACAACTGCTTATTAATTGGGACGAGCAGCCTGACCACCAAAGCATATTCCCGCTTGTCTGGCTCTTCAGTCATGCCTATGACAATGCCAACAATATAGCAGCTCAAGTTACTCAAGAACCGACTCCAAAAACCATAAAATGCCTGCCCTCCCCAGCCACTAAGCTAGAGCCCACCAAAATTTTGTGGGACAATCATACGCTAATCACCGAACTCCCTCACTGGCCAGATGGCTACGATACTCGGTTTGATACCTGGATAACACAGTTAGATACGCTAGGCTTTGTCCGCCTACGAAACATGCCCTGGTCGGCCTTAGACCCTTTTGTCTCAGCCGTTGGCCCCGTGTATGAGCTGATGAACTTCGGTCGATACTCCACTGTTAAAGTATTTCCTAATAGTCACGATCTATCTTTATCAGAGGGAAAGGCTCTACCACCTCACACAGATCTCACCTACATTCCGGCTCCTCCCGTCGTACAATTGCTCTATTGTGTGGAGCATGGAGCTACCGGAGGAGAATCCATGCTAGTCGATGGATTCAGGGTTGCAGAAGACTTTCGGCGCGACCATCCTGACTACTTCAAAGTTCTCTCAGAGAGTCCAGTTCAGTTTCGTCAGTTCTTTGCAGAACTGGGTTATTTCGTGTCCCACCAGACCCCTATCATTAACCTCAATTCTCAGACGGGCAATGTCACAAGCATTTGCTTCTCTCACAAAAACTTTGGACTCAATCAACCCTTTCAAGAGGTAGAACGATTTTATGAGGCTTATGTCGCATTTTCACGCTATCTAAAAAGTCCTACCTATCAATATCATTTTCGTTTAGAACCCGGTGACTGCTTACTCTTGCAGAACTTCCGTATGCTGCATGGACGCAGTGCCTTTGACGCTCATTCTGGTCCTAGACATTTAGAAGTTGCCTACCTAGAATGGATTTACTTTTTAGGTAGGCGAGATTATCAAACGCTCAAGCCGCTCTACATGGCAGAACAACAAATAACAATGGCAGAATAACAAATCAAAAAATAATAGAGACGACAATAGCTTATCCACAGGGGAGCATCATGACTGTTAAAGACACTGTAAGAAACATCGTAGAAGACAAAGTAAAATGGGTATATAGCGCCCAAAGCAATCAAGAATTAGCCGATCGCTATGATAAATGGGCCAAAGACTATGACTACGATTTACAGGAGATATCGGGATATTTGGGACCACATCAAGTTGCAAGAGTGGTTACGCAATACTTATCCCCTAAAGCCAGAATTTTAGATGCTGGCGCAGGCACTGGGCTTGTTGGCGAAGCACTGCACCAGGCAGGGTACCGTCATATTGAAGGGCTTGATCTCTCTACCGGAATGTTAGAAAAAGCTGCCCAAAAGCAAGTTTATACAGCCCTCCACCAAAAAGTTTTAGGCAGTCCCCTAGGGTTTAGCGCTAACCTATTTGACGGAATCGTTAGCGTTGGTGTTTTAACCTATGGTCACGCCCCTAGCCATTGTCTTGATGAACTCATTCACATTACCAAACCTGGCGGGTACATTATTTTCCCTCTAATTCCCGCATTTTATGAAAGCAGTGACTTCAAACCTTATATGCTTGCCTTAGAAGCCGCTGACAAATGGAGCCTAATCTCACTTGGGTCAAGTATTAAGCCTCTGCCCAAGCTGGAACCTGAGCTTGACTATCAGATCCGGGTATATCAAGTCCAACCGACAAAATCTGCTGTCGGACATTGCTAGGCTGCATTATTAACCAATTGGAGATATTACTCCGGCGGCCAAATAAAAGCGATACAATAGGGTCATTATTCGCCTCCATATCGTATGAGTAAAACAGACGGCAGACAGTTGAGTATCGAGACCCAAAACTACCTTCGTCAGCAGGCCATCCGTCTCCGCAAACAACGTAAACCCGTTGGTGAGATTGCCGATTATCTCGGGGTCAATCGGAGTGTGGTGGGCAAGTGGTGGCGACAGTATAAAGCGCAGGGAGCCGCCGCTTTAGTTCAACAACCGCGAGGTCGCCAGCCTGGGTCAGGTCAGCACTTGAGTGAAACTCATCAAGCGCAGCTACGCCAATCGATACAAAGCGGTTATCCGGAGGACCATGGCATTGAGAGTCGGCTATGGACTCGGCGAGCCGTCCAAGCCCTGATCGCTGAACAGTGCGATATCCAGATGCCAGTGCGCACGGTGGGAGATTACTTGAAGCGGTGGGGCTACAGTCCACAGCGCCCGCTTAAACGGGCCTATGAACAAGACCCCGATGCCGTTGCCACTTGGGTTGAGGAGACCTATCCGGCCATCGAAGCGAGAGCGAAAGCGGAAGGTGCCGAGATTTACTGAGAGGATGAGGCTGGGGTGCGCTCGAATGACCAACGGGGTCGCAGCTACAGTCCCAAAGGCCAAACACCTGTCGCACCGCACTGCGGCCGACAGCGTCGTCGAGTGAACTACATTGCCAGCGTTAGTAACGGGGGCAGCGTGCGCTTCATGCTCTATACCCAAAGCTTTGACGGTCCCCTCTACCTGCGCTTTCTCAAGCGTCTCGTACAAGGTCGTCAGCACAAATTAATTGTGATTACCGACCGTCACCCAGTTCACACTAGACGGTTAGTGCAGGACTGGCTAGAAATCCACAAAGACGAGATAGAAATCTTTTATTTACCGTCCTATTCGCCTGATTTGAACCCAGCGGAATACCTCAACAACGATGTCAAGCAACAAGTGCATGATAAACCAC
>JBCDAG010000540.1:0-4177 GCA_039186165.1 Cyanobacteria bacterium P01_F01_bin.53
ATGGGCGTCCTCATTAACACCACACCTCAATTAGCGTCAGGCCACGCCATAGCCGGTATACGGTCGCTTATAAGCAGGGTGTAATCCCAAAACAATATCTTCCTTGGGAATTCCCATGTTAATAAGTTCTTGGCCTACATCAATATCAGTCGTGTTTTGCTGGAGCCAGATTTTGCCATCTTTGATGTCAAAATGAAGAATGGTGTGATACACACGGTCTAGTCCGTCCCAACCAACGCTCATAAGCTGATAATGGTCGCGGGTAGTATCAAAAAAAAGTTGGTTCTCGACATCTTCTTCTTTTGACTTAAAAAGACTGTGCTGCTCCAAGAGTGTTTGAATCGCTTTTCGGCAACGCTCTACTTTATCCACTGTATTATTTCCTCCGATACTGGGTTATATACAATTATCTTCAGTTCGTGCTGTTCTACAGCAACCTGAGCAAAACGACTCTGAAAAAAAGTTTTGTAGATTTCTGAAGGAACGGCCAAATAAATCTGGCGCTCTGGCTCTTTTTCTTTCAGGATAATTCGGTACGTAAGGAATTGTCCTAGGGCCGTGTGAAAATCACTAATAGGAGAGGGGCTGATAAAGCTTTTGATTTCAACAGCAATTTTTTCCTCTCCGCGTTCCGCCGCAATCAGCCGCTCTGCTGCAAGGTCAATTTTCACCCTCACCTCTTCCCATCTCAGCTCTAGGGGGTCGCTGGAAATGCTCCACTGCTCTTTCTCAAGACCGCGTCTGACAGCATCGTGGAATACATCTTTTCGGCTCATACTTACTGACTCCCTTGGTGAGCGCCCTTTGCTACAGATTGAGCCAGCAGCGATCGCATAACCCCTTGGCTCGACTGCTTGGCCTTCGCTTCATTAGCAGCAATCAAAGCAAAGCCCGCACTACGGATAGCAGACTCTGCGATCGCAGGCGTCCTGAGACCACTGATGAGATGATCGATGGCACTTGCGATGTGCGAACCCAACTGAAGCAAACAACTTTCCTTAAGGCCAGCCCATTGCTCTCGGGTAGTCCTTGCGTAGTCAGTCAGCAGAGTTTCAAACGCTTCTAACAGCGCTTCTTCCTCAACATCCAGACAAGCTTGATGAAGCCCGCACTGCTCGTGGCTGATCATTTGTTGAGCGATAAGTGCGATCGCCTCCTGGCTCTCCAGATTCCCAACATGCGCAAAATCTTCCTGTGGTGTATTCGTGCGGGCTATGGATTGAGACATGGCTTCATGAATTATACGAATCAGTCTCAGGTAATGGTGTTGAGCCATCTAGAGCACTTTCTTTTGTCGCCCAGATGTCATCGTCTCCTAATTTTCTAGCCCATTCAAAATCTTCCTCTGAGTAGGGCGCTTTGCGATCCGACTCTGCTAGCAACCTGAATGCTTGCTCCCAATTTAGTTCGTGACGATTTGCAAAGTACTGCACCTTTTCGACATGCCGTTTTCGCCACCGAACGAAGTGACCCTCTATTAATTGGCGAGTAAGTTCCCGCTTACTTTGCTCACTCAGACTGGCCATTACATTGAACCAGTCGGCAGTTTCTTGCGACACATCGATAGAGGACAGCGAGAGCCTAGGCATTTCAGTCATCGATTAATACTCCTGAAGTTTATCTCATATGCGTATTGCGTATGTGCAAAACAGTGTTATCTTCTAAGTTAAGCATATATGCAATACAAGTAATCTATATGTGCAATATGAAATCCATTGTTATGGCTATGAGAAATGACTAATCAACCATCCCCTGACCTAGACGCGATCGCCCGAAACCTCGCCTACCTAGACCTCGCCCACCTCACGCCTGAAGAATCCACCGCCTACGAGCACGAACTCAGTGCGATCGCTTCCCTCAACGATGCCCTAGAAACCGCGACCGAAGCCCTCACAGGCTCACCTCACGCCCAGCTCTGGCAAAAGCTCACGCCCATGCTCTCCGATGCCGCCGCCCTCCTTAGCAGCCAGCTCGCGCCCCTAATCGACCTCAACGCCGAACGCAGCTTCCCCATTACCGATAGCCCTGTAGAAAGACCACTCGCCCTAGCGGCACCCGCACAGCACTAACCGCTTTTTTATTTCCCAAGCCAGATCCACGGTCACAGCACGGCACTGCCTTAAGCCAACCTATGAACCCCACACCTATTGCCACACCACCAGCGAACGCCAGCTACGCCAAAGTCACTGAAGTCGCCACGACCCTGAACCGCCATGAACGCACCATTCGCGGCTACATCCGTGTCCTCCGTGAGGACTTCGGGCACCCGGACTTCCTCGAAAAGCTCAACGGCAGGTCACTCACCCCACGCCAGCAAAAAGTACTCGCCCAGCTCGTCAGCTACAAGATCCAACGCACACCCATCAGCCAAATCCGCGATTTCCTAATGGCCGACTGTAGCGTGCGCCTCACCCTCCAAGAAGCCTGCGACTGGCTCACCCCACACATTTCCCCTACCCTGCTCACCCAATTCCAGGAGCATTTTTCGCCATGAAAATAAACCAGCTAGCCGACCAGCTCCACACCAAGACCATTGCCCTAATCGCTATTGCCAAAGCCCTTGAGTTCAGCGACCTGCCGAATCCCCACGGCGGTACACCCCTAGATGCGGCAAAAGCCGAGAAAATCACAACCCTCTTTCGATTCATGCGCGACCGTCAAATTACAGACCCCACAGCCGGGATCGCGCAGATGAAAATGACCGAGGCCGCAACCACAGAAGAGATTGCCGTGAGCCTCCGGGTGTCGGTAGCCGATGAGCTATGCCGCCGCTATCCAGACGGCTGCATGTCGGATCGCATTCTGCGGCTGCTGGGAGCACTGCAATCGTTCGAGCGATTGCATGCGCCTTATGGTCAACCGAGTGCGATCGCTCAACCTGTAGGAGCCTTGCATGACTAAAAACATTCCCATCAAGCTGCTGGTTGTCGGTATCTCCCTCAGTACGATTTCTCTTTGCACGAGATCGCCTGTTCCAACCACGACCCACACCGACAATTTCACGCCGACTGTTCCTGCTCGCGCCATCGTCATCGATCCCGCTACGCAAGCCGTCACGCTCGAAGCCAGCAGCAGCGACTAACTAACAACAAGTTTCACTAAACCAAATAACTCTCGAACGGCCAAAAGACTGAAGGGCTAGGGAATAGAAGCGCCGTGTGTCGCCGCTGCCCTGTGTGGACAAGGGGATAAACATCCGCCTGCACAAAGCTAACAGTCCTCGGAAAAACCGAGCGCACGCTAACACCGCCACCACTATCATCACAACCAAAAATAACCCCGTCTTCAGAGTCTGCAATGACGCAAAACTACCCAATCCTCAAACAAGGAAGCATTGAACCATGAGTAAAAAAGATATTGCCACCCTGATTAAACAAGAAGTGCAACAGCCCGATGGTCAGCCAGGAAACAACACTGCTGAAATGAGCAGTGAGATCGCCATCACGAAAAATACGCCACTGGCCGAACTCCAGCTAACCAGCCAAGGCCTCTTCGACGAATCTAAAGCCCTCTGGGAAGAGTTTGTTGCCTTTGACCAAGAGCACCAGATAGCGCAAAAAGTGGGCGCACAGCTCTGGCGAATTACCAAAGCTGTTGGCAAGCCCGCCCTCATCCTGTCGTTCAAGGGAATTCAAACCGCCATCGTCACCGTCGCAGATGCGGACAAGCGAACAGCCTTGGTGGAGCGCTTCAGTCATTCCGAAGCAGCCCAAACAGCAGAGGCTTCTCTAGAACAAACCGAAGAATAGCCAAGGTGTCCCCACCTGTCCCCCTCCCCTGAGTGTCCTCTGTCCCTGGGTCACCGATGTACCAGGGGTCATCGATGTACCAGGGGTCATCTAAATTCCTCGACTTAATCTAAAGCCACTCTTCCCAGAGTCAAGAAAGCAACGAAAAATCAATGGTTTATAGCGCAGACGCCACCCTACCCCCAACAATCACTGTCCTCTATCAAGAATGCCGGGGTCAGGTAAGTCTACGCCAGCTCGCCAGAGATCTGGGTGCAACTCGCACCAGCATCAAAAGAGCAAAAAACTGGCTCATCGAAAATCGTCACCCCACCTTCAAGGGCTACGTGCCTGACTCACCCCTCAGCCCTGAGCAAGCAGAGGCCATCATCCGCTACCGCAGCTACACCACAACCGGCATTAAAGGGGATGCCCTCACCGAAAAGATG
>JBCDAG010000541.1:0-4172 GCA_039186165.1 Cyanobacteria bacterium P01_F01_bin.53
CGACAAACGCAGAACACAACGTAATCGCAACAAATAATCAATATTTACCGAGTCAAAAGTCAAAAGCCAGTCCACAAGCCAGTTCACAAACGCAATAAGGGAGTAGCAAATAAATAATATCCCGTATCGCATACACCTCGAAAACCCCTCCCTTACGGTTCCCGTGGGGAACTAAGCCCTCTTTGTCTCCAAACACACAGCCAATTATCCCCTCCACCGGAGCGGTGGAAGCCCGCGTCGCTTTGCGGCGCTAGGGAATGTCCACCAAGACATGGGTGACCGGAGCGCAGCGAAGGTCGGGGTGGGTAGGTAACTTACGCCACCCAGGGTGCTTATTTATTTGCACTTCCCTAGGCTCGCTTCACTCGTCAACCTTACAATGGAAAACCAATGATGGCACCTCTTTCTATTTCTTTAAGCAATCTTATCTCAAGCGATCAGCTCGAAATTGACGCTATCTTTCCAACTGCTGATGAGATTCCTACTCAGTTCAGACTATCAGCGTCGATTCAACAGAACGAGTATCTCATCATGCGATCACTAGCCTAAGCGATCCTTTGGTCAGTCAAGTATGCTGAGTAAATCTCAACAGCCAATGTCAGCGTAGCCCAGATACATTTCCATGTTCGGGCAGGAAGGACTCTGCTGTCGGCACGCTTTCAGTGAAGATGGCGCGTGCCATCTCTTCACTGGCAAGCCAGCCACTACCATCGACTACCAGGAACCACTGGCAGAAACTATAAGTCAGCTATAAGACAGCCTTTCATAGCCTTTAACGTAGCCTTTTGAGTTGTGAAATAGGAACAAAGAGAAACAAGCAAACGCAATAAACAAGCGTTCTGCAGTTACTCAGCTGTCACACAAATCTTTGAATACCTTCCGCCCTTTAAAGTGTCACACTCAGATATAAACGATAGAACCCTGTTCGAGCAAAGCTTTCACGACCTTGCAGTTCAAAAGAACTAAGTCGGAGATATTCTTAATTGAGGTTATCCGTTAAGAATATCTCCAAAAAGAATGGCTGTGAGCCCTATTGCTTCGTTTAAATATCAAATGTGCTAGTTGGAAGTGCGGAATGTGGGTACGAAGACTTGTGTTATCGAAATACCCCCGTCAGGACTGGTAGAACTATGCGCAACGTTATTCTTCACGCCTTTAACTGGCGTTACACCGACATCATTAAACATCTAGAAACCATTCGCTCAGCTGGGTACGGCGCTATTTTGATTCCGCCACCGCTTTACTCTGATCCGAAAGGAGATCAGTGGTGGCAGCGCTATCAGCCCAAAGACTATCGGGTCCTGCTTTCTCACCTCGGTGGAAAACGAGACTTGGAACAACTCATTGCAGCTTGTCATGAAGGTACGCCTAAACTACGGGTGTATGCAGATCTCGTTATTAACCATATGGCTAACGAAGATCGTGGCGATCGTTTCGATTTTCCAGGAGAAGCAGAACTCGAACGCTATAAAGCAGAACCTGCTCTCTACGAAGAAAATCGCCTGTATGGAGATCTCAGTGAAGGTCTATTTTCCGGCTTTGACTTTAACCATGCAGGTGAAATCGAAGGCCATGAATGGTCCGATCGAGGCGCTGTGCAATACCAAAATCTATCTGGCCTTCCAGATCTCAAAGATTCCCCTTGGGTCTTTGAGCAACAGCAGCTGATGGTCGACGCGTTAGTAGAGATGGGGTTTGATGGTTTTCGAGTAGATGCCATCAAGCACATTACTGAGCACATGATCGACAACATTGGCGATCAGCCATCTTCACGAGAGAAATTTTGGTTTGGGGAAGTGCTCACAGGGAGCGACCATGACGAGCGTATTTTTCTCGACCCTTTCCTCAGAGAAACTTGGATGTCGGCCTATGACTTTCCACTGTTTAACACGATTCGTGAAGCGTTCAGCTTTGGAGGTTCACTCCGCCAGCTGGTAAGCCCTCAAGATTACGGCAACGCGCTTCCGTGGGACAGAGCCGTCACGTTTGTCGTCAATCACGACGTCCCTCACAACGATGGATTTCGCTCTTGGTTACTCTCTTCTCAAGACGAGCACTTAGCCCATGCGTACATGCTGGGACGAGATGGCGGCGTACCGCTGATCTACTCCGACAATAATGAATCCGAATCTCGCTACCCAGAAGACAAAGATCGCTGGCTGGATCTGTATAAGCGTCCCGATATCACCGCCATGATTGCGTTTCACAATGCACTACATGGTGAGCCGATGGTGATGCTCTATGAAAGCGATACTTTGCTGATATTTCGCCGAGGCGATCGCGGCATTGTCGCGATTAACAAAAGCGATTCAGACCAGTGGGTGGATCTCAATACCTGGGGGCTCAAAAATCCAGGTACCTATGTAGACCTCATTCACAAACACAACATGGCGATCTCTGGGAACAAGCTGTCGCTCCTAGTCCCTGCTCGCTCAGCCCAGATGTGGCTTTCAGACTAACAGTCCAACGACATAACTTAACTGCACAACACTCAAAACACAACTCAAGGAGATTACTTACAATGTCTTGGCTAAAACTCACTGAAAAAAGTCTTTACCTGATGGAAGGTGGAGAATACCTGAAAAAGATAGATTTGCGAGACCATAACGGTGGACAGGCTTTAGATATTCCCTTTGATTGGTTCAAAGGGCAGGGTGATAATGTCCCGATGGTCGTTTCGATCGCTCACAATACGACTGCAACCGAACCTGCCCCAAAGTCAAAAACAGTCTCGTCCACAGTCTCGCCTCGATTTGCTGGCCAGGACTTGGCCAGCCGCATTCTCTCCTATATGGACAGTAAGGGATACAAGATCTTTGAAGGTTTGCGCGAATACAACATCGTATACGTAGAGGGCATGAACCCTAATGGCAGCCTCAACAGTGACTCGGATAACGTGTTCAACGATATTCGCTTAGTGATTGAAATAATCGATGGTTACCCTAAAATTGTCGGTGGTCCTTGGCTAGCGAGTACAGAACCAGGTAGATACTACGTGAACAATCCCATGAACTCCAAGGGGGCTGCTCGCATTCAGTTTAGTCAATATACCGCTTGGCAAGTAGGGATACATGGCAATAGTGAGCCTCACGAGGCTTTGATTCAGACCGGTGGCATCGTGAGCGTTCATCGTGATTTCGATAAAAATGGCATCCGGACCGGCGACAAACTAGACACTGGTTACTTTGGGATTAACCAGCACAGTGGTTATGACAATCCGGTCAGGAATGTGGGTAGAGCCTCAGCAGGCTGTTTGGTAGCGCGCTCTCGGGCGGAGCATCGACAATTTATGGCCCTCATCAAGCAGGACTGGCGTTATCAAAGGGATAGACAGTTCATTTTTACATCAACGATTATTCCTGGAGATGACTTAGTAAAACAGTTTCCTGCTTGATGGCGTATGAGTCTTTGCCATGAACCTTTGCCAATAGAGCATTCCAGCGCTCTACAGCGTTTCTCACTTGGCCTAGCTACAGCATGTCGGTTGAACGCCTTACGTGCCAACAGACCAAGTGAGGCGCGGTCCCCATTTGCTTTGCGTCGCCTTCGGCGTTATGCATCCGGGAGCCGCTCTATCAGGAGCATAAACATGAGAGTACAATCATCCTAGAACGCTATTTGTTCGTAGCCCCCTAAGAGGATTTTTTCACTTGCGAGGCTTTTCGGAATAGGCCCAAGCTGGCAAGGCCAAGAAGGGCGATCGCACTCACCCAGACCCAATTCTCCCAAGCACCCCAGTCAACCCGTTTTTCTGTATTGTCCACCCACCACGTGCCTGCTAATACAAAGCTGCTAAATGTGAGTTGAATAGCCGCTAACGATTTCAGCTCTACTGCCGTTGCCCGATAGCAAAGAATCGCAGCACCGATCGCCCCAGTCAGGAAAATCGAGCTGTAGAGCTGTGCATGGAAGGGATCCAAATCCCAAGGCCACCAGCTACCGATCGTTTCTGGCATGAAAAAGAGTCCTAGCCCATACGCACCCAAAATACCTGCCTGTATCCCTAAGCCAACAGACCAAGGTCTAGACAGGCGGCGCAGTCCTGCAATAGACTGTTGTCGATAGTAGCCCAGGTAATAGCTAGAGCCAATACAGTCAATCAAATACAGACTAAACCAAATATCGGTGGCCCGTCGTCCAACGCTGAACTGTTGAAGCTGCAAGCAAGATAC
>JBCDAG010000542.1:0-4170 GCA_039186165.1 Cyanobacteria bacterium P01_F01_bin.53
GAAAGGCCAGAAAGATGCCAGCGGTGGCTCGCTCGTGGGGCTCAAGGTCAAGCAGGTCTTGCCCCTTGAAGATCACCTCACCCCGAGTGACTTCATAGTCAGGGTGCCCTGCCAGCACTTTTGAGAAGGTGCTTTTACCTGAGCCGTTGAGGCCCATAATGGCGTGAATCTCACCGGCTTTAACCTCAAAGTTGATGCCCTTGAGGAGTTCGGTGCCATCGACGGTAGCGTGCAGGTCTTTGACGGAGAGGATGGTGTCGGCGTTGGGGTTGAGCATGGAAGGGGGTAGTGGGTAGTGGCGTTGCATGCAACGCCTGTACAAGTAGGGTGGGTAATGGGCGAAGGGCGAAAGGCGAAAGGCGAAGGGCAAAGGGAAGAGGAGGTAGGGGCTGGCCTTGTGCCTGCCCAATGCAGGATTTCAATCTAGTTTCCAGGCTATTTAAGAAGCATGCGGGCACGATCGGGGCTTTCTGGATTTAGGATTAGACGCTCTCGCTTGGGGTCAATCAGTACATCCATCCGCTGCATGGGGATAGCCCCCAGCAAAATGTCAGTGCCATCGGGCATCAGAAGGGCTTCGACAATTGCTTTCCTGTTTGCGAAGCGCACTTCCACGGGACCGACCACATCTGCCTGGATAGTCGAACCATCTGCCATCTCAGCTTCAAGAGAATCAAGCTTGGCTAGATTCAGGCGTTTACCCAGAGATTGAGGAATAGACAACAGGGTTGCACCACTATCGACCATTGCCGTCACGGTGAGTCGGTTAACCTGATCTTCTGATAAGTATCCGGCTCGTACCAGGGCTAAATCGTCAGCCCGGATTAGCTCAAGCTCTGCGTAGGTAATGCCCATCTGCTCGACTTTCATGGCTAGTTACCCGACGCTATTTTCTAGCTTGAGGGCCAGCAGCTTATCAGCCTCGGCGGCAAACTCCATCGGCAGCTCGTTAAAGACATCGCGGCAAAAGCCGCTGATGATCATTGAGACAGCGTCTTCGGAGGAGATGCCGCGCTGGGCAAAGTAAAACAGCTGGTCTTCGCCAATCTTTGAGGTAGAAGCCTCGTGCTCGACCCGAGCGGTATTGTTTTGAACCTGGATATATGGGTAGGTGTTGGCGTTGGAGGTGTCGCCCAGCAGCATAGAGTCGCACTGGGAATAGTTGCGGGCCCCGTCGGCTTTGGGACCCATTTTGACCAGGCCGCGATAGCTATTGCTAGACTTGCCAGCGGAAATGCCCTTAGAAATAATTGTGCTGCGGGTGTTTTTGCCGACGTGGACCATTTTGGTGCCGGTGTCAGCCTGCTGTCGGTGGTTGGTCAGGGCAACGGAGTAAAATTCACCGATAGAGTTGTCGCCCACCAGCACGCAGCTGGGATATTTCCAGGTGATGGCCGAGCCGGTCTCTACCTGGGTCCAGGAGATTTTAGAGTTTTTACCCGCACACAGCCCGCGCTTGGTGACAAAGTTATAGATACCGCCTTTGCCATTTTCATCCCCGGCATACCAGTTTTGCACGGTGGAGTATTTGATCTCGGCATTATCTAAGGTCACCAGCTCAACCACAGCGGCATGGAGCTGATTGCTGTCATACATAGGGGCGGTGCAGCCCTCCAAATAGGTCACCGAGCTGCCGGACTCGGCCACAATCAGGGTGCGTTCAAACTGGCCCGAATCGCCGTTGTTAATACGGAAGTAGGTGGACAAGTCCATCGGGCACTGGGTGTCTTTAGGAATGTAGACAAAGGAGCCATCGCTAAAGACCGCTGAGTTGAGGGCGGCGAAATAGTTATCCCCAATGGGCACCACGCTGCCCAGGTATTTCTCAACCAGCTCTGGGTACTCCTGCACAGCTTCTGAAATCGAGCAGAAGATAACGCCGTGCTTGGCGAGGTCTTTCTTAAAGGTGGTGGCGACCGAAACGCTGTCAAATACGGCATCTACCGCCACATTGGCTAACCGTTTTTGCTCCGATAGCGGAATGCCCAGCTTCTCAAAGGTATCCAGTAGTTCGGGATCTACATCATCCATACTGTCCAGCTTCTTGGCGCTTTGCTTGGGCGCTGAGTAATAGATGATGTCTTGATAGTCAATCGACGGATATTTGACGTTGGGCCAAACCGGCTCCGTCATGGTCAACCACTTTCGGTAGGCCTTCAGGCGAAACTCAAGCATGAAGGCGGGTTCGTTTTTCTTGGCCGAAATTGTGCGGACAACATCCTCACTGAGGCCACGGGGAATCACATCGGATTCGATATCGGTGACAAACCCGTACTTATAGGGCTGACTGACGACGGATTGAACGCTGCTCATAATGATGCTGATTGAAAATACTCTCGGTCACTGAATCTTTGTGAATTGATTGGTTCAGCTTTGACGATTTTGAACGCGTGGGCAGTGCCCACCCTACGTACTACGTACCTAACACCTGATACCTAACACCTAATACTTATTCGTCTCTTCGCGAATTTTTTCGAAGGTGATGTCTTGCTGATCGCCTACGAAAGCATTGTCAGGGGTCAAGAAAAGCATGCAGTGGCACTCTTTACGTTCCTGCATGGGGACACAGGGACAGTTCCAGAAGGTAGCCTTGACCTCGGCCTCTTTATCTTCGTAATGGCGGCAGGGGCAAAGCGGTGCGCCCAGATCTTCTTTATGTTTGGCTAAGCCTTCGATCACGACAGCGGTGACCCCTAGATCAGCGCAAAAGTAAGTGCCAGTGCGCTTAGCGTAGCTCTGGGCAAAGTTACGCATGATCTCTAAATTTTTATCAGAGGCTTGTGTGGGCTTGCTTAAAGTCATTTGAATTGAAGGGATGCTGAGACAACCAGATGATTCTATAATTAAAACAACGTAAATGTTGCTTTACTATTCTTAGGTTACTTTAGGGGATAGACTTTAGCAACAAGTGTGTTGTTTAAATACTGTTACAGTATTTTATAGATGTCATAATATTTGATGTCATGTTGCATTGACGCCATGTTTCATCGGTGTCATAGCTCATCGATACAGATAAGTTGATTCCCAACCAGGTCAATTCTTGACAGTTCCGTTTGCGATCGCAACCGCTAAGACGATGACTTCAGTACAGCAACCGTCTACAACCAAAGAGGACATCCTACAGTTTCTCTTGAAAGCAGGGCAGGCAACGGCGCAAACCCTGGCGGAACATCTCAATGTCAGCCCCCAGGCTATTCGGCGGCACCTCAAAGATTTGGAGGCAGATAGCTTAATCATTCATAAGCCTTTGCAGGAGGGAATGGGTCGCCCCAACTATATCTATGGGCTCAGCCGCAAAGGGCGCGATCAGTTTCCCTCACAGTATGATCAGTTCGCTGTTTCGCTGCTCGATACTCTGACCGAAACCGTCGGGCCGGAACAGGTTAGCTCGATCTTGAGACAGCAATGGCAGCGCAAAGCTCAGGATTACCAGGCCAAGCTGGGGGAGCGCCCCCTTTTAGAGCGGGTCAAGAAATTGGTCAAACTACGTCAGGCTGAGGGCTACATGGCCGAGTGGCACTCGGTAGACGACCCCAATGGCGCTCACCCCGCCTACGTGATCACAGAGTATAACTGCGCCATCTCCCACATTGCCGAGTCGTATCCCACTATCTGCGGCCATGAGCTGGCGATGTTTGCGATCGCGCTGCCCGACTGCTCGGTAGAGCGCACCCACTGGCTGGTGAGGGGGGAGCATCTTTGCGGCTACCTGATTAAGGAAAAATAGCTCCAAAAGTTTTGAGTTCTAAAATTTTGAATTTTGAGTTGTGTTCTAAAAGTTTTGAGTTCTAAATTTTGAATTTTGAGTTGTGCGCAGTCAGCCTGTAAATCGCTGAAAGTTTGGCTAATACAGTTTGTCTAGCTCACGTCAACTCAAAACTAAGCACTCAAAACTCAAAACTATCAAATTAGTCTCTTTTAGTCATATCCAAATCCCGAATCATCAATAGGTATGATTTGGCGAATGCGGGAAGATTACTAAAATTTAAACTGTTGACATTGGGTTGTAAACGAAAGTATTTTTCTCGATTTTTCTCGGCAATATCTTTAATGGCGCGTTTAATATTTTTTTGTAAAAACTGTTCAGTAGAGGTATCATAATATACCTGCGAAAAACCTAAGTTTTTAAAATAATCAGCTTCAATGATTTGAAAAAATAAATGAAATAAC
>JBCDAG010000543.1:0-4168 GCA_039186165.1 Cyanobacteria bacterium P01_F01_bin.53
GAGCGATCTTTTTCAGTATCAGGCAAAATCCAAGTTCTGCCGTGATATATCCCTCCTGGCATATTTCTTAAAAATTTCTACAACGCAATTAGCTCAGCACTTTTCTGGCGTATGGTGAGGGTGGTTGCTACTATCTGTACATTGCCCCTGTGTCTGATAACTTCCGGATTAACCTTTTTGGCGAACTCAGCCTCAGTTTTCAGGGTGATCCTGTCCTAGGGGTCAAGTCTGAGCGGCTACAGGCACTCCTTTCCTTTTTGCTGCTGCACCGCGATACGCCTCAACCCCGTCAGAGCATCGCTGTTGCACTATGGCCTGATGCATCGGATGCGAATGCCAAGGCAAACTTACGACGACGGTTGCACGATCTAAAGCAGAAACTGCCTGGAGAAGACTGGCTACACATTGAGCAAAAAACGGTTCAGTGGCAGAGCCATCAGGGATTTGTCTTAGACGTTGCTGAATTTCAGATGTCGTTGACAAAAGTGCACTCCCTTGGAGAGCAAGCTAATGCGGATCCTCAGAACCGCATCGACCTTTTGGAACAGGCCATTTCACTTTACAAAGGTGACTTGCTGCCAAGCTGCTATGACGAATGGATTGAGCCGCATCGGAACCAACTTAGGCAACAAGCGACAGTAGCGTTAGAGAATCTGATTGAATTGCTTGCGGCACAGCAACAGCCTCGCTCAGCGATCGCCTATGCCCAACAGCTACGACAGCTCGACCCGCTCAGTGAGTCGGGCTATTGTTACCTGATGAAGCTTCATGATGCCATGGGCGATCGCGCCACTGCCCTGCGGGTATATCACCAATGCATGGCGATTCTTCAAGAGGAATTAGGCGTCGATCCTAGCCCTGAAACTCGCGAGCTGTATGAAGCCATTCTTCTAGAAAAGGCGTCATCCTCTCCCTCTGATGCAACTAGCGTCAAATCCTATAGCCCTGAAGCATCCAGCGCTGAGTCATCTAGCTCGGCATTAGAGATTCCAGCGTCTGATTTTTCCTCCCATGTGGATTGGGGCGAAGCGCCTAACATTAATTTTTTCCATGGGCGCACAGCAGAATTGGAACAGCTTGAGCAATGGTTAACGGATGATCGCCTTTGCTTGATTGCGGTCTTAGGTATAGGTGGAGTTGGTAAGACCGCCTTAGCGGCAAAACTGGCCCATGATCGGCAACGTGAGTTTGACTATGTGATTTGGCGATCGCTCCGAAATGCACCACCGCTAGACACGCTACTCAATGACTTAGTGCCCTTTTTATCTAATCAACAGGATACCGCCTGTTCCCTTTCTCACCTGATGCACTGGCTGCGGCAGTCTCGCTGTCTGGTTATTTTGGATAACGTTGAAACCATCCTCAAAAGTGGGGAACGGGCCGGACAATTTCGGGAGGAGTATGTCGGCTATGGTGAACTCATTGAGGTGATAGGCCAAGCCAATCATCAAAGCTGTCTAGTGTTGACCAGTCGCGAAAAAACGGCTGAGGTTTCTACCCTTGAAGGCATGAATCTCGCGGTTAAAGCGATGCGAATTTCAGGATCTCCCGAAGCAGCTCTGGCGCTGCTAGAGGCCAAGGGCCTAGAAGGAACCCAGGAACAAAAAGAACAACTCAGCGCACGCTATGGCAACAGCCCGCTAGCGGTTCAGATTGTTGGGGGTTCGATTAGAGATGTCTTTTGTGGCGATATCGCGCTGTTTTTAGAGGAGGATACGCTTCTATTTAATGGGGCTAAAAAGCTCCTGGATCGTCAATTTTCTCGTCTCACCTCGCTTGAGAAAACGGTGATGACCTGGCTGGCGATAAACCGGGAGTGGACCAGCATTGCTGAACTGATGGCAGATATTTACCCCCGGTGCTCTAAGCGACAATTGATAGAAGCGCTGGAGTCTTTGTCCTGGCGATCGCTCATTGAAAGACGGGCCAATACCTACACGCAGCAACCCGTGATCATGGAATATGTGATTACGCTCTTGCTCAATGAGATAGTGCAAGAACTCGTTACGCCCAACGCCTTTAAGCAATTTGAGCAATACTCTAAACAGACTCATAAAGATGACCGCCTCAAGTCTCCATACCTATCTGCTTACGCTTTATTAAAAACAACGGTTAAAGACTATATCCGAGACAGTCAGAGAAGAATACTCTTACAGCCTATTGTTGAAGAACTCAAGGGACATAGCAATAACCCCCAGACGCTCATTCTTGAACATCTAAAGGCCGTTCAGCCAGTCAAGACTAGCGGCTACTGGATCGGAAATCTGCTGAATTTAGGTCGCTTACTCAACACAGATTTCACTGGATTGGATTTATCTCAACAGCAGGTTCGACAGGCTGACTTACAAAATGTCAATTTGCATCAGGTCAACTTTACCGAAGCACATTTCCAACAAACGACTTTTAACCGACCCGCTGGGCCAATCTTTAATGTTGCTTTTAATCACGATGGCAGTCTCATGGCTGTGTGTGAGGGAGGAGGCCGGTTGGTTGTCTGGTGTATGGAGACTTACACGCCTAAACTGATCCTAAAAGACACCTCTAATTGGCTGTTGTCTGTTACCTTTAACCACAACAGTACCCACATCGTCAGTGAGGGCGCAGATCATCAAATCGTAGTTTGGGACGTGGCCACTGGTCAGTGTGTCCAAAGGCTAAGTGGCCACTCAGCAGATATATGGGACCTGAATGCGCACCCAAGCAAAAATCTAATTGTGAGTGCCAGCACTGACGGGACTGTCTGCATCTGGAATTTAACCACAGGAGAACTTTGCCACAAGCTCACTGGGGAAGCCTATACTGTCCGAGCCGCAGCGTTTAGCCCAGATGGTAAAAGGGTCGCCAGCGGGGCAGAAAAGGGTGCTCTCAATACTCTCAATATGTGGGACGTCAAGACTGGAGCACTCCTGAACAGATGGCAACGCCCAGCCTCAATCCTGTCTCTCAGCTTTAGCCCTGATGGGCAATATTTAGCGATTGGCTACCACACAGGTGAAATAGAACTTTGGAATAATACAACAGAAACTGTTGAACAGACTCTGTCAGCCCATGCGACCCCGGTCATGGCGCTGCAGTTTAGCCCTTGCGGACGCTATTTGGCCAGTGGTAGCTATCGTGCTAACAAACTTTGGGAGGCTAGCACAGGAAAGCTCCTGTGGACTGCAAATGACTATGGCAGCTGGATTTGGGGCCTAGCTTTTAATCCTAACGCTTCGTACTTAGCCGTAGTCAACCACGATCAGGCGATTCGTCTATGGGAACTTCCTCAAAAACGGTTGCTAAAGACGTTGCCTGGTTTCTCCAGTTGGATCACCGCCGCCAAGTTCCATCCTGACCAGCATTTACTGGCTACTTGCAGTAGCGATGGCACAGCCAGACTCTGGGATATCGAAACGGGTAAAACCCTGGCTGTTTTAGAAGAGCATCAAGACTGGGTTGTTGGGGTTGATTTTAGTCCCTGTGGTCAATATCTTGTGACCAGCAGTCATGATCAGACAATCAAACTATGGTCGGTTGAAACAGGCAAACTGCTCAAGTCCTTTGTTGGACATGCGGGTGCTATTTGTGGCATTCAGTTTAGTCCCGATGGGCAGCGTTTGGTCAGCAGTGACCTCGATCTCAACCTCAGAATTTGGGATCTTGCCACTGGCAGGCTCCTGCAACTCTTAGAGCATCCAGAATCAGCGGTTCAGCATGGTTGGATGTTAGCCATCCAATTTAGCCCAGACCAACAGTATCTTGCCACTGGCGGCTCAGATGCTTCCATAAATTTCTGGGATGCAGAAACGGGACAACACCAAAAACGATGGAAAGCCCACACTGCCCCTATCTGGTCTATCAGTTTTCATCCCAGTAGTCAGGCGCTTGTTCCCGTTGGGGAGGACGCTACGGTTAAAATATGGGACACCTCAAACGGAGAATTGCTGAAGAGCCTGGACGCTCACACTGACGGCATTTACGCCGCAAGTTACAGCCCAGATGGCCGATGGCTAGCTACCGCTGGAGATGACTGCGCTATTAGGCTGTGGGATGCCAAGACCTATACCTTGACCGATGGGTGCCAAGTTAAGGTTACGTCGCAGTAGTCAAGGTTGCGAAACAAGGTTAGGAAAGGAGTATGGTAGTGAGCCCCTGCGCCTCTGATGAGTCATCGATACGCCCGTAATCC
>JBCDAG010000544.1:0-4147 GCA_039186165.1 Cyanobacteria bacterium P01_F01_bin.53
AGTTAGCACCACAATGCCATCTCCCTGGCGCTCAGAGGCTATCACTAAGCCTTTTTGATAGGCCTTATCAAACCAAGCTCTAAAGGCGGGAGAGGACCGTTTGCGGTCGGGTTGCCACTTTTTAGCGATCGCACTTTGCAAGTAGCGGGTTGGGTTTTTGACAAGGCCCTCGTCGTGTTTTTCCTGCAAACAGGCGATCGCAGTTTCCAACCGGTCTGGCCATTCGTTAATCACACCCCGTAGTCCCCGGTCATTGATATTGACCCCTAGCTTTTTCGCTAGCTGGAGTAAAGCCTCAATCTCGCCGTCGCGTGTGTGGTTGTGTGTGTCTTTGTTTTTAGTCTTTGTATTTTCCGTTTTTGAAGTTTTTAGCTTTGGTTTTTCCTTAGAGATCGCTTTAGAGATCGGTTCTGGATCTACTGGGTCATTTTTTCCTGATTTGGTCCTCTCCTTTCTTTGATCAGATTTTTTTACACACTCTTCCTTTCTAGATCTAGTGTCTTTAGTTGAATTAGAGTTGAATAGAGTTGAGGAGTCTTGAAACTCTTGTGTATCAGTCGATTTCAGCTTTAGTTGTTTCTGGCTAGAGACACTTGTTTTATGTGTGGAGACACTCCGTTTATGCCTAAAAACACGTGTCTCCACATCGACAAATGAAGGAAGATTGGAAGCAATTAGATCAACTGTACCAGCCGATTCCTCTCGCAATAGCCCTTCTTTAATGAGAGCAGCCTTAGCCTTGTAAAAAGTGCTGCGACCGATAAGCCATTCCTTGCAAAACTTTGTGACATTGGTGATTCGGAACTTCCAACCGGCTTTCTTTTTTGCCAGGATTAGCCGATGGAGATATCCCTTAGCGTTGTACTGACCAAGCAGCCATGCAGACTTTACTTCAGCAGGAGTTACCCGAGCGTGCGGATTCTGTGTCATAATGATTCTTTGTTTTTTTGTGAATTAAAAAGCCCTATGACCTGCAAGTCTTGGGCTTTTTTTTTGGTTTTTGTTCCTTGCTCGAAATAGTGCTTATATTTAGGTAATCCCTCCATGACGCTCGATAAATGCCATCGCATCTTGATCAGGGACAAAGTATAAACGCTTTACCTGGTATGCGAATAGCTCAGACAGTCTATTACCTCGTCCCGTGAACGATCAAGACGTCTGCCACGTCTACAGCGCCGCGTTATCGCTTGCAGAGTCTTGAATCATTGGTGTATCAATGGTTTTGGCTAATGTTTCGGCCATTAATGGCAATGGCTCTGCTCCAGTCGGCACAGTCGTTAGTTTTAGTACAATTGTACTATTGCGGGTGGATCTGAGGAGTCCGTCCTTAATTAAGGCGGCTTTGGCTCGGTAGAAGGTGCTGCGGCCGATTCCCCACTCCTTGCAAAAGGCTGCGACATTGCCGATTTGCCATCGCTTGTCCGCTTGTCTATGGACTAGGTACAGATGATATAGATATCCCTTGGCGGTATATTCGCCCGACTCCCATCCTTGTTTTACTGCGGCAGGAGTTAGCTCATGATAGTGCTCATGTGTCATGGTAAGTTCACGTTTTTTTCTTTTTTGAACTATGAGGTCTAGCAAAGCCTGGGGCTCTTTTTTTTTGGACTGTGTTCTTTGCTCGAAACTATTTTTTTGTTTAAACACTCCTCCATGACGTTTGATGAATGCGATCGCGTCTTTATCTGGGACAAAGTATAAGCGTTTCACATGATACGCAAATAGCTCAGGCGGTCGATTATCCCGTCCTGTGATCTTATGCAAGACCCATTTTGGGCTTTTTCGGAGCACTTCAGCGAAATTTCAGAAGGTAACCAATAGCCGGGTAGTTCCCTAATCAACAACCTCATCTTCGGACTGATGCCAATGAATAGCTATACTACCGCCTAGTATCTCTGCAGCTTTTTGGACGCCGGAGAAAATTCTAGCCTCTGGCTGTTTAAGGATAGCGTGGGTGCGATCTCACCTAGTCTCAGAAGATGCGATCGCATCTCTGACTTCACTCAGCTTTACAGCAATGTAAACAGATTGTGTGGAAAATACGGAGAGGCTCCCATTCGCCACTGTCCAGCCTAGAGTGGACCTATATACAGAACGACTTATTCAAAACACCTTATTCAAACCTGGAGCCCTGTGGACTTAAGTGTTCATGGGGCTTCTTATATGGATGGTGCTGGCACCAGTAGGTGATGTGGAATGAGATCGCAACCCACAATCACACCTGTGACCCCCATCACCAACATTCCTCAGCCAATCTCAGAAACCCCTTAAGGAACCTTCAGTTACCGGTCAGATAGCGTTCAGGTGGCCCCGGCATTCTTGTAATCAATGAAGTCAAGCACTGATTCCCCCAAGGAGCTAACCACATGAAACGCACAATTCTTTCCGCTTTAACTGTTCTCGTTGCTTCCGTTGCGATCGCCCCCGTTGCTTCTGCCGTCGAACCCGCTAGCTTCAATCTGCAAGAGAGCCGCCTAGAAGCTCTAGACCGTCGCACTAAGAATTCCGTCCACAAGCTACGCCTGGACCATCTCAACACCCAATCCAAGGCCGTGGACAATATCCAAGCCACTCGCCTCAACCAGCTCGATATTCGCACCAAGAACAGTGTGCATACACTCCGCATTGAGCACTTGAACAGTCAGTCCAAAGCGGTCGATAACATTCAGGCTGAGCGCCTCAGTGGACTCGATGCCCGCACCAAGAACACTGTGCACAAGCTACGGATTGACCATCTCAATAGCCAGTCGAAAGCTGTAGAGAACATTCAGACGACTCGCCTAGACGGTCTAGACGCTCGCACCAAGGCTATCCGCTAATAGAGTCCAAGCGGTTACAGTGCTCAGATTACCCTTTTCTATTCAGACTCTCCTACCCCCACTCTCAGCCTCTGCCGTATCGGTGGGGGCTTTTTATTCTTTTAGAAGATAAGAGTGGGGGTCTCCACTCTCACAGCGACGGCCAGAGTCCCTAGGGTGGTGAGCGATCGTTAGGCTCGTTTGAGTACACAATCGGGCTCGCGGTTTATTCGGCGTGACAGTGGCCCTCACCGACATGTCCCAAGCCTTGGTAGATATCGGTCAGCTGACTTTTTTCCATTTTAGTCAGACTTTTCTCCAAGTCTTCAGGTATCAAATTCACAACACCGTCTTGTGCTAGGGCCGCAAATGGGTCAAATCCCAATGCACCCTGATTTAAGGCTTCATCTGCGGAGAGATCGCTATCCCCAAAGAGATGATCGAAGTGAAATGTTGCTTCCACGTCAGCTGTCTTCCCGGGTTCTAATAGCCCTTTACGCTCATCACCTACAAACTCACCGCAGGAAAATGTCAATGATGGATTCATTGCAATTTCAAACGGAATCGTCTTTTCATCACGAGTTGCTCTCCCAATTAGCACCAATGAGGGGCCGTTTTCTGACGTTAGCTGCCAAGATAGCGCATTATAACGACCGGTCACTGTTTCGGCTTGTCCCATTAGAATGGGAGCTGCAGTACTATCTCCTTCAGCGAGATCTACTCTGGCCGAGGACGCCAATAGTGTTTCCGCTTTAGGAATGATTGCTTTATCTACCCCCGGATTGAAAGGGGGATCTGATTGGTAAGCAACAACATCTTGGATGTTGGCATAGACATGGTCAAACTCAATTTGCCAGCCATCCTTACTAGTAAACCCTTGGCGAACAAAATCTTCGCCATTTGCTCGTAGTTCTAGCATGCCTACTTGACTATCAGGTGACTGGGTACAAGCAATTGTGCCGAATAAGACGGGCACAATTGCCGTGATCACCACCATATTCCGATGCATATAGGTTCCTCAATCAGCTTTCTGATTGAAATATCATGCTTTCTCTTTCTCAATGCCTACCAGGGGCATTGAGCCCCGTAACATCCAGAGACTCACCGCACGTCTTCTGCACAGAATCACAGAATAGACGATATCGAAAGATAGAATAAACCTTGTTGGCAAAAAAACTGGAGCACGATTGACCAAAAATAATGGGATGCAAGCCCCGTCCTTCTAGGGCGGCTTTTTGTTACAATGGAGGTGGGAATAATACATAACCCCCACCAGAGTTTGCAGTCGATATACCAGCCAAGAGCTGTGAAACCGAGCCTGAACTAGATCTGGAAAATGTTGAAGGGCA
>JBCDAG010000545.1:0-4128 GCA_039186165.1 Cyanobacteria bacterium P01_F01_bin.53
ATGAAGTTAGCCGAAGAGACTAAAGCATTGATCGAGGACTCGCATGGTATTCGATTGCAAATTCATGAGAAGGGAAAGAGATTAGCCCACCTTCAAAAGCTCGAAGCTGTCGCTATTGCTGGTTTTAATTCGATCATTGCTGCGGATAAGAAGCTGACCAATGCCGATAAACGGAAAGCGGCATTAACTGAACTGAAGGCTAGTGATGGTGAGTATTTGGCCATCGAAGCGGAGACCGAAGCCATTCGTAATGAGACTGAGCTGCTACGGATTCAGCTGCAATTTAACTCTGACATGATCAAGCTTAATCTTGCATTGATTAACGCCCAGCAGTAACCAGCCTGCCTTGCCCGTTGAATGCGGGCGATGGTGCATTGGGTGAAAACCCTTTTACACGGAGAACCATTATGAATAATCCACCAGTTGAGCCCTGCATCATGCCAGGGCCGGTAGCTCCTGCTACCAAGAAACTTATTTACCTTTATCGAAGCGATCTCAGATACCGCCTATCTCGGGTGCAATTACCTGTTTTTGTTTCTCAGGGTACCGTGCCAGTCAGAGGGTGGAACCAATGACGATTAGACCAGAAGTCCTAGAAACAACCTCGGGTAATGACATTGTAACCACTGCTTCGATGCGGTGTGGTACTTACAGGGAGCATCTGAACAAGTTGACACAGACCAAACAGGAACTAGCCGAGTTATTGGGCCGATTTGCAACCGATCCCCTAGTCACAGAAGTTTCAGAAAGGATTTGTGGAGAATGGAGACGATGACAGATCGGCTAACTAACCTCGCTAACTCCGCTGAAAAAAGAATATTAGAAGAGATATCCCAGACTCTTACTGAAGACACAAACCCTGATGCTGTCAGGCGAGCACGTCTACTAACAGACATGGCGAAACTAAAAGGATGGCCAACTAGCAAGCGATGCCACAACGACCGTATTCGCTTGATGGATCTGCATTATCCAGGATGGAGGGGAGCGCCTAACCCAACTTACCTAGGGGGAGCGAACTATCTAAAATCAGTCTTCAAAAAAGACTTAGGGCAATATGCAGTAGCAAAGCAATAAACTCTGACAATTGCTAACATAGCCTCATGATTTTCAGGAACTCCGACGCAGCTTTGACGGGCTGCGTTTTTTGTTGATCAGACATCAAGACCATTACTCAGCTGCTTCTGTAATAGAGTTTGGAGGCGTTAACAACCTGGACTCAATGGCTTCCCATTCCTTGCGAGAAACCCGAACAGCGGCATTTTTGCAGTCGATGATCAGTTTGGTGGCATAGAGGTATTTTGCTAAGGCTTGGGCTTCTTCGAACGAGAAGGTTATTAGGCCTGTGTCTAAGTGAAAGAAAGTTAGAAATGTTTCAATTAATTGATCAGCAAAACTCTGCCATTCATCAGATGGAGCTTCCTTGGGAGGCATTTGTTTTTCTAGTTCTTCCAGTTTTTTTGAGAGTGCTTCGTAATCAATGTCGCTGGCGCTGGCTCTGGCGATGGCGCTGGCTCTGGCGATGGCGATGGCGATGTATCTGGCGATGCCGCTGGCGCTGGCGATGGCGCTGGCTCTGGCGATGGCGCTGGCTCTGGCGAGGACAGATTTTAAAAGCCACGCCCTTGATGCCAGTATTTGATTACTAGGTAGTGAACTATCGCTCAGATTCATTGCCCACTGCAATAACCCTTGAAGCTTCAGTGAGCTAATAAAAGCGTTGGCTTGTTTCTCCATCAATAGCCAAAGTTCTTGGCTACTCTCTTCTAATAACCCTGATACCAATAGAAATACTTCTCGCCAGCGATCATCTGTTAAATGCTGCTCAACCAGCTCCTGCATCAGATTTTTTTTGCTGATATATCGTGCCGTAAGATACTCCTGAAGGGTTAGATGAGAGAACGAGTAGGCATTTGTGGCCCGTTCTACCAATATTCCTTGCTGAACCTCAATGGCATTAAGAACAGCTGCTCCATCGAGATGCTGTGACGCACCTAACGTATCAGCAAGAAACTTTGCAATCTTTGTTTTGATCGATTGTTCTGAGAAAAAGAGCAGATCCTTTTTGAAACTTTGATAGGCGATTTCAGACAGTAGTACTTTCTCTAAATCAGCATGAAACCCTTGATAAATGGGGTCTTGCTCTATTCGTTTTTCAGCTGCCCAGTCTTTCAATATGATATTTAGTGCGTCTCCATAGAGAGTGCTACGCACAGGAGGCAGTGACTGAGATCGGTCATATACCAAACACAAAAACGTAAGCAATAGCGGAGTTTGAGCCAGTTCTTTAGCAGAGGCATTCGCTGATTGCTGTAGCATTTCCCAGAATCTCTTAGCAGTGCCTGATTCCTTATCAAGGTCTGAACTAAACCAGCGTTGAACAAACTGCTCTATTTGCTCATCGTCGAACTCAGCCATGGTGACATCAGCAAACCGATTAAAGCCGCCTTTGTAGGCCGCAACGCGACATGAGGCCACAAAACGGTTCTGACGATGCCGATCGCAGAAGTTCTTGATCTGCTCAATGACGTTATCCACCTGTTCAGACGGCACTTCATCCAGGCCATCGAGTAAGACCAACATCTTGCCTTCTGAGAGCATGGACTCAACCAGGCTTTCGGCATAGGGAAAGCCGCAGTCGTCTAGCTCTTTAGCAATCGCCTGTTGCAGGCTCATCTCCTTACTTTTGAAGGATTTAAGTTCGATGAAAACCGGCACCAAGTTATGAGCTAACTGATTTTTTAGGGCTTCTAATCCAAGCTTTCTCAGGAAGGTACTTTTGCCAACACCTGGTCCACCCAACACCATCAGGTATTGCTCGTTATTGGCAGCGGTTAACCCATCTTGGCGTTCATCTTCACCGACCCTGAACCGACGGTTACCTGCTGCTCGGTAAAGGTCTTCCAGGTTATCCAGGGTTGAAAAGTACTTGAAGTCTGAGCCCCTAAGGAATTTGACGGCGGTATAGATCGTATCCAGGGCCATCCCTTCTTTCATCAAGCCAGGAAGGACTTTGATATTACAATGACGCTCCACATAGGTCTGGCAATACTGGTCAGAGGCTTGCTCAATGGCTGTTTGCGCCTTGATGTGTTCCTGCTTGAGGTCGGTTTCGTTTAGCGCTTCATGATACTGGGCCTTTAGAGAACTCCAGGTGGTCTCAAAAATAGGGCCGATTATTCCGTTGATCGCTTCACCAGCAAACATAGACAGTTCCAGCACTCATCTGAGCACCAGTCTAGTCGCTTCCTAGTGGTGACGCTAATCAGTAGCGGTCAGGGCCAGACCTGCCGATCAGTCCGCAACCACCACGTAATCCCACCCACAACCACCAGGGCCACCACAAAGCCCAGCCAGTTACCTCCACCAAAGCAATAAGCACCGCAGTCTAGTACGGCATCGGCGGCAGCGTCAGAGACGATCGCCTGGTATTCAGCTTCGGTCAGTCCTTCGGGGGTGGGCATGGGTGCTCCTGAGGCTGGTTACAGGATGCCCATGTATTTGGTGGCGTTAATCTATCTTCCAGTAGCAAAGAATCGATACCCAAATGCCATGGATGCTGTCGCGACAAAAAATTGCCAAAGGCTTGTGGGGTTGAGGATGGCGCGGCTGCTAACAAAAATACAGAAGATGCCGAGTCCAACAAAAATCCATCCCAACTGCTTCATGGCTCCAAGAGGCATAAATACGAGAAGACAAATGCCCGCGCACAACAGAAAGATGGACGCATCGGCAGCAAGACCGCGCCACCAATAAGGACTAACATTTGTCGTAAAGAAAATATTTTTACCGAGAAAATAAACTCCTAGCAGCATTAGGGCTAGGCCAAACAATTGAACTAGTAACCGCATAGTTCGAGCTTAAGCAACGTGTAAGGATAACTTACCCTCCGCTGTGTCCAAGCTTAATCAGGATCTAAAGAGCACGACCTTTGGCTAGTGCGTCCCGATGGTTTAGATAGCTAATGAGGAATCTTAGAGGCCAAAGTTACCGCTATTGCAGCCTAGCCAGCTCCAAACTTTAAGCTAGTATCGTAAATACGAACAAGTAGATATACTTAGAGCATATGCTAAAACCACCCCTGCCCTTCCCGTGGGGGTTTCCTACTTTAAATAGTAAGGTGCTGATTTA
>JBCDAG010000546.1:0-4119 GCA_039186165.1 Cyanobacteria bacterium P01_F01_bin.53
CGATTGTCAGCTTTTTGAACTACACCTGACCTAAAGACATGAAAACAGACTACATCGGTCATGATCGTGCCTACCAGCGCAAGCGACAGAATCCTGCCTATGCAGGCTGGAACAAAGCTGACTCTTTAGCGGATGACTGGCAAAACTGTTGGCAACCGCTCATCCAAAGAAAACCCTTTCCTAAAACAGGCAAGCTTTTAGAGCTGGGATGTGGAGCCGGGAATATCAGTATTAAGTTTGCGAAGTTAGGCTATGACGTAACTGGCGTTGACATTGCCCCTACCGCTATTGACTGGGCAATAGGGAACGCCGCTAAAGCAGATGTTGATGCGACATTCTTACTCAGCGATGTGCTGACACTGTCTGACATCGACGATGAATCTTTTGATCTTGCCTTAGACGGTCACTGCTTCCATTGCATAATCGGGGAAGATCGCGCCCGATTTTTACGGTCTGCCCATCGAGTTCTCAAAAATAATGGTGCTTTAGTCATTAATACAATGTGTAATGAAGTGCCCATGGAGGCTGACTGGCAGGAGAATTTTGATCGTCAATCTCGATGCTTGATGCATGGGGATCTAGCAACGCGCTACATTGGCGACTCTAACGACATTCTGCGAGAAGTTATCAATGCCGGGTTTCGAATCTTTACCATGGAGGTTTTACCTCCCAGGCATTCAGAAGATTTGGCTGATTTGCAGATCGTTGCGGTAAAACAATAGAGACGGATATGAGTAAAGTCGAAGTTGTTCTCCATAATCTAATGTGGCTTAGTCTAACTAACTTTCAGGAATGGAAACCCTGTATTGGCAAAGTATCACGATATCTTCTACGGCGTCCAACGTTCCATTGTTAACTTCGATTGTCCAGACTTCGGATGTGTGAATTCTATGAGAGGAATCAAGAGAAATTGATGCCAGGGGAAGTGCTATTGGATTTTGGTCGTCTGTTGGATTTTGGCCGTTGAATCGCTGATCTACCTTAAATCTGCCGTCGGGTGTTGTCAGGTTCACGGAGGTTAGTGTGTTACTCTCATTAGCCTTGAGTTGTAGATACAGGTCGATTTGAGTAATTTCGATGGTTTGGTTGTTGAACTGAAAGGGAAAACGCTCTTTGCTCAAATCTATTTGCAGGGAATGCCCGTTAGACGCCTGCTCAGGATAAAGGAATTGGTGCCACTCACTCGGGAATTCGTGCCTGGCGCTGAAGACGCTTAACTGAGACGCTAACCAGTCATTGAGAGCAGCTTTCTGCTCATCACCTTTTAAGGCTACACCGCCATCTCTAGCGGTATAGCGTAGATGAAGGATGACGTCAGAAATGGTGCCGTAGTCAAAGGCAGGGAAATCTTGAGGCAATTCCAGGGTCCAGCTGCTGATGACTCCGGCACCTTCAAAGGGGAGATAGCGTTCATCCCGTAAGTTGGGTTCAAAGAGGCCGCTGTCGTTTTGAGCGCTACTAGTCACAATTGACTGACTGCCAACATCCGAGAAGTTGTCCGTGTAGTTCACTGCATCAGAATAGCTGCCTAAGACAGTGCTGCTATGTCTAAATTTGCTGGCAGCCAAGGTCAGGGTGCAGTTGATGCTGGCGTAAGGCCCTGTGACAGACGGGATCGTCAAGCTGACGGACTTGATGCGGCGGAGATAGTGGCCAGGGGTTCTTATGTCAAAGAGAGCCTCGGGAAGATCAAACTCGCAAAATCCTGTTTCGATCAACTCTAACACAGCACCTGGATCGAGCATTTTCAGAGAAATATGCTCTGTCAGCTCATACTCGCGAATGTTGCTTTCTAAATAGCCAATTTCTAGTCGCTGCAAATCGTGGTATAGCCTCTCGCCTGCGAGTAAGCCCTTGTTCCGGCTATCCCAATAGCCAAATTCGATAAAGCTTTGCCCAGTTGCAAGGGGCAGTTCATATCCGATACACTTTTCAGCTTGCTTAGCCAGATCATAGGCCATTTGATAGCTCTGAAAATATAGGCCGGATAGCTGAGAGACCATCCAACTGTATAGTTCTTTATCGGTAAATTTCTCTCTTAAAAAGGCCTCGATCTCCTCTGCTTGAGAAATTTGCAACTCCTGATTTTCCAGATCTTTTTCAGCAATCTGCAATCGAATTTCAGCGGCTAAAATCTGCTGATCAATTTGCTCAAGCTCTTTCTCGGCTTGCTTTACCTGAAATTCCCAGTCATCACGGCGGCGATCGTACCCGCCCATAATAGATGCCTTATTGGCTCCATAGGAGTGATATGCTGACTTCCTCCGGTGTTTGTTGGCATAGGCCTGATCTGCAGCACCTATATTAGAGCCTCCAAAAGAGGTACTTAATGAAGGAGGAATCTTAAGTGTTGTCGAAAGATTAGGAATTACATGAGAAACAGCAGCTCTTTTTTCGTTTTTTTCTGATTGAGTTTCATTGCTTCTACTTGACTCTTGTTTATCTAAACTTTTCTGTTCTCGTTTATTGACATATTCTCTCGATCTGTAATACTCGGCTCTTTCTTGAGTAATCTCTTTACTCCTATGCAATCCTTCTAAAGCTGTTTCTGCTTCCGCAATATTCTTTTCTTTCAGAGTCCTAATTGCCTTGAAAATTTTGATCTCATGGTTATTTCTCAAGATTCCTAATTCTTCTGCATCTTGTTTCTCTAAGGCTGATAGTAGGGCTCCGCCTAAGCTCCGGACTTCGCTGCAAAACTGCATCGCTTTTTGCAGCACATAGCTGAAGCGATAGTGAGGTCTGGGGGCTGATAGGCTGCTGATAATAGACCCGATATCCAAACCAGCGGCACTTGCCCTGGCCAGCAGCCCCGGATCAATAGGGGGCGCAAACAGGGGCAGTTCTTGCACTTGCCCGTCGATAGTCATGCAGTGGCGAAGTTTGAAGAGGCGGTCTTCGATAGTCTCCCAATAGCCATAAAGCTTTTCATTATGAGGGATGCAGAATAGCAGTAAGGTGCTGTAGTTGGTATTGCCTCCTTGCCCTGAAATTCGATTTCTATCAGCGGCGCGGCTACCGCCGATGGCTCGCACTCCATCGAGCTTAGAGGAAACCTGAGACGTTAGCTTTTCTAAAGGCTTAATACCCTTTAAGTTCAATCGACCCAGCAATAAGTTGGCGGTGTAGTCAGCAGTTTCTTGCGGGGCTAACTGCACGGGTTTATCACCTAAAATCTTGGCAGCAAGAACATAAAGCTGCTTGGCTTCATTCAAAGACTCTCGTGAGTACTGCCTAAATAGCAGATCGGCCTCTCCCATCAGGCAGTCAAGATATTGCATGACGGTGTATTTCATATATGCCTCTATCCGTAACCGGGCAATGGCATGGGGCTGAAACGGATCGGCTTCCCAGGCTTGAACCTGCTGCTCAAATTCGATATTCTCTTCCGTGAGTAGCTCAGTGAGATCTTGCAGGGTATCGCTAGGACTGGCGAGTTGCGCCTCATAAAAGGGCTTAATTTTCCAAAAGCAGGCCGGCGCAGACTCGTTTGAGTTGGCATGGGTAGGGTCAAAGATATAGTGAAACCACTGTCGCGCTTCTGCAAACCGCTGATTTTCTAGCAAACTGGTGGCAATCCGCAGAGGAATATGGAAAAAGAGTTCCCAGTTGTATGAGCCATAGGGAGAATCATGATTAAAGCCAATTGCCTCCTTAGGGTATGGAGTGTGGACGCGCTCCGTTGGTCGGTAGGTTGCTCTAAATCCGAAGGTTTCTGACGGCATGAGTTGTCGATAAAGCTCTCTTGAGATTTCGTCGAGAGTTGGATCAGGGTTAAGTAAGCCATCAATACCCTGTTGAAAGAGCTGCTTTAGAAATAGACAGGTATGTGGATGATAAAACCGAGTGAATTTGTACTTAAATTTGGTTGATGCCGTTGTCTCATTAGAAATAGGCACAGGTGTCGTTTGAGATCTAAGGATATTGGCTATTCCCTGGCTTTGTTGCTCTAGGGAAATGATTCCTGATTGGCTAACGGTTCGCCCAAACATATTTTCTTGGCCAACGATACCTTGATGATGATTGAGACTAGAGCTAGAGATTTTTGACTCTGTGGAAATCGATTTCCTATCGGAATCTGAAGATCGAGCTATCTCCTGAGCTACAGGGACAAGTTCA
>JBCDAG010000547.1:0-4114 GCA_039186165.1 Cyanobacteria bacterium P01_F01_bin.53
CCCTGGGGCTAACCACGTTGCAAATGGTTGATTTGCCTTCTCGATTTGTCGAGTCAATTATTGCAGCTTCGATTGGCCTGGCGGCGGTCGATATCTTTTATCCTATTTTCCGGCGGCGAATATGGTTGATAAGTTTTGTCTTCGGCTTGTGCCACGGGTTTGGATTTGCCAGTGTATTGGGTGAGTTGGGCGTGACAAGCCAGCATGCATTGTTTTCTCTGTTGGCCTTTAATCTTGGCGTGGAGCTGGGCCAAGTTGCGATTATTGCGGTGGTGTTTCCGGTGCTCTATTTCCTGCGTAAGCAGCTGTTCTACCCTCGTTTTGTGCTGAAAACGGGTGGTTTGTTGTTGGGGGCTATGTCGTTGTACTGGCTGATTGAGCAGGTGTTTGATGTGAATATTCGCATCTTGCCGTTCTTTCAAGGACTGTTTGCATGATGGACTTTTCTTGGTCGGAAGAACAAATTGCTTTCAAGGCGCGGGTGGTTGAGTTCGCCCAAGCGCACTTGAATGGCGGGATGGTGGAGCGCGATCATCATGGCGAGTTTTCGCGGGAGCACTGGCAAAAATGTGCAGACTTTGGCATTCAAGGGCTGTGCATGCCTGACGACTATAGCGGTTCTCCGGCTAAGGATCTGATGACGACGGTGCTGGCGATGGAGGCGCTGGGCTATGGGTGTAGCGATAGTGGCCTGACGTTGGCGCTGAGTACGCAGATTTGGACGGTGCAAATGTTGATATTGCAGTTTGGTTCTGAGGAACAAAAGCAGCGATATTTAACGCCGATGTGCCAGGGCGATTGGATTGGGGTGCATGCGCTGAGTGAGCCAGAGGCAGGCTCGGATGTATATGGTCTGACGACGAGAGCCGTGCCCTGTGATGGTGGGTATCGACTGACGGGGCAAAAGAAGTTTGTGACGGGTGCGCCGATTTGTGACGTGGCGCTGGTGTTTGCAACAAGTGATCCGAGTTTGGGCAAGTGGGGACTCAATGCGTTTTTGGTGGAGCGGACGACTGAGGGCTTTAACGTGGGGCCGAGTCAATCCAAAATGGGACTACGTACAGTTCCCTTTGGCGAGATTTTTTTAGAGGATTGTTTTGTCCCGGAAGAGAATCGCCTTGGTCCAGAGGGCGCGGGCTTTAGTATTTCCCACAGTTCTCTCGAATATGATCGGTGCTTTACGTTGGCCACTCAACTAGGGACGATGGAGCGGCAGCTGGAGAAGACGATTGACTATGCCAAGTCGCGGGAGCAGTCAGGGCAGCCGATTGGGAAGTTTCAGTCGGTGTCTAATCGGGTGGCGGATATGAAGCTGCGGATGGAGCTGGCGAGATTGTTGCTCTATAAAGTGGCTTGGCTAAAGGAGAACGGCCAGAATGCACTGTTGGAATCGTCTCTGCTGAAGCTGCATTTGAGTGAGGCGGCGGTGGCTTCCGGGCTAGATGCCGTGCGGATTCATGGGGGGAACGGCTATCTCACTGAGTATGAGGTGGAGCGGGACCTGCGGGATGCGGTTGGCGGGGTGATTTATGCCGGAACGTCGGATATTCAGCGCAACATTATTGCGCGCAGTTTAGGTCTTTAGAAGGGCTTGTTGAAGAAGTAGGAAAGGGTAATTACCAATGATTTATCTTCTCTCTCAAATTTTAGACAGGGCTGCTGAGCAGTACGGCGATCGCGAAGCCTTTCGCTGTGAAGGTGAATCGCTGACCTATGCGGCGCTATTGCAGCGGGCCAATGGATTGGCCCATTGGCTGGTGGAGCATGGGGTAAAAAGAGGCGATCGCGTTGGCATTTACCTGAGTAAAAGTTTGGAGTGTGCGATCGCTATCTACGGCATTTGGAAAGCAGGCGCAGCTTACGTGCCGCTAGATCCAAGTGCGCCGATCTCTCGAATCGCTTACATGGCGCAGCACTGCGGCATTCGGCACCTGATTACCCAGCCCTCGAAACGGCGAAAACTGCCTGAAATCTTAGCGGCCTCACCCGAGCTGCGCTGGGTGGTGGGTCTGCCAGATACTGTTGAACTGGACCCAGCGGTGACACGCTGTGAGTGGTCGGCCCTGCCAATCAGTGAGCAGGCCCCGCCGGTGAAACTGGTTGCCCAAGATCTGGCCTACATTATGTACACCTCGGGCTCCACAGGTACGCCTAAGGGCATTATGCATACGCACTACAGCGGCTTGAGCTATGCCGAACTGGTGGCCGATACCTATGGGCTGACGGCGGGCGATCGCATTGGCAATCACTCCCCCCTGCACTTCGATATTTCTACCCTGGGATTTTTCGCCGGACCCCTGGTCGGTGCGACGACGGTGATTATTCCAGAAGCCTATACGAAAGTGCCTGCTAGCCTCTCTCAACTGATTCAAGATGAAGCCCTCACGATTTGGTACTCGGTGCCGTTTGCGCTGACCCAACTCTGGCTGCGAGGTGTGCTCCCGGAGCGGGATCTGGGCTCATTGCGCTGGGTGTTATTTGCCGGAGAACCGTTCCCTGCCAAATACCTGTATGCCCTGATGGCGCATCTACCGCAGGCCCGATTCAGCAACATTTATGGTCCGGCGGAGGTCAATCAATGCACGTACTATCATGTGCCGCCCTTAGCGGTAGGAGAGCCCGTGCCAGAAGACATTGCGCCGATTGGTCAGATTTGGAATAACTCGGAAGGACTGGTGGTTGATGAGCATAATCAGCCCGTGGCCCCAGGGGAAGTTGGGGAGTTATTGGTGCGAACGGCAACCATGATGTCCGGCTATTGGCAGCGGCCTGATTTAAATGCGAAGGCTTTTTACCATACGCAGGTGGCGAACCAATCAGCGGTGTTTTACCGGACGGGTGATTTGGTGCAGCTGGAGGACGGCCAATATCGTTTCCTGGGTCGTAAGGATCGGCAAATTAAGACGCGGGGCTATCGGGTGGAGCTAGATGCGGTGGAAGCTGCGCTGGTGTCCCATTCGCTGGTGGAGGAAGCGGCAACGTATGCGGTGCCTTATGAAGCGGGGAGCTATCAGATAGAGGCTTCGGTGATTTTGAAGCCTGACGTGTCGCTCAGCGAGGCCGAGATTAAGCGTTATGTTGCCGAGCGATTGCCCGCTTACGCGGTGCCTCAGCGCGTGTCAATTTCTGTTGAATTTCCGCGCACTGGCACTGGCAAGATTGATCGTCGGGCGCTGCAAAAGGTGGCGATTGATGGTGGGTAAGTCTGTCTTTTGGTTCCCCTTATCAAGGGGAACCAGACCCTGACGAAACTCAAATTGTTGCTCAACAAGAGTTCAATAACGTTCAGTTGTTCCGTGTCTACCTCATTCCTTAAGACAGTTCCTTAAGCCCATCATGGATACTCAAGAAATTCTCAAAACATACATCAGTGAGACACTGCTCAATGGGCGATCGCAGGTTGAGGTGGATGATGATTTGCTGGGTGAGGAGATTATTGACTCGATGGGGATTATGCAGTTAATCGCCTTTATTGAAGAGACTTTTGAGTGCAGTATTCCGCAAGCGGATTTGACGATTCTAAATTTTAGAACCATCAAAGCGATTGATACTTATCTTGCTAAAAGGAGTTTGTGATGAAACCTGTGATGCAGATGAACAATCAGACTACTCCTTCAGCTGAGTCTCCTTTGACGAGTGAGGTTAGCAGTAGGCTGGGAGCTGCGAGTGTCGCCTGGGCCGCGCAGTCTAACTTGACAGCGGCTCAGCGGCAGCTGTGGCTAGGGCAAAAGCTCTCTCCTGATGCGCCGTTGTACAACATGGCGTTCTTGTTTACCTTCTCGGGTGAGCTAGATCCGACTCACTTTCAGGCTGCGTTTCAGGCGCTGGTTCAGCGCTGCGACGCGTTGCGGACGGTGATTGAAGAGGTTGATGGTGTACCTCAACAGCGAGTGCAAGAACAGATGGGCTATTCTGTGCCAGTGCTTGATTTTAGGGGTGACATGAGCCCTGAGGATGCAGTGCGCGCCTCACCCCAGGCACGCACTGCATCCTCAGGGTTCATTTCACCCCTAAAATCAAGCACTGGCACGGCATAATCAACTTGGTCTTGCACCCGCTGCTGAGGAACACTATCCACCTCTTCAATCACCATCCGCAACGCGTCGCAGCGCCG
>JBCDAG010000548.1:0-4111 GCA_039186165.1 Cyanobacteria bacterium P01_F01_bin.53
GAATCATCGGCATGTCAAGCTTATTGAAGGGGACTGAGCTAGACGAGGAACAAATTGACTTTGTCGAGACAATTCGCATGAGCGGCGATTCCCTCTTGACGATCATCAATGACATCCTCGATTTTTCAAAGATAGAAGCAGGTCGGATGGAGCTTGAGGAACACACCTTTGATCTTTATCAGACAATCGAAAGTGCGGTAGATCTGCTTGCTCAGAAAGCATCCGAAAAAGGGATTGAGCTTATCTGTCTAATCGAGACCGACGTGCCGCGAATTATAAAATCTGATTCAACTAGAATCCGGCAGGTTCTCGTGAACCTCCTTTCGAACGCAGTTAAATTTACAAAAGAAGGTGAGGTCTTTGTGACAGTAAAAAATATGGGTGTCCATGAAAGTGCTGTTGACCTCTTTATTGAAGTAAAAGATTCTGGGATTGGGATTCCTCAAGATAAAATCCGACGGTTATTTAAGCCTTTTAGTCAAGTTGATCAATCTACCACGAGAAAATATGGCGGAACCGGCTTGGGGTTGGTCATATGCCGGCGTTTGTGCAACTTGATGGGCGGTGAGATCGGCGTGACTAGTGTGGATGGTGAAGGATCGACTTTTTATTTCAATATCGTCGCACAGGTTGCCGACGAAGCGGGCGCTCCGCTTGCCACTCAAAATATTCCTTTAATTGTGACAGGCAAACGAGCATTAGTTGTGGATGACAACGAAACCAATCGCAAGGTGCTGGCCTATTTTCTTAAGAATTGGGGGATTGCTTTTGAATCGGTTGATTCGGGTGATGCGGCTGCTGAGCTCCTAAAGCATAACAGTGAATTTGACTTTGCTTTAGTCGATTATCACATGCCTGGGGAGCTAGACGGTTTAGATCTCTCACATCTCATGCACCGAGATTATCCACATATTCCGGTTATCATGTTGAGCAGCAGCTTCAATATGAGCGACTTGCTACGTCCTGCTAATATTGTCAGCTGGCAATACAAGCCAATTAAGCCGGATCGAGTTTATAAAGAGATTGCTAGAGCTGTGATGGCTCCTTCAAAAGTTGCGTCATCTGAGCCGCTTGATGATGTGTCGTTGCATCCAGATCAGTTTGATCCTCAAAGGGAACTAACAATTCTTCTCGCCGAAGACAATGTTGTCAATCAGAAAGTCTTTACACGTCAGCTTCAAAAGCTAGAGTATGAATGTGACGTTGTCTCTGATGGGCAAGAAGCGGTAGAGTCAGTTGAGCGGCAGCCTTACGATATCATATTTATGGATGTTCAAATGCCAACGATGGATGGTATAGAAGCAACCGTTGCAATCAGATCTCTCGGTGGATCTGTTCGACAGCCGCTTATTGTGGCTTTAACGGCTGATCGGAGTGCGCAAGTGGTTGAAACATGTATGGAGGCTGGTATGAATGGGGCAATCGAAAAACCGGCACATCGAGATGAAATTATTCGGATGCTGAATCTCGCATTTCAGACCAATAGCGAACCGCTTTAAGTACAACAACATTAGTTGTTATGTTTTCACCGCAAAGTTGTCATTCCTGCGAAGGTTACATTGAGTTAATTACTCACATTTTTGGTTACATTTTGCATTGCTTGAAGATACTGATGGCGGACTGTTGTATCCGCCAAACGAGCATAAATCAAAGTGGTGTTTAAGTTCTCATGACCCATTAGTTTACGTAGGGCGGTGATGGAAATCCCGTTGTTAAGCAGGGTCGTGGCAAAAGTATGGCGTAAGCACAATGGAGAGAGATCGGGCACCCCGGCCGAAAGCCCAAAAGCCCGCAAGCGTTTGTAGGCGGTCGAATAAGTAAGTGGGCGCTCATCGATGGAGAAAAAGAGATCATTAGGTGTGTGTGGAACAGTGACCACATACTGTTTTAACGCATCAGTAGCGGTGGATGTCAAATAAACGATGCGGTCTTTGTTATCTTTGCCAGCCACAATCCGAAGACGGCCAAAAGAGAGATCAACGTCACGCATCCTTAAATCGAGGCACTCACTAATGCGGAGGCCGCTGTGAGCCAAGATATAGTAGAGGGCAATGTTAAGCAGAGTAGTCGGATTAGCGGTCGGCAGTTGTTGGGCGACGAAGGTTTCAATCGTTAAGAGTTCTTGAGGTTGAAGATGTTTAGGCAAGCTGTCAGGCAAGAGCATATCTGGACGAGGGAGCAGGGTCTCCACCTGCTGTCTATCGACGAGAAAGCGGAGAACAGCATAGACTCGATCAAGGGTCGACTTGACCGTCTTCGCTTTCAAGCCGCGCTTGAGCTCAGCCGAGGTAAAGGCTTCGATATCGCTCAATCGCAACGCCCCCCACTCTTGAAGAGGAACCGGTCGAGGTTGGTCCCACTGCCACTGCCAGAAAGCCCGCAAGGCATAGAGATGCCGAGCCGCATTAGATTGACGTCGACTCGGTTTCCACTCAGGCCAACGCTGGGTCAGCCAGTCGAGGATCCCCCTTCGGATCGGGGCAGGCCAATCCTGGAACCAGGGAGGGGCTTGAAATCTATCTGGAGGATCGCGCCTCACAGCTGCAGAGGCCTCATTTCCGACATCTGGCCACACCGGCTCCTGGGTTGCTTGGGTCTCTTGGGATTGAGTCATCGCACTCTGGTATTGGTCTCGAACACCCACATCCGCATTGTCAATATAGCGCTGGGTCGTATGGACATCACGATGACCGAGAAAGCGGGACAACGACAGCAAGGGCATTCGACCTTCTGCCAGCCATCTCGCACAAGTATGACGCAATTGATGTGGCGTCAGGCTGACACCGCACTCTTGACCATAACGGCGCAACACCCACTGCACCCCATTGCTTAGCAGTGGTTTGCCTCTGTGATTTGTAAAGAGGCTTGGTGCATCATCGCCTACCCCAGACAAGTAACGCTCGATCGGTTCGAAGCTGGGTTGCGGCAGGTAGACGATTCGCTCTTTTTCTCCCTTCCCTTTGACTCGCAAACGAACAGGCTCACCCTCTTCTTTTGGCACAGTAAAATCTACTTTTTTCACACTCAAGAGTTCTCCCACTCTCAGCCCACCATACAGCATCAACAAGACCATCGCTCGATCTCGCTCAGACTTGATGACGTCCAGAAGCCGTTTGACCTCTTCATTGCTGAGATCTTTGGGCAGTTGTTTGGCTTGTTTGCTGGCATGCCGTTTCAAGTGAACAGGATTTTCCCAAATGGGATCTCCCTGTTCTCTTCTTACATACTCAAAGAAACTTTTCAAGCTCGATACTCGCCGTTTCACCGTCGACGACGATTTTCCAGACGCTCTTTGACGATCTATGAATCGGTCAATATCTGTCGGGCTCACTTCCAAAAGCGAGCCATCGTAGCTATTGAGAAACTGTTTTATATCGCTAATATAATGCGTGGCTGTCGTTCGATTTGGAAATTTTCTTTCGAGAAACATTTTAAATTTTGTTAGCCATTTGGCGTTGAGTTGTTCTGTCATTTGGACCTGCCTCTGTAAGGAATTTTACCTTATTTGAGCACAACTCACTGTAACGAAGGCAGGAATCCAGTGAGATGCCATTATTTCGACAGAAAGTAATCAAATCAAGCAAATTTAGATGGAGTTGCCATGTTTTTAGACCGCCGTCTCACTGGACCCCTGCCGTAGTTTATCCCTGCGAAGGCAGGGGAAGGGGTGACGTCTTTTCGAGTATTCAAAAGATTAATGTTGTTGTACTTTTGAACATTAACAAATGAATACGGATACCTTAAAAACGTTCATGGATTGCGAATCGCAACAGGAACCAGAATCTACATGGCAACCTACGGCATTACGACTGAGGTCGTGCCGACAGTACGAGAAATTCGGCAGTTCCCCATGGTTTTGAACTTTGGTGGGACATTCAAGAAACACGAACATATTGATTTCCCGCCCCAGGCCGTGAACGGCCCTGCTAAAGCGACGGCCTACGGCCTGTGCCTCGTCAAGCCCGCAGGGCGTTGCCTTTAGCAGAGGGATTCATCCCTCGGGGCAAAAAACAGGCGGTCAAGGATTGCGTATCGTAACAGTCACCAGAACCTACATGGCAAACTGCAACATTGCATCTAAGGACGTGCAAGGCCTTAAGCTTGCGAAGTC
>JBCDAG010000549.1:0-4104 GCA_039186165.1 Cyanobacteria bacterium P01_F01_bin.53
GTGTACACACAAGTCCTGGAAACTAGCGTTCACGGTTGCCTCACCCCCTCTAACTCCCCCTTCGTAAGGGGGAGAACTGGAGATTCCCCCCTTACGAAGGGGGGATTGAGGGGGGTAATGCAGAATGTTGAGCCCTCTTCCGAGATGTGTATACACGGTAGCCTTACGAAGGGGAACCGTCAGGGAGGGGGCTCGATCGTTAGCGCTAAAGACCGAAGACCCCTCCGTTGGTTCCCCTATAGCCCAAAGGGCATGCGCCAGAGGCGTAACGCAAGGGGAACCGCAGTAATACCCCTCGATGTAATCGATCAGATACATCTGCATTACCGCCCTTCGAAAGGGGAGGACTGACCAGCCGTGACAGAACACTATTGCTTTATGGAACATAGCGCGTGGCTAAATATATCAGACTTATCAAAATAAGTTGATACATGTTGTTTCAGTGTAATCGCTTAATGCCGTGCGATCGCACCCAGCATTCATCGCAGAAGACCGGCCGACTATTCTCACTGTAGAAATGTGAAAAAACAGGCCAGCGAAAGACTCAAACCGAGCGTTTAGAGGGCTTTCCGGAGTTTTAAAGAAAACATAAATTCACTCAAGCATTTGATAAAGGAGTCTTACCGTGTAAGGTGCATAGTTATTCTCAACCAAAATAATTACCTAGCTCAGTGACTAGTGACTATATAGAGGTGTTATTGCAACATGGTTAATCGCAAAACGGCTTCAGCTCTGACAGTAGCAGCACTTCTTGCTTGTGCTATCCCAGCAAAATCCATAACCTCCACATCGCTTTCCCTGGCGATCAGTCCGGTCATTGGGCAAGCGACTCCCACCTTTTCTATTCCAGACTCGGTGGCCGAGGGGACTGAAGTTGTAATCAGCAGTAGCTCTGACAATATGAACGCCATCAGCGAAGCACTCGGCACGGCATTTGAAGGTGAGTACAACAACAGTAAAGTTTCTATCGAGACGAAGGACGCCAACGCAGCGATTCAAGACGTTCTCAACGGTAATGCTGATCTAGCAGCCATTAGCAGGCCATTAACTGTAGAAGAAAAGGCAAAAGGCTTAATTTCGGTTCCTGTCAGGCGCGAAAAAATTGCCATTGTCGTTGACAAAGATAATCCATTTTCGCAAAGCCTTACCGGTAGTCAGTTCGCCCAAATCTTTAGAGGTGAAATCAAAGACTGGTCAGCAGTCGGTGGGCAGCCCGGCCCCATTAAGCTGGTTGACCGTCCAGCCAACAGTGAAACGAGACAGTCCCTGAGTCCCTATCCTGTTTTCACGACAGCCCCCTTTAAGGCAGCTGAAGGTGCCACCACCCTCGAAGCAGATACGACAGAAGCAGTGGTCCGGGCCTTGGGGACAGAGGGTATTAGTTATGTACTCGTTGGCGAGTTGGAAGGACAGCCAGAACTCAAAGCACTACAGCTCCATAAAACGCCCCCAAGCGATCCCAAATATCCGTTCTCTCAGCCCTATGCATTTGTCTACGCAGTCAGCGCGTCTCCGGAAGCCTCAGCTTTCTTAGGCTTTGCCACAGGTAACCCTGGCCAAGCAGCCGTAAACAATGCGGGTGTCTCTGGAGTTGGGCTCATTCCCGACGCAGGCAGCGGCACAGCAGCTGCCAATACGAATACAGCTGATACCAATACGGCGTCAGATGAGAATGCCAACAATGCCGCATCAGAGGATGGCACTGATGAAACACCCGAGGATAATGCCGATGCGTCAGCAGAAGGCAACCCCGAGGGGAACACAACCGCAGCGAGCGATGTTACGGTCGCAGGCTTAGACGGCGAGCTAGGTACTGAAGATGACCTTAATATCGCAGGCCCAGACAATGTTCTAGGCACGGCGGACGATATTAGAGGTGTCGGCCCAGATGGTGAGATTGGCACAGCAGACGATATTGACTTAGCAGGAGCAGACGGTGAGCCGGGCACGGCAGACGATGTCAATTTGGCGGGCCCAGATGGTGAGATTGGCACAGCAGACGATATTGCCTTTGCGAGTGCTGCTGGAGAAGGTTCTGGTGTAGGAGATCGCACAGAAGAAAGCGGCGCAGGGAACTTAGCCAGTAACGGCAAATGGTGGTGGTTACTAGTGCCTCTGGCGGGATTGGGCCTATTAATTTGGGCGGCTGGTCGGCGCAGCAGCGAAGAGGAGACCGGCTACATAGCCAATGCAGAAGGCGATGACCGCATTCGTAGTGCCTTCGACGAAGGAGCAAGCGCAAGCATTAGTGGACGTAACATTGGCACAGAAGGACTGGAGGCGAACACTGCTGGAACAGAAGTAGGTGGCAAAGGAATTGGCCTTGGGAAAGTAGCAGCAAGTGGCGCAGCCATTGCAGGTGGCGCAGCCGCTGCGAGCGCAGGGCTTGCCGGCCGAATGCAAGACAACGCTGGAGATGTCGCCATGGATCTGCAAGAGGGTATCTCGGGTTCGGTAACAGGTGGCGTCGATGGCATCAATAACAGCATTGATGGCGTACAAGACAGCGTCCAGGGCAAAGTCCAAGGCAGCATCGATAGCCTAAAAGGAGGCGTTCAAGGCAGCATTGATGAGGGAAAAGATAGCCTCCAAGGTAGCAGCGAGGGTGTCAAAGGCAGCATGCAAAGCGGCATTAGCGGCCTAAAAGAAGGCATTCAAAGTGGCGTCGATAATATCAAGGATGTAGGCGCAGCCGGTGTTGATGCGGGTGCTGCTGGGTTAGGTGCGGTAGGTGCCGGGCTCAGCGGGCTGCGTGACAAGGCGCAAAGCAGCATCGACGGTGTTAAAGAGGACGTTGACAGCGTCAAAGGTGCCACTAGTGATGCCCAAAGTGCTGGCAGCAGCTGGCTAGATCGTGCTAAAGCGCGGATCAACGAAGCTACTGAACAGGTTCAAGATACCGCGTCCAACCTCAAGGATGATGTTGCTGGCAACGATTAGTTGATGCCTTCACTAGTTGTTCAGTAAACAGCAGGAATGCCATGGACTGGTCTACGACCCACGCCAAACTGCATATCCTACTTAGAAAGAAGAACCTGCTTCCAAAGAGCATCCGCATCCTAATGGCGGTTTCTGGGGGGCAGGATTCTTTGTGTTTGGCACGTTTGCTGGTTGATTTGCAACCCAAGTGGCAGTGGTCACTTGGGTTGGTGCACTGTGACCATTGCTGGAGGGAAGATTCTGAGGCTAATGCAGCACATGTGATGTCACTCGCCGAGACATGGAATCTGCCGTCATGGCAGGCGAGAGCTGACACACCCCTAACGAGTGAAGCGGCAGCAAGAAATTGGCGCTACGAGCAGTTCGAGAAGATTGCGAACGCACACCAGTACAGCCACGTCGTCACTGGACATACGGCGAGTGATCGCGCTGAAACCGTCCTATACAATCTTATTCGCGGCACCGGCACTGACGGACTCGGAACGCTTCCCTGGTCGCGAGCACTCAGCCAGCCGCAGGCAGGCCAGTCGGCTATCAACTTGGTTCGCCCCTTGCTTGACTTTACCCGTCAAGAAACCGCAGACTTTTGTGCTCAACACCAGCTACCAGTTTGGGAAGACAGCAGCAATCAAGATTTGAGCTTTCGGCGCAACCGCATTCGCCAGGAGCTGCTGCCTTATTTGCGATCGCACTTCAATCCTCAAGTGGACATAGCCTTGGCTCAGCTAGCTGAAATTACCGCCGCAGACACGGCTTATCTCGACGAACAAACCCGCATGCTCTACCAGCAGGTCACTAAAAGCATCAGAGGAAAAGGAGCAGACGATACTTGGGAGGTAAAGCGACACATTCTTAAAAGGTCACCATTGGCGCTTCAGCGTCGAGTCGTGCGCCAGCTACTACAACAGGTATTGTCAGAACCACCCAATTTTCTGCTGATTGAAAAGCTGATTACGCTCTTGAGCGCCCCTAACGGCAGCCAAACCGATCCCTATCCAGGCGGATGGATTGCCAAGGTAGAAGGGCCAATCATTCGTCTATTTCGTTTTTGAGACAATTAACCGCTCTGCTCCATGCTTCGGACTTGTAATGCTTCGAAATTTTATGAGTAAGCAAACCTTTCTTAACGTTTATGTAACAACTGGATAGAGTAAGTACGTTTGA
>JBCDAG010000550.1:0-4094 GCA_039186165.1 Cyanobacteria bacterium P01_F01_bin.53
CCTAGTCCCATGCCTAGCATGATGATAAAGAGGGCAAGTGGAAGAAAAACGGCTGTTAAAAAGCTTGATTCCATGGGGCACTTAGAAGAAAGTAAAAAGGACGGCTAGGGGGATTGCTAATCCAGATCGATCCATTTGAGCTGTGAAGCCCTCGCTTGTGTCACTTTTTTACTATAATCCCTTGGGCTCGGTGCACGCCCAAGGGATTATATTCCTCGCGAATTACGTCCTTGGGCTTTACTGGCGTTGCAAGTCTGGTCGGTTTTCCTAATGCCCCTTTTGCTTCGTGGTGATGATAATGCGGGTGTTTTTGAGTAGAGCATTTTTCCGTAGAAGACGACATCGCCAATTGACATGGAAATTAGGGGTTTTAACATCTAGGAGAATGGGAGCAGGCTTGTGTTCTAACATCTTCACTAAAGCGCTAGTAATCTCATCAATAGTGAGTTATTGTTCTCAGTTATCGTGACGTGGTCGTGATGCCTAGCGGATCCATTTTCGATGTGAATTGCGCATCTAAAAACGGTGATCTAAAAACGATGAAAATGCCCTGTTTTTAGGGCATCCTAGGGTGATGCTCTGACTGAACAAGTAGAGCTGTACATCTTTCCCTTGATGTCCCGAGAAACCACCTAAATCCTTCTCTGACCCACTGTTCCTAACGTCAAGCTGTGTGATTCTATATCGCTCGGATCTACAAGTGTTGTCTATTGTGCCGTCAAGACGGGGAACGGGATTTTTTTGTCATTAAAATATTCAGCCAAAAACCTCCAATCGCTTGGGCGGTTTAGTTGAGTGTCGCAATCAAGATGCGATCTGAACACATTACCTGCCGAGACAAGGGTGTCACCGTCCCTTCTTTCTCCTTATCCGGACGGAGCGAGGGACTGACTTTTTACCCTTTTAATCCGCCATTTAGCAATATTGTCTGCGTTTTTCTTTTGAACCATGGTTGCCTCTATTCCAAACGCCTTGCCTGAGCTAAACGGCTATAGTCTTTGCCAGCTGATATATGAAGGCGATCGCACCGCTGTATATCGAGCTTTGGATGAGGCCAGAGAACGTCAGCCTGTCGTGATTAAGTTTCTGTGTTCTGAGTATCCTAGCGTTGAAGAGCTCGTACAATTTCGCAATCAGTACCAAATCACAAGAGAACTATCGATCCCTGGGATTGTTGCCCCCCTAGCGTTGAAACCATGGCGCAATGGATACGCGCTGATTATGGAGGATATGGGTGGGATTGATCTAGGGAAATATGCTGAAGAAAATGATTTAGCCTGGCAGGATATCTTAGGTGTCGGTATCCAATTGGCCAGTATTCTGCATGACTTGAACCAACATCGGATTATTCATAAGGCAATCCAACCCGCCCATATTCTTATTCATCCAGAAACGCAGACAATTAAGCTGATTAGTTTCAGCCTTGCGTCACGCTTGCCAAAAGAAATTCAGAAAATTCAGAGTCCGGGAAAGTTAGAAGGGACCCTGGCCTACCTTGCGCCGGAGCAGACGGGGCGAATGAATCGAGGGAGCGATTATCGGGCGGACTTTTATGCATTAGGTATCACCCTATATGAATTGCTAACGGGTGAACTACCGTTTCACCCTGAAGATCTTATCGAGTTGTTGCATTGCCATATGGCCATCGCACCACCAGTCCCCCATGAAGTGAATCCTCAGATTCCGGCTCAGGTGTCAGCAATGGTGGTGAAGCTGATGGCGAAGACGGCGGAATCTCGATATCAAAGTGCACTAGGCCTAAAGTATGACATAGAACAGTGTTTGACTCAGTGGCAAGCGGTCGGTTCGGTGGGCGCGTTTGAGTTAGGGACGCGAGATCTGTGCGATCGCTTTCTGATTTCTGAAAAACTCTATGGGCGGCGTGTGGAAGTTCAAACCCTTTTAGATGCTTTTGAGCGCGTCTCTCAGGGGGCTGTAGAATTAATGTTGGTGGCAGGTTTCTCTGGCATTGGCAAGACAGCCGTAGTGAATGAAATTCACAAACCCGTTACCCAACGAAAGGGCTACTTTATCAAAGGGAAGTTCGATCAGTTCAAGCGCAATATCCCTTTTTCAGCTTTTGTGCAGGCGTTTCGTAGCCTGATGGGGCAGTTGTTGGGGGAGTCAGATACGGCCTTGGCAGCTTGGCAACGTAAGATTCTAGCGGCGGTTGAAGGGAGCGGTCAGGTCCTGATCGATGTGATTCCTGAGTTAGAGCATATTATTGGCGTTCAACCGCCTGTACAAGCGCTTTCGGGTCAGGCGGCTCAGAACCGTTTCAATTTTATATTTGGAAAATTTATTCAGCTCTTTACCACCCCAGAGCATCCCTTAGTGCTGTTTTTAGATGATTTGCAGTGGGCGGACTCAGCTTCATTGCAGTTGTTAAAGCTGTTGATGGATAAATCGGACTTAGGTCATCTTTTGGTCTTGGGTGCTTATCGGGATAAGGAGGTATTTTCAGCTCATCCGTTAATGTTGACGTTGGATGAGCTGGAACAACAATCCGCCTTAATTTCCACGCTGGTGCTGAAACCTCTCAATCAAGTTGATGTTAATCAATTGGTCGGAGATACACTGCAGTGTGATCCGATAGCGGCAAACCTGTTGTCTGAGCTGGTCTATCAAAAGACCGGGGGAAACCCCTTTTTCACGACGCAATTTTTGCAAGGGTTATACAGTGATGGCTACATCAGTTTTGATGTGGAGGCTGGCAACTGGCAATGTGACCTCACTGGGCTAAAGCAGGTCGCGCTTACCGATGATGTCGTCGCTTTGCTGGTCGGGCAGTTGCGAAAGTTGTCCGAGGCCGAGCAGGCCATCTTAAAGATGGCCGCCTGTATTGGCAATCAATTTGATTTGACAGCCTTAGCCATTGTCTGTAAGCAAAGTCAGAGGGATGTCTCAATAGCGTTGTGGCGATCGCTTCAGGCAGGATTTGTGATTCCTGAAACGGAAAATTATAAATTTTTTCGGGGAAACACTCACTCAAAGTTTGAGCGCTATGAGATGACGATTCGCTATCGTTTTTTACATGATCGTGTGCAGCAGGCAGCCTATGCTCTCATTCCAGAAGCTCACCGAAAAAGGGTGCACTGGGACATTGGCCAGTTACTCTGGGGAGATCATACGGCCCCAGTGCCTGAAGAGAACTTGTTTGAAATTGTTAACCATCTTAACCAAGGCTACGATCAGCATCTATCTTGCACAGCACAGTGCCAATTGGCCGAGTTGAATTATCAGGCAGGGGTTAAGGCCAAACATTCCGCCGCCTACCAGGCGGCCTATCAATACTGCACAACTGGCATCTCGATATTATCGGCTACAGGGTGGCATATACATTACGATTTGATGTATCGCTTGCATTATCAAGGCGCTGAAGCGGCTTATCTTTCCAACGATTTTGAGGGAGCCGAAATTTTACATCTCAGTGCCTTGGGCGAATCCCGCAGTGATCTTGATCGCGCCACCATTTATCGACTACAAATGACGCAGTATCAACTTCAGGGACGCAATGTTGAGGTGATCTCAATTCAGCGCAAAAGTCTAAAATTGCTGGGGTGGGAGCTTCCTGAAAACGCGGAAACAATCGAAACTACCTTAGAAATTGAAGTTGCTGCGGTTAAGCATTTTTTAAGCCAACATCGAATCGCTTCAATTCTAAAGTTGCCTGTTGTGGATAATGCCAACATTATTGAAATGTTGCGAAGTCTCCAAATTTTGTTCTATGCAGCCTGGTTAGATGGACAGCCAACGCTGGCTTTTTTAGCGCTGGCGAAGATGACGACACTATCACTGCAATATGGCAATAGCGAAATGTCTCCCTTTGGCTATGTGGGCTATGGAATGCTGGCCAACGCCCTACTAAAACAAGCCGATATTGCCTATCAGTTTGGCGAAATGGCTGTTCAGCTATGTGAAAAATTTGATAATCCAGACGTTCGTGGGATGGCGCATTTTTTGTTTGCCGCAGATGTTCAAAGTTGGAGTCGTCCCATCCGAGAGGCGATTCCATATTATGACAGTGCCTATACCTACGGTATGCAAGCGGGAAATTGGCTGACGGTGAGTTTCACGATGATGCTGAGTGGCTC
>JBCDAG010000551.1:0-4080 GCA_039186165.1 Cyanobacteria bacterium P01_F01_bin.53
GGGGTTTGAGGATTCACCGGAAACTCGCGAACTTGCCCAAATGAAGGCAAGGCAAATCCGGTTAGATATGCTTTCCGGTAACTTTGATGAAAGTATGGAAAAGTACAAGCCTGAGGCTGCACTTTCTGTTATTGAGCCTGAAGTCTCAGATGCAGCAGCAGAACCTTCATTAGGAGAGCTTTGGGAAAAATTTGTTGAGTACAAAAGCCATCAATGTTCGCCCAATACGATGTACTACGTGTATAGAACGTACACGGTATATCTGGAGCGAATGCCGACCCAAGAGCTGAGTAAGGCGGCAGAGATTCGAGATTTTGCCCTAAAGACTATTCCGGTTGAATCATGCAAACGTTTTTTGATTCGCTTGAATGCTTGCTGTAAGTGGGCAGTGCAGTCCGGAATGATTAGCGAAAATCCATTTGAAGGAATGGCTCAGGAAATAAAGCCGCCCAAATCCCAAAAGTATGATGAAGAGGCTAATATTCATCCGTTCACCTCTGAAGAGAGAGATGTCATTCTTGAAGCGATCCAGAACAATACTTTCTGTAATAAGCACTCAGGTTACAAGCACTCTTTCTATTATGGCTACGTTAAGTTTCTATTTATGACGGGCTGTCGTCCCAGTGAAGCGATCGCACTGCAGTGGAAGCATATTAGTAAAGACTGGAGAACAATTGCTTTCGAGCAGGCTGTGATCAGTACACAAAGCGGACAAGAAATCCGAAAGGGGTTGAAAACGCAGGAAAAGCGGCGATTCCCTTGTAACAATACTGTTCAGCAACTGCTTAAGCAGATTGAGCCCAAAGATAGTAGTGCAGAAACTTTTGTATTTCCAGGGTATTCGGGGGGCACGTTGAACACGCCGTCATTTCGTAAAACTGTATGGAAACCGATCTTGGAAGGATTGGATATTGAATATCGTAAGCCTTATCAAACTCGCCATACTTTTATCACATTAGCGTTGGAAAATGGGCTGGATGCCAAAGATGTGGCCAAGTTGGTGGGTAATTCACCTGAGGTGATTTATCGGCATTATGCAGGGAATAAACGGGAGCTGTTTGTGCCTGAATTTTAGAACCGGTGCTAATCATGCGGTCAAGCTATTGATTGCCAGCTCTCCAGAGTCTCAGGAATTTAGTTTTCTTTAGTCATCATTACTGGTCGCCGGGGATAGGGAAGCCGTAGATGGATCTGAGCCTTCCTGATCCATTGGGGCTTCCATCTGGGCGAGGCGTTCTTTAACCAGGACGCGAATTTTTGCTGCCAGGGGTAGTTCGCTCCAGGCCACGTCATCACGGCACTGCTCTATTTGCTCTCGGATATCGCTGATGTCTATAGAGATACGCTCGCGCTGACCCACTTCCAATTCATCATGAAACGTTTCTTTCATATCGTATCCCTCTGATGCGAATGCAAAGAAAATGAAGCCTATAGAATCAAATAGAAGCCAATGGCTTCTATTATGCTATGCTATCGCATAAGCAGGAATCGTCTTTCGATGTCTATCTTTTGGAGCTATGCTTATGGCAGCATCGTCGCGGGCCTCTCCGTTGTCTATGAAACTGCGTGAGCTGAAAATCAAGGTCTATGAAGCGTGGGAGTTTTTAAGTGGCTATCGCGGATGTGTGGTGCTGCCTGAAAACTTTAAGGGCGAAGTGCGTAAGGAATTTGGCGACCTTCGGTATAAGGAAACCTGGATTCGAGCCTTGGCACGCTATGAGGCACTTAATGCTTTCCATGACTGTCTCGATGCCCATTCGCTTCTGCTCCATACTTTGAACTTCACGGAGGATCGGTGGGACTATGAGTTTCGCCACCGGATTTTCGATGAATTTCTCATCATTCCTGATGCATTAGATCTGCTCAAGCTTGGTTTAGAGCAGCTGATGTCTGATTCATTCTCATCCAGTGACAGAAGAGGTGCGGATGGCTTTTATCAATTGGTGGCAGAACAACAAGGAAGAGACCGATTCCCAACTGAGCTTGCTGGGCGAATCCCAATCGCTCACGCGGCATGAACGGGTAGACTCAGCAACGGTTAATAAGGATTTTACTCAGGCTATCCAGCAGGCTGGGGGTAGTGGTAAAGCTTATCCACGGGCCGTGAGGGCCGAAACTGAACGGCTGTTTGATTGCAGTGTGGATGAATTATATGAAGAGACGGGTGGTCGAAAGGGCGATCGTTCGACTTTGCCGAAGGAAGCTCAGAAGGCCTATATGGTTTCTGAAACCCTGGCTGCCCATCGTCTCAACCAAGATTTGAGAGGGAATAACTCTGGTTCCCAGCGTCAAAAGGATGCTCAGATCGTAAAAACAGTCCAAGATACAGCATCCAACGTCAGAAAGTGGCTGCCTTGGTAGCCCTGCGATCGCATCCATCTACATACTCATTTTTTTAATCAGGAGGTTGATATGGCTACTACTTCACAGGGCCTTAGGGTGCTGGTGCGCCCATGCAATAACGGTACGTGTCCAGCGCTCTATGCTGATGAAACTGGCCGGGTATTTGTACAGGGTAGTAAGCTCAATCGGGCAGAACATGCTGGACTTAATATTCCGGACCATGAAGAGGTGGTGGAACTCACCCCTGAATTGATTTCGTTTCTGAAGTCGAATTAACTGAACTGTTGAGGTTTGATAGCTAGTATCTGAATTGTGGAGAGATTTGGAGCCTTTTTTATGGGTTTCCTTGATCTCGCCAGAGTAATTCTGTATCGACAAATCTTCTAAATTCTTCTGAGTGGGCTACTCTTACTCTCTGCCAGTGTGATCGCACCGTCTCATAGGCGAAAACATCCTGGGCATCTCGCTTGAAGCCTTCAAAGTGACTGGGGCTAATGATACCGTTGCGTAAATGGAGATATCCCAGGAGTACTTGATTGACTAAGAATGCGCTGATCTTTTCTAGTTCCCAATCATCGCGGTCCAGTCCATTGGCGCTGGTAAAACTCTCTAACAGTTTTTGGTTGTTGAGGATGCCGAAGAACAGTTCTCGGTGGGCATCTACGATGGTGTGCTGGGCTTCGCTATAATCGGTGGCTACCTGGTGGCGAATTTGGCTGATGAGAAGTTTGACGGTTTGGCGTGTGGAAATCCAGAGGAGGATATTGGCCACTGTGGTAACAAACGTCAGGCCAATCATGAGTAATGCGGTTAAGTCAGTAATGCTTAATTCCCATAGTGTGATAGTGCTTTCACTGTTCATCGATATCTTTTCGCAACAAAGTTCAGTCTCTGATAGTCGAAGACTAGGAATTTTGAGAGAAGAGGTCAAATGACTTCTGTCTGATTTCAGTCAGGGCAGTGACTACCCTAACCCAGCGATGGATAATGGTTAAATATCATAGCTTCGGGGCAGAAGATGATGTTGGGTAAGGTTTTGTAGTTTTTAGTACATGGGTGTAGAAGCACTCTTCATTTATGAAATGAGAGCTGTTTACCTAATCTCATCGACCAAATATTCTGCCTATGAGCTGGACATCGTCCCCAAACCAATTAATAGGAGACCATTTAGCAGTACTTGAGTATCCCCATACCCGTTGTTGGCAAGTTGATCTAGCTCGATAGGCGGCCTGGAGAAAGTCTGGGTCAACGATAAGAGTTTCTGGCTGATTTAACATTGGGTGATACTGCAGTCGATTACATGCTGCTTCTAGCCAACTATCTGGAGAAGCACGCCAAATAAAAATGGGTTCGGCAAGAAATACCGGTTCCCCAGGTGAAGCTCGGCCAAAAAATTGCTCTTTCATCACAACTGCTAAATTTTCCCCATCAGGGCTAAAACTTAGACGTACTACAGAGAGATCTGGAATTACTGGAAATTCACCGAGTAGTTGTCCAGCACTACTCCACAAGCGAACCTTACCATCTTTACCTCCACTCGCAATTCGTTCTCCATCAGGACTAAAACTTAGAGCTGTTACTTCTGCCCCAAATGTAGTGAACCGCTCTAAAAGTTCACCATTAAAACTCCATAATTTTATAGTACTGTCTGGACTACCGACAGCAAAAACTCCTTTTGGACTAAAAGCTATATTGTATTTGTTATCAGAATTCTCATTGTCGTCAATATTCCGAAAC
>JBCDAG010000552.1:0-4078 GCA_039186165.1 Cyanobacteria bacterium P01_F01_bin.53
CATCGGTATTCATGGCGGCGGCTTCACCGGTGGGTCAAAAAGCGGCGCAAGCTGGGTCGCCAATATGGAAGTCTTGCTAGGAGTGTCCATTGTGCCCTTTTTACTCAATGTTTTAAGTTCCTGGATCCTTGGCAAAAAAGCGCCCCCTAACCCCTGGCAGGCCATTGGCTTAGAGTGGCTAGTGCCGTCGCCGCCGCCCCATGAGAACTTTGATGTGATGCCAGTCATTGTGTCTGCTCCCTATGGCTACGGTGAAGATAAGCCACTGGTGGAGCCGGAACTACTTGCGATTGCTGGTGGGGCTGCCAGCGGGGTTACCAATGGCTCTAACAATGGCTCTAACAATGGCTTTACCAACGGCGCTTTGTTCGATACTCCAGAGAATGACAATTGATCAAATGATTATGGAGCTGTGCAAAAACAACCTAGTGGCCTTGGTGTTTCACTCTTTTGTAAGGCTAGGGTCTACACACAGATGCTAGCTCCCTTTCAATCTCTCTAAAGCCCTTTGGGCATTCGCAAAGCGTAAAAAAGGGGAGACGCTAGAGAATTTATAACGCTAATTATTAACATCACCTATGACAAAATCTGTAACCGCACCTAACTCCGACCTCGAATCCCATGCCCATCATGCCCACGGCGGCGAGCATGAAGAAGACTTTCGCATGTTTGGCTTTATTGTTTTCTTGCTGTCAGAAAGTATCATTTTCCTGAGCTTCTTTGTAGGCTATGCCGTCTACAAGCTCAATGCCGTAGATTGGCTGCCTGCCGGGTTTGAAGGCTTAGAAGTCAAGGAACCTTTGATCAACAGTATTGTGCTAGTTTCCAGCAGCTTTGTAATTTACTTCGCAGAGAGATTTTTAAGGGAAGAGAATCTCTGGGGCTTCCGGGCCTTTTGGCTACTGACGATGGCCATGGGTAGCTACTTTCTGTATGGGCAGGCGGTGGAATGGAATGGTTTACCCTTTGGATTTACGGATAATGTCTTTTGCGGCACGTTTTATTTGCTTACCGGGTTCCACGGGCTGCATGTGTTTACGGGCGTTTTGCTCCAAGGCATTATGCTGGGTCGGTCGTTTATTCCCAACAACTATGACGGGGGAGAATTTGGCGTAGAGGCCACCTCATTGTTTTGGCACTTTGTAGATGTAATCTGGATTGTGTTGTTTATTTTGATCTACGTGTGGCGATAGGTTGCAGGGCAAGGTATGATTATTGACGATCACCACTATGACGTAATCATTGTGGGCTCTGGGGCAGGGGGCGGCACCTTGGCCCAGGCATTGGCACCCACGGGCAAGCAAATTTTGGTCTTGGAACGGGGCGATCTCATGGCTGCCGAAGACCAGAATCGGGCCGATATTGATGTGTATAAAACGACCCGCTACCGCTCACCGGAGCAGTGGTACGACGAGACCGGAGAACCCTTTTCGCCCCAGGCTAACTATGCCGTAGGGGGTAACACCAAGATTTACCGGGCCTCTTTGATGCGGATGCGCGATCGCGACTTTGAAGCCGTCACCTACCAAGATGGCATCACCCCAGAATGGCCCCTAAAATACACCGACTTTGAACCCTACTACACCGCAGCCGAACAGCTCTATCAAGTGCACGGCGATCAGCAAAACGACCCCACCGAACCGCCCCACAGTCAAGAGTATCTCTACGCAGCCTCCCCCCATCCCCGGCTGATGCAGCCGGTTGTAGAAAAAATTTCCGCCACCGGGCTACACCCCACCACCCTGCCCGTCAGCTTGACTCAGAGTAAGGAAGACCCCACCGGCGATGCAGAAATCTTTGGCATTGACCTGGCCCTCAAACACGATAATGTTACCCTCAAAACCAATGCCAAAGTCGTCGCCCTCCACACCAACTCATCGGGTAGCGAAATCAAGGGCATACAGGCAGAAATTAACACCCCGGCAGGCAGCCAAACAATTATGTTTAGCAGCCATGTTGTCGTCCTCGCCTGCGGCGCGATTAATTCAACCGCTCTGATGCTCGATTCTGCCAATGAAAAGCACCCCGATGGCCTAGCCAATCAGTCCGGCCTGCTGGGGCGCAACCTGATGAAGCATTTAATGACGGTGATTGTGGACCGGGTAGAGGCCAACATTAAAGGCACCTTTCCCCCCAGCGTCAGCATCAACGACTTTTATTGGGGCTACGGCGATTACCCTTACCCCATGGGCCACATCGAAAACAGCGGTGGCCTACTGCAGGATTTAATCTTTGCCGAATCACCCCCCATTTTGTCGGTGATTGCCCGCATTCTGCCTGGAGCCAGCCTAAAACAGCTGGTAAAACGATCCATCGGCTGGTGGGCCCATACCGGCACCTTACCGGATCCCAACAATCGCATTTACTGGCAAAAAGACACCCACTTTGGCCGCAAGCGCAAAAAGCTACGCTACGAGTTTACCCCCAACAATTGGGAAGCTCACGATCGTCTCGTGTACCGCTGGATGGGAGTGCTAAGGGAAATGGAAAATACTGGCATTGGCCTGCGGTCGGGGACGCTCTACCCACGGGGGCAATCTCCCATAGAGGTGGTGGGCTACCAGTGTGGCACAGCCCGTATGGGAACTGATCCGGCTACCTCTGTACTAGATCTTAACTGTCGCACCCACGAAATTCAAAATCTGTATGTGGTAGACAGCAGCTTTTTCCCCTCCTGCGCTAGCGTCAGCCCGGCTCTAACCATCATGGCTAATGCTTTGCGAGTCGGGGAGCATTTAATGGGGCAGATGAATAAATAAAATGAGTGATGAACAACAATCTCGACGCAATTAAGGTAACTCAAAAATCAGGATTAGAACATTTTCTCTACAACTCAAATGAGCTTGAATCCAGCCTTCTCAGTTTTTGGCAGTGGTCTGGTTCTGATTTGGTGAATAATGCACTGCGTGGAGTATTGGCAGAATACATTGTGGCTTTGGCTGTCGGGGTTTGTGACGAAGTGCGTATTGAATGGGATGCGTATGATGTCAAAACATCGTCAGGGACTAAAGTTGAGGTTAAATCTGCGGCCTATCTACAAAGTTGGACCCAGAAGGAAGTATCAAACATTCAGTTTAATATCAAACCAACACACGCATGGGACTCGGCATCCAATACCTATGCAGAAGAAAAAAGTCGCCAATCCGATATTTACGTGTTTTGTCTTTTGGCACATATGGAAAAAAGCACAGTTAATCCGCTTAATTTGGACCAATGGGAATTTTACTGTGTTTCAACAGAAAAAATGAATCAAGAGTTAGGGCCACAAAAAACTTTGGGGTTAGCTCGTTTGCTGAAACTGAATCCGACAAAAACGAATTTTGGAGAGTTGTTAAAAACTATTGAATCAGTTTTCGAAAACCATCTCTGAGAGATCGCAACAACAGAGGTCTCCTGAATTAGCAGCCGGTGCATTAGCGATCACATTTCATATCAGCAGCTTTTGGGTCAAAGCCCAAGGGAAAGTGCGTTTCATCAGGGTCATAGTCTGCCGACTGTAGCAGCGTGCCTTCCAACTGGGTTTCACGTAAGTCTGTGCCTAGGAGCATTGCCCCGCGTAGGTCGGTGCCGGTTAGGTTCGCCTCGCACAAATTGGCATAGCTAAGGTCAACGCCACGTAGGTTAGCCTGACTCAGATCGGCCTCGCTAAAGTCAGCATAGCTGAGGTCAGCGCCTTTCAAGTCAGCCCCACGCAAGGTAATGTTCGGCAGGCTGACATTTGCAAAATTTCGCTCACCCGACTGATAGGCAGTGAGCAAGGCATCGACCGTTTGAACCGTGGCAGCAACATCAGACATAGCAAATAGTAAATATAGTGCAAGTTAAACAGGCGCTGATCCTCTTCAAAGATACTGTGGGCTTTGGAGAAGCTGCCTTATTCGGTACCGAAACTTAATGTTGTATTGCCCCTATGTTGTATTGCCCCTTCCCTTAAGACCTCCCGTGTACACACAAGTACAAGAAACCGCTACATGTCTTGCTATGGTGTGGATATCCGTTGGAAATGGAGGCCCAGTGTAGCCCTATGACTGCCCATAATAATCCAATAGCGATTTATAGCGCTCACCGACCAACTGTC
>JBCDAG010000553.1:0-4059 GCA_039186165.1 Cyanobacteria bacterium P01_F01_bin.53
CTCAACAACTGCCATCTATTGAGAATTTATGACGAAGGATCAAGGGTTTCAGGGCTTGGTTCTATGTGGTTCTCATAGTTGTGTGTACACGGGAGCCTGCAAGGGTTTCTTGGCGAAGTGTTTTGAGAGAATGCATGGGGTGCTCGGTGGGTGGTTTTGCGCCGCAGCGTAGCAAAAAACAAAAGTGCCTGATATTACTTGCGTTCAATTTTTCCGCTTCAGTCCCTTCTGTTTGGCGTCACGCGTGACGGCTTCACCCACCGAGCACTCCTCGAAAATCTACTGGTAAAGTCAATATCTCACTTTCGGGGGGCTGGGGGAGTTAGGGCCCCAGGCAGCACCTCAAGGCTCCAAGCAGGGGAGGGGTGCGGGGAAACACACTAAGGCACCAGGCCAATTTCATAATGTGTTTCCCCATTTCTTATCGTCTTTCGTCTTGCCTCTTGTTTTTCTCCTTGTTAGAGAAGATTTAGACAAAGTCTAAGAATATTGACGAAGAGCGAAGAACCCTGCGTGGGACTTGCCCTCCCACACCCTCCATAACGTGGGGACCCAAGCTTCCCCACACCCCTCGAAAGGGTTCTTTGGCCGGTGTTTTTATGATTATGGGGTGCTCGGTGGGTGGTTTTGCGCCGAAGCGCCGCAAAAAAGGTGAGTTTTCCCAGGCAAGGCCCTGGTGAGAGGCTATTTTACTCGGCGGTAAAGCTTAAGAAGACGGTGCCTGCTTGCTCTCCTGTCGTCACCGGCACCGTGCCACTCTCCACATTACTCAGAGCCGCACTATAGCCATAGCCCGCATCCACACCCTGTACAATGCCTTTGCCGCCTTCATCGGCCAACACCGTCCAAAATTTGCGGGTGCGAAAGTCAGGGGCGATGGACATCCAAGTGCGATCGTCCCTGGCGCTACTCTTGGGCAGGACGGTTAATTCGCAGGAGTCGTCCCCGCAGGCTTTGCGCCACAGAAACCGCCTCATCAATACGGGCTGCAAACAATTTCCAGTTTTTGTCATTGGTACACACAACAATGCCAAAGTGATCGTCACTGGCACGATGCAACTTCACAAAATCATAGCGATTGAGCGTTAGAACAGCCCGTTCTTGCGCGATCGCAAACGCCAACACGTCATCATCAGAAATACCCTGGTCTGCATTGCCCGCCTCTTGTACTGTCAGCACATCATGCTCTAACGCTCGTAACCGTTTCACGACAGGCAAAGGAAACTGCTCATCGGCATAAAAGCGCGCCATTGGCTAAGCAGCCTCATTGCGGGCGATCGCCTGCTCAATTTCATCAGGAAAAGCCTCAGCATAGGCCCAAGCATTCACCAAGTCCGCCGCAGATAACATCGGATAGCTAGCGAGCAAATCCGCATCACTATAGCCACTGGCCTTGGCCTGCATCAATACCCAAACAGGAATGCGGGTATTATCCAGCCGCGCATCGCCCCCACAGACTCCAGGCGTATGCGCTATGCCTTTTGCCGTACTCCCCAAACTCTTCGTGAGCACCTCAATAGCTCTCACCTTATCGGTAGGGTTGAGGGACAGTAGCTGCAACTCTAGCTCTTGAAAAGTCATTGTCAATGCAGAAAAGTGAATGCAAGAAAAGGAGTTCTTAACTTCAATACCTATAGTATATCCCGGCTTACTCTGTGGTAAAGCTCAAGAAGACGGTGCCTGCTTGCTCGCCTGTTGTCACTGGCACTGTGCCACTCTCCACATTACTCAGCGCCGCACTATAGCCATAGCCCGCATCCACACCCTGTACGATGCCTTTGCCGCCTTCATCGGCCAACACCGTCCAAAAGTTGCGGGTGCGGAAGTCAGGGGCGATGGACATCCAAGTGCGATCGCGTCCCGCATATCCACCTACCGGCGCTCCGTTAAGGGTCAAATTCTCTCGATTCGCAATCGAAGCACTCGCCGCGCCCCCAAAGAACAATCCACCATTTTCTCCGACAGCAATATCGCCCAATCGCATCGCATTCGCCTTCGTATTCGAGCGACGGGGAAAGCTCATTTGCGCGGTTACCAGCTCACCCTCGGTAGGATGCACCCGCGCATAGTAGGGCAAGTGGGCCGAGCCACTATTGTGCAACTGAGAATATTCATCAATCCGGGCCACAAAGGGTCGGGCACGGCCAATCTGTTCATCTGCCGTCATCGGCTGCCCGCGCCAGCGGAAAATAGTCGCCGTTCCCGCACTCTCTCCAGCAATGTAGAGGTAGCCATCGCGCCCCATCGTCACCCGGTACAGCCGAGTATCGGCCACATTCTGTTTTATGGTTTCAGTACTGTCATCAAACAGCGACCACTGCACCACACCGGTAAAATCCAACGCCTCCAGTCTGGCAATCTGCACCGGGTTTCGCTTGCCATTTAGGTCCACAAACGAGGCATTGCGAAAGCTCGTAACATACACCAGCTGCTCGCTATCGCAGCTACGCACCTCGATATCCGTGACCCCGGTGTAGTCTCGCTCCTTGGTGAAGACTTCCGCATTGTTGTTGTCGTATAAGTGAACAGTTTTACCAGCGATCGCCCCAATAAAACCATCCGCAGACATTGCTACTCGGCTCACCCCCGGCAAATCAATTTCTGTTACCTCTGCCCCGCTCTGAGCATCGAGCACCACGATCTTGTTGCCATTGAAGTTGTTGTTATTTGTGTCGTTCACAACAGACTGTATCGACATCGCGATCAGCCCCTGCCCGTCATAGGCCAGATCACCCACGACCCCAGATAACGCCACCGTCTTCAAACTCTCTCCCGTGGCCGGGTCCACCCAGTGCAAGGTGCCACTATTGCCTTCAGTTACAGCAGCGATCGCACCCCACTGCGTCATCACCACATCTACGCCTGCATCTCCAGGCAATGCAACACTTGCCGTTAGGTCTACATTTGTACTGTACTGCCCACCCGTGGTCGTCACCGCCTCATTCAGGCGACACACCGTCGCATCAGAATTGACTGCCACATTTGCCAACTCTGGCAGCGCCACAGCACTTTCCGGGGGTGGGTCCAGCGCGACAATCGGTCCACCACTACAGCCCGCCAGCCAGAACAGTCCGCCAATCGCCAATGACCCACGGAGGGTCCAGCGTATAGAGGTTCTGAGCAAAGCGCCCATGAAAGGGGGTTGACTGAAAGGGGACTGAGTTCTGTGATCGCGACAGGCCATGGCACATTACCTTCTTAAACAATTTGACCGTCCAAAACGGCCCATCTAAAGGCCCATCTAAAACGGACCTTCTTAAGTTTTAGTTATAGCCCATCAGCTTAGGGAAATAGGCCCTGCCTAAAGCAGGGGCACCGTTGGCTACATCACAAGGTATAAAACCAAGCCAAAACCTTACCGTATAATGCCTGTGATAACCCCCTGTATGTTTGATCTGTGGCTTAACAAAGGCTTTGCTGCCAGGCGTTTCAGCCAAACGTTTCAGCCGCAGTGACTCAAAAAAGCAGACGACTCATCTAATGTAAGGAATACTTTCGACTATGGGACTTTTTGATCAGGTCATGAAGGCCGTTGCTGACCCCAGCCGTCAAGCGAGTGCTAGCCAACTCACTAGCATTTTGGGTGCAGCTAAGCAGGTGGGCCAACAAAATAATGCTGATTCTGACACGATGCAGCAGGCGATGTCTGTGATTGGTGGGTTTGTGCGCTCTTCTTTAAATGACAAGCGTAAAAGTGAGGGTGACGGTGCTGCTCAGGCGCTTATTGAGCAAGGTGCCGCGAATGGTGCGGCTGTTATTCCTCAGCTATTTAATAACAGCCAGCTCACTGAAATGGTTTCGGCTGTGACGAACAAGACAAGCCTCAATGCTAACCAGGTGCAGGGCATTTTGCCGATGGTATTGCCTTTGGTGATGCAGTTTCTCAGTGCAGGGAATAAAAAGGGCGGCGCTGCTCCTGCTACTGACAACAATCCCATTCTCACTGCCTTTTTAGATGGTGATGGTGATGGTGATGTGGATATGGGCGATATGCTCAGTATGGCTGGTAAGTTTATGTAGGTCTGAGTCTTAAAAGAAAAAGAGAGGGCTATTACACAG
>JBCDAG010000554.1:0-4024 GCA_039186165.1 Cyanobacteria bacterium P01_F01_bin.53
CTACCAAATATCTCAACACCGACCGTTTGTCTTGACACAGCCACAGATCTTGATCAGCACTCTACCCAGAACTTAGAGAGTTCGCATACTCCCCGCCAGCTGGCCTACGTTATCTACACCTCAGGCTCCACTGGAAAACCCAAAGGTGTGATGATCGAACATCGCTCACTGGTGAACTTCACCTGCGCAGCCACTGATAAATACGAGATTTCTGAGCGCGATCGCGTTCTCCAATTCGCCTCCATTAACTTCGACGCCGCTGCCGAAGAAATCTTCCCTGCCCTTTGCACAGGGGCCACGCTCATCCTGCGCACCGATGAAATGCTCTCCTCCCCCAGCCACTTCATCACCGAATGCCAAGACTTGAGCCTCACCGTACTCGATCTCCCCACTGCCTACTGGCATCAGCTTGCCACCGAACTCCCCAACACCAACACGGCCCTTCCCCCAGCCCTCCGCCTAATCATCATCGGCGGAGAAGCTGCCCAACCCGAACAGCTGCAAAATTGGCAAACCTGGGTCCAAAAGTCCAACCTTGCTAACCCACCCACCATTCTCAACACCTACGGCCCCACCGAAGCCACCGTCGTTGCCACCACTTTTCCCCTTCCCCCTTCCCCCGTTCCCATCCTCCATCAAAAGCCAGCTCTAAACTGTCCACCGGCAGCACACTGTGTGATCCCTATCGGTCAAAGCCTCCCCAACGTCGAAACCTACCTCCTCGACACCCACCTGCAACCCGTCCCCACAGGCATTGCCGGAGAACTCCACATCGGTGGCCCCGGACTCGCCAGAGGTTACCTTAACCGCCCTAACCTCACCAAAGAGCGCTTTATTCCTAGCCCCTTCAGCAACAGTTCATCCAGTTCGGCTCCTCAAAATCGCCTCTATAAAACAGGTGACCTCGCCTGCCGCCTCCCCGACGGCAATCTAAAATTCCTCGGGCGCTTAGATGACCAGGTGAAAATCCGAGGTTTCCGCATTGAGCTAGGCGAAGTAGAGTCAGCCCTTGCCGCTCATCCTGCGGTGCAACAATGCACCGTCCTCGCCCGAGAGGATCGCCCCGGCGATAAGCGCTTGGTTGGATATCTTGTGCCCAATCCAGAAAATTGCCCCACCAACCGAGACCTCAGACAGTTTCTCCAGCAACAGCTGCCCAGCTACATGGTGCCTTCTGTTTTTGTTCTACTCGATAAGTTCCCGCTAACCCCTAGCAACAAAATTGATCGTAAGGCTCTGTCACAGTCAGACGAATCTGCCCTTCAATCAGAAGTCCCCTTCATTGCGCCCAGATCACCCCTAGAACATCAGCTCACTGAGATTTGGCAAGATGTGCTAAACCTCAAGAAAATCAGCATTCACGACAACTTCTTTGAGCTAGGGGGCCATTCTCTGCTCGCCACTCAGGTCGTTGCCCGCATTCAAACCTATTGCCAAATTCATATTCCACTCGCCCTCCTGTTTGAAGCAACGACCATTGCGGAGCTGGCACAAGTTATCAGCTCGGACTTTGAGGCTAGCTCAACGATAGATACAGAAACCGAAGTCTCTGGCAATCTCACGGCTATTCCCACTGCCATTCTCAAAGGCCAACACGCTGACACAGCCCCGCTTTCGTTGGCACAACAGCGCCTGTGGTTCTTGCAACAGCTAGATCCTGAGAGTAGCGCTTACCATATGCTGCGCATTTTACGACTGCGCGGACCGCTAGATACCGCGGCCCTTCAACAAACGCTAAATACGATCGTAGAAAGGCACGAAGCTTTACGGACTCGCTTTGTCACCAGTCAAGACGTTCCCCAACAGGTAATTGCACCCCACATCCTCTTTGATCTTCCTGTTACCGATCTTTCTGGTACGCCAGCAGAAGCCCAGGAAGATGCCCTTACCCAGTACCTGACTCAAACGGCCAAACAACCTTTCGATCTCTCTGTCGATTTAATGATACGTGCTGCACTCATTAAGCTAAGCGAGCAAGAACACGTTCTCCAAATCGTCATTCACCATATCGCAGCAGATGGATGGTCCATTGGTGTACTCACACAGGAGCTTGGCGAACTCTACAAAGCCTATGCTAACGGCCAACAGAATCCACTCCTTCCCCTTCCTGTGCAGTACGTTGACTTTAGCGAATGGCAAAGACAGCAGCTTACAGAATCAGCCATCAGTGCACAGCTCAGCTATTGGGAAAATCAGCTATCTAGTGCTCCTCAGCTCCTAGAAATCCCGACCGATTACCCACGCACACCCCAAAGAACAAATCAAGGAACACAGCTTTCTTTTTCTGTTCCCCAGGCGATCGCAGCAAAACTAAAGGCACTTGGCCAAGCAAACGGCGCAACATTGTTCATGACTTTGCTGGCCGTTTTCAATGTATTGCTTTATCGTTACAGCGGCCAGACCGATATCATGGTCGGCTCTCCTATCGCTAACCGTCCCCGTAAGGAATTAGAGTCTCTCATCGGTCTATTTCTCAATACACTAGTGCTGCGGACTGACCTCTCAGGAGATCCTAGCTTTACCCGGCTGCTAGAGAGAGTCAAGCAGACCTCACTGGGCGCTTATGCCCACCAAGACGTTCCCTTTGAACAACTGCTAGAAACGCTGAAGCCAGAGCGCGATCTCAGCTATTCTCCTTGGTTCCAAGTTCTCTTTATCTTACAAAATACGCCCCAGTTAACCCAACAGCTGACTGATCTGTCTATTCAAACTGAGCATATAGAAAAGACAACAGCCAAATTCGATCTCACCCTTTCTATGCGTGAAAGCGCAGACGGACTAAAAGGCACCTTAGAATACAGCACTGAGCTGTTCAATGCAGATACCATTGAGCGGATGATCGGGCACTTTCAAGTTTTGTTGCATGCGATCGCTCACAGCCCGGATACCCCCATCAGCGCTCTACCGCTTCTCACACCAGCCGAAAAAGAGCAGATCCTCACCAGCTGGAATCATCCTCAAATCAACGCCACAGAATTCAACATCACAGAATCGACCCCCGAACCTGTCTGTATTCACCATCTCTTTGAAGCCCAAGTTAAGAAAACACCTGATGCGATCGCCCTTACCCATCAAAACCAATCCCTCACCTACCAGCAGCTAAACGACCAAGCAAACCAGCTTGCCCATCAACTCATAACCCTCGGCATCGGCCCCGATAGCCTGGTAGGACTGTGCCTCAACCGCTCAATCAACATGTTCGTTGGCCTATTCGCCATCCTCAAAGCAGGCGGCGCCTACGTCCCACTCGACCCAACCTATCCATCAGAGCGCCTCGCCATGATGATAGAAGACGCCAACCCTCAAGCAATTGTCACCACTCAAAGCATTCAGGCCGCCCTACCCAAACTCAACACACCGTTTGTCTGTCTAGATACTGCTCCGCCAAGCACTGACGAATCACTATCCAAAACAAACGACATCGCCAATCGCAACGTCACCGAGCAAAACCTTGCCTACGTCATTTACACCTCAGGCTCTACTGGAAAGCCCAAAGGCGTCATGATCGAGCATCAGGCACTTGTAAGCTTTGTGCGCGCAGCAATCGCCAGCTACAAAATCACTGCACAAGACCGCGTCCTCCAATTCGCCTCCATCAACTTCGACGCCGCCGCTGAGGAGATTTTCCCTGCCCTTTGCACAGGGGCTACTCTCATCCTGCGCACCGATGAAATGCTCTCTTCCCCCAGCCACTTCATCACCGAATGCCAAGACCTAGGCCTCACCGTACTCGATCTCCCCACCGCCTACTGGCATCAGCTCGCGACCGAACTCCCTAACACTAGCACTGCCCTCCCTCCAGCCCTCCGCCTAATCATTATTGGCGGAGAAGCCGCCCAGCCCGAACAGCTGCAAAACTGGCAGACCTGGGTCCAACAATCTCACTCCTCTAGTCAGCCCACTATCCTCAACACCTACGGCCCCACCGAAGCCACTGTTGTCGCCACCACTTCCCCGCCAGGCCCCCCCGCCCGCCCCCCACCACCCCAAAAAACCCCCAAACAAAATACAAACAACCCCACAA
>JBCDAG010000555.1:0-4017 GCA_039186165.1 Cyanobacteria bacterium P01_F01_bin.53
CGAGAGATTGCAACCGTCCTGAATCTGACTGAAGGTACGATTAAAAATCACCTGACTAATATTTTCTGTCAGTTGGATGTTCGCGATCGCACCCAGGCTGCCCTATGGGCTCACCAACATTTGTAAGCGACGGTTACTCTCAATTCACCAAGAGGTCTACTGTGCATGTAAGTGATGACAACCCCAAAAAGTAATTCATACCCATACGTGTTCGAATTCACTAATAGAAGGTCATCTACTACTACTGCCACAGAGATAATAGGCTGTTGCCCATATGTTATCTCCATTGATAAACTCGTGATAAAGTTATGCACCATAAAGGCTACTCTGGATTGAGTAACGCGCCTGGTATCTCTCATAATTTATGCTGACGTCCACCAAAGAACTTCTAGACGCTGCCCAAAAACACTCCTACGCCGTCGGTGCATTTAATCTATATAACTTAGAAGGCGTTAAAGCTGTTGTGAATGCAGCTGAAGCAGAAAATAGTCCCGCCATGATCCAAATTTTGCCTAATGTCTTGGAGTATGGCGGGTCTCCACTAGTGGCACTCTTTTTAGAAGCCGCCGATTCGGCAAAAGTGCCCGTGTCAGTACACTTAGACCACTGTGATGATCGTGCCACTATCGAAACTGCGCTCAAAGCAGGTGTGCAATCGATTTTGGCCGATGGTTCTAAGTTTCCCTTGGCAGAAAACCTGGCGTTTACCCGAGAAATGACTGTTTTAGCCCATAGTCAGGAAGCCACAGTAGAAGCCGAGATAGGCAGGATTAGCGGTACCGAAGATGACATCACGGTTGCTGAATGGGAAGCCAAAATGACTGATCCTGAGCAAGCAAAGGACTTTGTTGCAGAATCAGGCGTAGATTTTTTAGCCGTTACCATTGGCAATGTGCATGGCCGGTACTACCGTGAACCTAACTTAGACTTTGAGCGTCTAGCCAGGATTCGCCAGCTAATAGATATGCCTTTAGTGTTGCATGGAGCTTCTGGATTGCCAGCCAGTATGATTCAGCAGTCGATTGACTTAGGCGTGTGTAAGTTTAACGTCAACACTGAAGTACGACAAAAATATCTCCAGTTTTGGCGAGAATATGGAAGATCGGATGATCAACCCGATTTGCTAGACTGTCAAAAATCGACAACAGAGGCAATGCAGGCGGTTATTGCTGAAAAAATCAGATTGTTTGGCAGCGCTGGTAAAGCCTAGGGGAGAAAACATGCGAATACTGACAAATATTTGTTCAGATGACTTACCAAGCAGCAAAAACTTCTATGTGGATTTGCTTGGCTTAAACGTTAAATATGACAGTGATTGGTATGTTCAACTGTGTTCACCAGAGAATTCAGAAATTGAGTATGGCATTATCAAACGAGACCACGAACTAGTGCCAGCGCAATACCAGCAAAACCCAACAGGCATGTATGTAACGTTTGTCGTAGCTGATGTAGATAGCGTCTATCAAAAGGCAGTGGATATGGGGTTACCCATAATTCAAGAGCCGCGTAATGAATTTTATGGTCAGCGTCGTTTTTTGACCCAGGACCCCAATGGTTGTTTGATTGATATTTGTTCACCTTGGGAAGCGGAATAGTGGCAGTTGGGCATATGTTTCCTAAAGGAATACTCTTGTATGGTTTAAGCCTACTCCCGGATACCAAATACCATCAATCAAAATTTTGTACTCTCTTCCTGTTCGCATATTTAGTCGAGAAGACAATGAACTAGAATTTGATCGCACAGGGGATCAGCATAAGGTTGATAAACGAATTGATGTCGGAGCACCCTGGTTCATTCAGATTTTATGGACTATGGTGACGGGGTTTCAGAAATTTTGGTCCTTTAAATAGTGATATTGAAAGACCAAAAGAATTATGCTTAGAAGTGTCAAAATAAATCGTTCTGATAGATTCTGTTCATCTGCATGATTCTAAAAAACAAAGTTGCCATTGTTACTGGAGCTAGTCGCGGCGTAGGTGCTAGCATTGCTCAGGTTTTAGCCGCTGAAGGTGCTGCCGTCTGCGTCAACTATTTAAAGAGTGCTGACCAGGCTAACCAAGTGGTAAACGCTATTACGAAAAAAGGGGGGCAAGCCTTTTCGTATCAAGCCGATGTGACCACATTGTCAGAGGTAGAGGCGATGACAACGCAGGTGGTTGAGACCTATGGCAGAGTGGATGTGGTGGTCAACAATGCCTTACCCACCTATAAGTTTGATCCAGCTGCCCCCTATACAAGTGTTGAAACAGTTCAATGGGAAAACTTTTCACAACAAATTGACGGAGCCATCAAAGGGGCGTTTAATATGGTGCGGGCTGTGGTGCCACAGATGAAAGCCCAGCACTTTGGCAAGGTGATTAATATTTCAACTAACCTGGTCTATAATCCTGTTGTTACTTATTATGACTACACGACAGCAAAAGCTGGCCTGGTCGGTTTGACTCGTAACTTGGCTACAGAACTGGGACAGTATGGTATTCGAGTAAACCTGATTGCAGGTGGCCTGTTGCGCACAACGGATGCCAGCAGTACTACTACTGATGAAGTATTTGATCTGGTTGCCAACAGCACACCTTTACGTCAGGCAATTTCAGTAGAGGAGTTTGCCCAATCTGTGTTGTTATTTGCCTCTGATTGGAGCAATGCCATCACCGGTCAATCAATTGCCGTAGATGGTGGTTTAACCATGGCGTAAGTCATTCTAGGTAGGCCATGCCGATCAAACCGAACCTGTGTGACCACCTCTAATTTTTAATTTTCTTCCCTAGCATCACCATGTCCACACAAGAACAAGATTCTTCCAACGCTAACGGAACCGCAGAAGCCGGAAAACCCCAAGAAAAAAAGGAAAAGAAACGTCAGCTTCTCAGCATTGAGCCCTTAGAAAAGCAGCAAGAATTGGCACTGCCTGATAAGACTCTGAAATATACCACCCATGCAGGCTCGATTCCTCTGAAAGATGAATTTGGCGAAACTGAAGCCGAAATTTTCTTCACGGCTTACACTCTCACTGAAACAACTGAGCCCCGACCGTTGATTTTTGCCTTTAATGGCGGTCCTGGCTCTTCCTCAGTGTGGCTGCACCTGGGTGCCCTTGGCCCCCAACGCATCGTGATGGAACCCAATGGTTTTCAGCCGCCGCCACCCTATCGTCTGCAAAACAATGTCTACACTTGGCTTGACCGGGCCGATTTGGTATTTATCGACCCAGTGGGCACAGGCTTTAGCCGGGCGATCAACAAAGACAAAGATAAGAAATTCTGGAGTTACGAGGGCGATATTCACTCTGTTGGTGAATTTATTAGGTTATATTTAACCCGCTACCAGCGCTGGACGTCACCGCTTTATTTGGCTGGCGAAAGCTATGGCACCACCCGTGCCGCGGGTCTTGCCAGCCATTTAATCGATCTTGGCATTAGTTTTAACGGCATTGTCCTTATTTCCAATGCGATGGATTTGCGGCCAGTCTTTTTTGGACGCGGTGACGATTTGCCCTTCCCGTTATTTGTCCCCACCTATGCAGCTGCCGCCTGGTATCACAAAAAACTTGTCCCCGAACTCCAACAGCGATCGCTAACGGATTTTCTGGAGGAAGTTGAAACCTGGTCAGAGCGTGAGCTCACGCTGGCCTTAATGCAAGGAGATCGCTTACCGGAGAGCGAGCGGCAAACCATCGCTACCACCCTGGCTCGCTACATTGGTGTGGATGTGGACTTTGTCCTAGGTTCGAACCTACGGGTCAACATTTCCCGATTTTGTAAGGAATTACTCCGCCCTGAAAAACGTAGCATCGGTCGTTTTGACGCACGCTACACCGGCATTGAAGCCCTTGCTGTTAATGAGCGCCCCGACTTTGACCCGGCTGCGTACGCTATCCAACCGCCGTTTACGACCACATTTAATGACTATGCGGGCCGTAGCCTCGGCATCGAAACCGATCTTAATTATGAGGTTCTCAGCTGGAGCGTAAATCAAGCCTGGCAGTGGGAGAACGGTACGCTACCGACCACGGCAGC
>JBCDAG010000556.1:0-4008 GCA_039186165.1 Cyanobacteria bacterium P01_F01_bin.53
CCAAGTCGCCTTCAAGGTATTGCTGAAACCACTCAGCCTGCTTAACCTCTTCAATATCTTCTAAGAAGTCGGCACGCAGGGCGGATTTGAGCAGGCTATTTTTGGCCAAGCGAAGATCGTGGGGCCGGTTTTCCAATTCGCGAATCGGTTCATAATCGCTGAGATACCAGGCCTTGAGCGCAATAATAGCCATCTTTTTTAAAGAGCGTCCTTCCTCTGTATTAATTCCCACTCTAAATTATTAATTGCTCAACGGGGATGTCTGAGAAGTAAAAGTAATACATTTGTTCTGAAATGATTACTGAAATGATTCGCTGTCCTCGCTATAGAATGCATAGGCTTGTGAGAGCAAATGCATGGGCTTGTAAGGAGAGCAGATGGCGGGTGTGGTGGCCTCAGGGCATGAAAAAACGGCTGAAGCGGGTCGCCTCATTTTGGAGGTGGGTGGTAATGCTTTCGATGCTGCTGTGGCAGCGTGTTTTATGGCCTGTGTGGCGGAGTCCACCCTGACGTCTCTGGGGGGTGGCGGTTTTTTGTTGGCCCATGAAGCTAATGGGGCTTCTTTGAAAGGTCACGGCGCTGGTGATGCAAGCGGCAATACACTGTTTGATTTTTTCACACAGACACCGGGCCACCGTGAAGAAGTGGCCAAACCTGATTTCTATCCGATTGAGGCCAACTTTGGTGATACCGTTCAGGAATTTCATATTGGGCTAGCCTCTATGGCGGTGCCGGGTATGTTGGCTGGCTTGTTGACGGTGCATCGCCAGCTGGGGTGCTTACCATTGAGCGTGGTGGTAGAACCGGCGGTGGATTGTGCCCGTATGGGTTTACCAGTGAATGCGTTTCAAAGTTCTGTGTACGAAGTCTTGGCGCCTATTTTGTCGGCTTCGGCAGGGTCTCGGGAAATTTATGCGCCCCAGGGAAAACTTCTGCAATCGGGAGATTGGTTGCGGATGCCGCAGTTCGCTGAGCTGTTAGAGCATTTGGCGAGTTTGGGCGATGAGGGGGCGTTGCGAGCGTTTTATGAAGGTGAGATTGCTCAGCAGATTGTGCGTGATTGTCAGGCGGGCGGGGGGTATTTGAGCCTAGAGGACTTTCGGGCGTATGAGGTGAAGGTGCGATCGCCGCTTGCTATCAACTATCGCGGTGTGCAAATGCTGACCAACCCACCGCCGAGTGCTGGGGGCTCGTTGATTGCTTTTTGCTTAGAGCTGCTTGATAGGTTTGAGCTTAAAAAGATGACGTTTGGCTCGGTGGAGCATTTACTGTTGTTATCTCAGGCGATGCGACAGACGAACGAAGCCAGGCGGCTGCATCTAGACCCCTCTCTCTTGGATCCTGCTCTTTTAGATGCTGATATTGCTGATAAGTTTGTTGCTGCCGATTTGGTGGATAAATACGCCCAGCCGCTTCAGGAGATTTTCTCGCAAGAGGTGAACCGATGGGGAAGTACAACCCATATCAGCGTGATGGATGATGATGGCAATGCTGCTAGCGTGACGACTTCTAATGGTGAAGGTTCTTCCTATGTGATTTCAGGCACCCAAATCATGATGAATAATATGTTGGGGGAAGAAGATCTCAATCCCCAAGGCTTTAACCAGTGGCCCTGTAATCAACGGATGTCATCAATGATGGCGCCGACTATGATTTTGCGCGACAACAAGCCGCAGTTGGTGTTGGGCTCAGGCGGCTCCAATCGTATTCGCACGGCGATTGTTCAGGTGATTTCTAATATTTTGGATTTTGGGATGCCCCTCGCTCAAGCTGTAGAAGCTGCGCGCATTCACTGGGAAAGGGGTGTTTTTCATTTGGAGCCAGGGTTCGCCTCTGTTTCTGACGGCCTGGCTGCTAATGGTCTGGACTTGTCACTGTTTGAATCTGTTGAGCTAGGAACAGATCAGGTTGTGCAATGGCAACAGCCGAATATGTTTTTTGGTGGTGTCCATTCAGTGGGCGTGGGCACAGCAGGAATTTTGCAAGGTGCGGGAGATTTTCGACGGAGTGGAGCTGTCGCTCGAAGTGAGTGATCGGGCGCTAATTTTCATAAGAAACAGACGCTGGAAGCAACAGAAAAATCGTCGGCGACCGAATTTCAACAATAGGATTTCAACAACATGGGCTGGGGTGCACTCCGAACAAAGGCTAGCTCAAAGGTCCGCTCGTCTGGTGTGATTCCAGAGGGGCGTGCATTTTTAAACTTGGCGATCCCCTTGGCGATCGCGCAACTGGCTCAATTTGCGGTGGGCTTTGTTGATGCCATCATGATGGGGCGATTAGATACGCAAAGCTTTGCGGCAGGAACGCAGGCGTCTGCAACGTTCCAAATGGCGCTAACGGTTGTTGCCGGGTTTGTGTTGTCGGTGGGTGTGCTGGCCGCAGAAGCTTATGGTGCGGGCAACAAAGCTCGGTTGACGGGGCTAGCGCGTCAGGGGCTGTGGTTATCGTTTTTGATGACGATACCGTTTATGTTGTTGTTATGGAACATGACGCCTGTGATGCGATTTTTGCGTCAGCCCGAGGCGGTGATTGTTTTAGCACAGCAGTATTTTAGTGGCATCTCTCTGGGGGTGCTGCCTGCCTTGGGGTTTGCCATGCTGCGGGGTTATTTATCCGCATTCTCTCTAGCTAAGGTGGTGACGGTCATTGTTAGCCTAGGCACGGCATTTAATATTGCCTGCAACTATGTATTGGGGTTTGGTAAATTCGGCTTGCCACGTCTGGAACTTGTGGGGTTTGCGCTGGGCAGTGCCCTGAGTTATTGGCTGATGTTTGGCCTGTTTACGGTTTATATTTTGCGCCATCCAGAGCTGAGTCAGTATCGCTTTTGGCGTGGCTGGAAGCATCCTAATGCCTCAATTTTGCGGCGACTGATGACGGTCGGGATGCCTATTGCGGTGACCTTTGCGCTAGAGCTGGGGTTGTTTACGGCAGTGTCCTACATGGCTGGGAGTTTGGGCACGGCGGTATTAGCCGCTCATCAGATTGCGTTTCAGACCATGGCGCTAATTTTTATGGTGCCGTTGGGCATGGCCCAGGCAGTGACGGCGCGGCTGGGCTTGTGGCTGGGCCGGGAAGATCTTGCTGGTGCACGGCGGGCTGGGTTTGTTGCAATCGCTTCCGGTGGGTGCTTTCTGGTATTGAGTGGTCTGTGTTTGGCCCTGGGCCGTCGTTTTATGGTGGGTCTGTTTCTAGAGCTGTCTGATCCACAAAATGTGCCTGTGATTTCGCTGGCGATGGAGTTGTTGTTGGTGAGTGCGATCGCTCAAATAATCGATGGTATACAGCGAATTACCATGAGCGCGCTGTACGGCTTGCAAGATACCAAGGTCCCGATGGTGTTGAGTGCGATCGCCTTCTGGGGCATTGGTATTCCCAGCGGTTACTTTCTTTGTTTTGTGGCTGGTTGGGGTGCAGTAGGTCTTTGGATTGGTCAGTACACAGGCGTAGCCGTCGGCAGCGTGATTTTTGTATGGCGCTTCCATCGTTTAACGAGGAAAAATCGAGAAAATACGGTTTAACGCGCTAAAAATTGCTCTAGATTACACGAGTAATAGTGAATCTTTGCGTTATTTTCAGTGACTAAGGCCATTCCTCAAACTCTGTCCTACATGATGGCAGCACCCGTTGCAGGCAAACCAACTTTTGATGTGGTGCTAAACGGTAGCGAGTTTTTGTTTCTCAAGTTAAAAAGAGACAAGGTTCCTCAATATGCTACGTCTGATGATTTATTCTCGATGCTCAGAGGACCCTGACTTATCGAGCTATTTGGAATATTCTCTGTTAGTCAGTCCATTTATCGGGTTTTTTGCTGGTGCTTTACTTGTGGTTCTGACAACCCGTATTTTCCCGCGAGTTTCTTTAAAAGGCGAAAATATTTTTGTACTGGTTGCTTTTGCCTTGTTGCTACTTGCCATCAAAACGCAGCTAACTAAATAATAGGTAAGCCCCCGGCTTTGCCGGGGAGACTATCAAGGTTTGACCGTGAGCGTCAGTAGTAGGAAA
>JBCDAG010000557.1:0-3990 GCA_039186165.1 Cyanobacteria bacterium P01_F01_bin.53
ACATAGAACCAAGCCCTGAAACCCTTGATCCTTCGTCATAAATTCTCAATAGATGGCAGTTGTTGAGAATTTAACGTGTTCCTAAAACCCTTATATGACAAGGGTTTTAGAGATGTCTCGGACTTATGTGTACACGGGAGGGCAAAGCCGGGGGCTTACCTATTATTTAGTTAGTTTCACGTTTCTCAAATCGAACTTTGAGCCCATCACAAGGTTTGGGTGTGGGAACCACTTTGATGCTCAGATCTTGATTGGGGAGGAGTGTCCACTGGTAATCGCGCAGTAATTGGGCTGCAAAGAGCTTCATTTCTAACCGTGCGAATTCCTTGCCTAAGCACTCGCGCAGGCCACCGCCAAAGGGGAGATGACTAAACGGTTCGCGTTTGGGCGCATCAGGGGCAAACCGGTCTGGATTAAAGTCTTTAGGGTCAGGGAAAACGTTGCTGTCGCTGTGGGTTGAGTTGATTTGGTAAAGGGCTGACCAGCCCTGTGGGATACAAAATCCGCCGTATTCCACGTCGCGTAGGACTTCTCGAAAGCCGCCACCGACAGGTGGGATCAGCCGCATAACTTCTTTGATGACCTGATCAAGATAGGTCATTTGTTTCAACACGGCTAGGCTCAGCGGTTGATCTGTAAACTGCAATTGTTCGGCCCGTGCTTTCGCCATGACCTGAGGGTTTTGGGCGGTGAGTAGGCAAAAACTAGCGATCGCAGAAGTCAGTGTCTCGTGCCCGGCAAATAAAAGCAGCAGGACCTGATCTTTGAGTTCCTCAAAGATCAAGCCTTCTCCAGTGTCGTCATCTCGCGCTTTGAGCATGATATCTAGCGCATCTGTTTCTGACCGGTTGGGATTGGCCTGAAGTAGGGTTTTGCGATCACGCACTAGCCGCTCAATTTCGGTCAGCAACTTTGTTCGACTGCGCCAGGCTTGCCCACGTCCAAGGGAGGTTTATCGGCAAGCTAAATAAACCAGCACACCATGTTTCAAAAAGTTCTCCTAGTCGGGTTTTAGAACCCTGCTCCAGTCCGATCAGAAGCTTACAGGCGATATCGAGCGTGTAGTTGCGCAGCTGAGGATACCAAGTAAGCTCTCCTTGATTGAGCCAGGACTGGAAGTAGCGATCGCTAATGGATTCCATCGCGGGAATGTATCCGGCTAGGGCCCGTGGTTGAAAGGACTCCGCCAGCAGCTTGCGTCTGGCCAAGTGGGTGTGGCCGGACTGTAGCGCCAAGGATAGGGGGCCGAGTAATTTTTTCACGCTAAGGGGGCCAACTGGCCTGAAAATATTCATTTTCGTGGGAGAGGATAAAGCGATTACCTTCAGGGCCCTTGATAAAAATAGTGGGGCTGCCGAGCAGTTGGGTTTTGAAGACTGGGCCAAATTCGGCGTGGCGTTTGCCGGCAAAGTCAGAGTCTGTAAAAAATTTAAGGGTCTCACCGATGAAGGGAGGGCCAAAGTTACCAGGTGGAAGCGGTAATTTGCTCGCGGCGGTCATGAATAGGGCTCTTGCTCGTGTAATGGGTTCCCATGGCTGTATATCGAGAACCAAGCCAAGCGAGCCTCGAGGAGGCCTCTGGACAACGGAGCCTCTTGCTCCTTTGCTCCTGTCCTATCGCTTTTATGAGGAAAGGCTGAGTGGAGTCTGTGCCAGATTCAGGGTGGGGTCTCAGCAACTCTCAGCAAGCCCTTAATTCACCTTCAGAAGGCAGCTCGTCTCCAATGGCATTCTTGAATCAATGAAGCAAACACATTGAACTTCCAAGGAGCCAGACAAATGAAAAATAACTTCTTCACTGCCCTACTGTTGACCGCTGCCACCGTTGCCTTTGCACCTAGCGCCAATGCCGCCGAGTCAAAAGCCGTCGATAATATCCAAGCCACTCGCCTAGAGCAACTCAATAACCAGTCCAAGTCCATCCAAGACATTCAGTCTACTCGCCTAGAGTTCCTCAATAACCAAAGCAAAGCCGTCGATGATATCCAAAAGGTTCGCCTTGAGCACTTGAGCAATCAATCCAAAGCCATTGAGAATGTACAGGCCACTCGCCTAGAGTTTCTCGACAGTCAGTCCAAGAGCATTGATGATATTCAAAAAACACGCCTTGAATTTCTCAGCAACCAGTCCAAGGCCATCGAGAATGTACAGGAGACACGTCTTGAGTTTCTAGATAGCCAGTCTAAGGCCGTTGAGAATGTTCACGAGACTCGCCTAGAAGAAAGGGCTCGTCGCAACAAAAGCAACCTTCGCTAAGCATTCAACTCTAAGAACGGCAAGCTATTGACCGTTCTTGGGGCTCTAAGTCACTCCACATAAGGGTTCTATGCTTCATTAGCTGGGGCATCCCTTTATCTTCAAATCCTCAAAGCCTGGGCCTTTTCAATAGGGCATAAAAAAAGAGATTTACCAGTCGCCGCTAACCTAAAAAAGCCGTCAACTGATACGAATCAAACCAAGTAAAATGCAGATGGCCTACTGTGATGAAATCGATGACCATGTGCATACAAATAATCGCAACAAGAGCCTTATATCGCCAAAACAGCCACATCCACGACAACGACATCAACAACAACAGCCCTAAACGGACCACGTCGACTGCCTGATGGCTGGGTAGAACAGTAACCCAAAACAACCCATGAATAAACCCAGAGTATATCGAATAACTGAGGAATCCCAACCCAAAAATCTTCCAGTTTGAGCGAACCCCGAAATACTTTGCGATCGCGCATCCCAAGAGAAACCAGAAGATAAACATCAACTGTTCTAAGCTGCCATTGAGCAAAGCAAATACCGTCAAATCTGGAATCTGGTAAGCACCCAGGATATCCTTACGGGTTAAGACAACATAACCAACCCCGGCTAGCAACGTTGCAACCCAACCCAAGGTCACCGCCAAAAAGTATCCTCTGTTTTTGGCGGTCTCTATCTCTGAGGCCTCGACCTCTAAAGTCGGGCTCAAAGCTGGGCTGAGGAGAAGCGGAATTTTAGGCCAATTAGCCACCAAAACGACTGCCGCCAAACTACATAACAACCAATAAACCCATAGGGACGTTTCGAGTGCCATAACTTTCACCTAATGTCCTGAAAACGAGACAGCGAAGAGGATAGAGAATCATCGCTTCACCTCACAAGTGCATGGGAAAAATTCTAGCAGACAGGTGAATTTTCTTTCTGGGGGTCAACAATATCTTAGAAAAAGCAGTTTCCTGAGGCAAAAGCACAGGTTCCTAGCGCGCCTAGGATCTCAGAGCAAGCAGGCTATCAGCGAAAAGATTTGATAGCGCAAAGTTTTATGACGACGACATAGCACCTCTAGAAAACGCTTGCTATGAATTAAGAGCCGTCACCTGAAATTGTCCTAACGAATTTTCAAAGTTCCTAGAAGTTCTCAATCTTAGAAGTTCTCAAAAGGCTATTAGCAAAGGCCATTAGCGACTCGATCTCACTCTCTCACAAGAGCTGTATTCTCCCTGAAGAGTAGTGCTATGAGTCATCGTAAGGCATCCACCTGATTAATTTTTCCACCTGATCGATTTTCCACAACGTCCCGATCTGTCATGGAGGGTTAAAAATGTTGTTATTAGGCTGGGTATTAGTGATACTCGTTGGTATAGGGGGAATTTATCAATTCGCTAAGCTCTGGTACTGGCGACACGTTAATATAGCCCAAAGCCATGTTCATGATAGTGATGGCAGAAAAGTTCCGAGCCATCCGCCTAAACCTATTGTGGGCAACATTCCAGACGTATATAAAGCCGAGAATAGACTCTCTGCCTATAACGCCTTCCATCAAGACTTTGGCAACATTGTCCAAATTATGTGGCTGTGGCGCCATCAAATTTCTTTGGCCAGCTATCCAATGGCCCTTAGGATTTTGGGCCAAAACCAACACCAATATGAAAAGTTCCCCCCCAATGCGTTACTCCAGAAGCTCTATGGCACTAGCGTGCTTACAAATAATGGCCAACAGTGGAAACAGCATCGACT
>JBCDAG010000558.1:0-3981 GCA_039186165.1 Cyanobacteria bacterium P01_F01_bin.53
AAAAAGGTCCATGGGAAAAGTAATTCCCATGGACCTTTTTTACATTCATGTCTCAGAGGCTAAGTGTTAAGCAACCGGATTTTTCTTTGGAGAAGGGCCGTAGGCATTTCTCTCGAAGCTGCCCTCTTGTACACAAAAAACAATTAATACAATTGGACCAATCAAGGGAATCAAAGCAATGAGCTGCCACCAACCACTACGTCCGGTATCGTGAAGCCGACGGGCACCAACAGCAACGCTAGGAACGAGCACACCCAGTGAATAAATGCCACCTAAAATCCCGTTAGTTCCTAGGACCCCATCGATGATGGAAAGGACAATAGAGGCAAGAATATTGAATAAGACAAAATACCAGAATTCTGAACGCCTAGCTCTGCCTTCAAAATCGGCATATTTTTCCGTCAGAACTTTAAGATACCATTCCATACTTTTTTCCTTGATTTTATTCCTTATAAGGTAGAGTCACTGACATGAAGCTCTCTGATTAAAATCAGCAAGCTTGAGAGTAAACTTAAACAAAGCGCCATTGAAAAAGCGCCATTGAAACCAATCGGTTTGTAACTGAGCGCTGCTGACTCTAGGTTATATATCACACAGGATTCTTTTGGTCTAATAGAAACGTTACGTTAGTAACAATTAGAGTACCCTTTTATCCCTACCTTCGGTTTAATCGACTGTCACCATTGGGATACACAGCTTCTATCTCTCCATGCCGCAACAGCAGCACTGATATGTTTTGATACAGCCCCGATATTTTGTTGCTGTTTTGAATGAAAGAGAGAAGCAGATGATAACGACAGCTATGCTTTGATGACCCAATAGTTTTGCCAAAGCACAGTTTGGCTGAAGTGTTACTTAGCCAGGCATCGCAAATGTGCCATCCGCTTGAGGAATAAAATCCCTCACCTGGACAACAGCCTCTATGTTCAATGGCCCGTATAGGTCTGGAAATGTGCCATGGTCAGAGACCTTTTCATAGCGAAGCTCTGACTCCAGGCGAGCTTCATCAATGCCCAGCAACACCAATCCTAATTGACCTTTATAAAATCAATTGCCCGTTGCAACGACTTGGTCTGCCTGGGAGAGATGAATAAATCCTTCGCTAGCCAAAGACTTTGCCTGGTAAACCCCCTGCCCTTGCGCCTCCTGCCAGGTAGTGAGTTCAGTAATGTGGAATAGCATTGAAAGTGATTGTCATAAACAGCATTTTTACCTTGGCCATTGTAAGATGCTCATCAAAATAACCCATTTTTCAATTCACCTGCCCTAATCCATGACTCAATTCACAACTCAAGAGGTTTTAGACAAAGTCCGTGCTGCGCAGTCCTTACAGCAAGCTGAACTGAGCGGTATCAACCTCGAAAATACCTGTTTAGATGAAGCGGATTTTTCAGGGGCTTATCTGCGCCGCGCTAAATGCACTAAGGCATCTTGTCAGGAGGTGGATTTCTCAGGGGCAACGCTGATTATGGCTGATTTTCAGCAGGCGGATTTGCAAAGGGCGCGCCTGGTAAATGCGGTGTTCACCCATGCCCATCTGGAACAGTCCAATTTAGGCCAAGTTAAAGCGAAAGGCGCAAAGTTTTGTGGGGCCTTTTTAGCCGGCGCGGACGGTGCCAATGCCCTGTTTGATGAGGTTGATTTTCGAGAGGCTAGCGGAGAGGGTTTACGCTTTCAGCGGGCTAGCTGTGTGGGTGCTGGCTTCAATCGCGCTAAATTCAGTTTGTCTAGCTTTGAGGAGGCGCGCTTGGCGCGATCGCAATGGCAGCAGGCCTCAGTCAACGGCTCCTCTTTTATGGCGGCGGATTTAGAGCGCACATTTTGGGGGGAAGCCGTTTTAACCGGGGCGAATCTGTCCCAGGTAAACGCACTCAACTGTGACTTTCGGCAGGCGGACCTGACAAATGCCAACCTTGGCAAAGCCCAGTGCGATTGGACCACCTTTGCCAAGGCTATTCTGACAGGTGCAAACTTAGCATCAGCGTCCTTATTCAACACTGATTTTACGGCAGCGGACCTGATCCAGGTTGACTTAACCGGTGCAAATCTTCGAGATGCCTGCCTTGAAAAAGCCCAGATATCAGGTGCGTGCTTTGAAGGGAGTGACGTTCGAGGCGCTTTGTTCACTGATGTGAGCGGTCTTTCGACGGAGCAGCGAAGCTGGTTGAAAAAGAACGGCGCTTTGAATATAGAGTAGGCTGCTTTTATAGATTGTTCTTTGGACGTACCTTTTGTTGTTCTATCGCAGAGTTCTCACTACCTCCAAGAGCATTCTCAGTAGGCGTCAGCATACTGAACATCGGTCGCTAATATCACCTATTGCAGCCCCACTATTCTAGGCTCCGCGACTTTCGCATTATTGTTGTTTAGTCGTTGTTGTTTAGTTGTCCTTGTTGTTGATCACTACGACGAATCGCTACGACGACTCTAGTGATCAAGCTGTCGATTGCTAAGCGGCTCTACGCTGAGTTCACGGTGCACGCTAGTACCAATTTGAATCGCCTCATTCAGTAGCCGGCCATAGTCACTTGCTTCATCGGTTACCTCCAATAACTGGAGCGTCGCTAAGTTTCTTTCAATACTAGAGAACATTTCTGCCCGCCGAGCCATAAAGCGCTGGTGCTTACGCATCACGCGCTCTGTCATCAGGCCACACACTAAGCTTTCGCGGGTGAGGTGAAGCGCCTCAAGCACTTCCTGCCGGTTCTCAAGGTTTAACCGGCTGTTTTGGCTTGCACCGAGTTCCTCTAAAATCTCAACGGCAGAAACCATTTCGTTAAAACGGTCTATTTCATCGAGCAAATGGCTGAGGGTAATCAGCCGTTTGCCTTCTTGCCACCGGTAAATGCCCCAAGCAATGGCGATCGCGATCGCCATAATCCCGCCCAGAGGCAGCCAACGCAGGACTGCCTGCGTATCATCCCCAGTAATAGCCCGTGTAAGCATCAGGGTTACAGGCACACAAAATACCAATGTCACCCCTAAGGTAAGCAACTGTTCACCGAGCCAGGCCAGCCGCCGCTGGGGATGAAAAGCGGTTTGCCGATAGGCCCAGCCCATGGTGACATCGCTAATGTCAAGGTCTGTGAGCTTGTCTAACTCGTGCTGGCTGATTCTTAAATTATCCAAATTCGCCAACGGTTTGCCTGTTTCCTCGGCCATGACTGCTCCTCTTTTAGCCCTTTAAGTTCTAGCCTTTAAGGCTGGTTTTATCTTTGCTAGTGTTTTATAACGATCCATTAGGTCTCTCTTGGCCTAAAAACCCAGCATCGCGCCGATAGACTGCAAAACTTTGGCATAAAAGTTGCCGTTTATTTCAGGCCTGAAAATCTGGAAGGCATTTCCTTCAGAACCGAAAAAGGGTCGCAGAGTCCAACCCAGCTGCGACCCGACCAGACCATACAAAATCACCCATCCTTTTAATAGGGTATGACGCATTTTTTGATCGATGGTTTCGGGACCAACCATGTCACACATGCCCTTATAAAAGAGTCGGACGCCAACCGCACCCGTAATAGCCATAATCAGCACATTAAGTAGTAAGAAAAAGTCATACCCTTTAACTGAAATTAGAAAGAACAGAACCACCGGGGCAAAGCTAAAGAGCAGAACGCTAATCACCGAAACCGATGTGAGCGCCATGGTCATATACTGCTTAAAGCTCAGCTTAGACCCAAATAAAATATCAAAGAAAAACAGGGTCGGCACACAGATTAATAGCGTAATTAGATAGAGCGCCGGGAGCTTAATAGCCGAAGAAATAATTTGTAAGCCACCGCCGTAGGAGCCAATAATTGCACCATAGACAGCAAAAAAGCAGCTGCTAGCGATTAATAATGAAGCAATTTTACTCTCTAACTTGACCCGGTTTCGGACCTCGCCCAAAAATGTCCTGCGATCGCGCAGCAATCTAATCAATACTTAAAAATGATTCATGATGTCCTTTCACTAGGGTTCTTTTAGATTTCTATTAATGACTCC
>JBCDAG010000559.1:0-3965 GCA_039186165.1 Cyanobacteria bacterium P01_F01_bin.53
GTTCTAGCGTATCGAGTAAGAAGCGAATATCTAAGGGGCGATTGATAAATTCCATCACGTCAAAAGAGTCATGGTTAAGGCCTCTACTCAGGTCAGCTTGGTAGATTTTGTTACTGTCCACATGTTCTGGCATCGCCACTGCGAATCCATTCGAGGCCAGCTTACGGGCAGCGGTACTGGCGTCTGCATTGGTGCGAGTATCCCCGTAACCGTGAGACATCACAATCACAGGCACGGATCCTGGGAGAGCATCTAAGCTTTGCGGAAGGTACAAGTCTACTGGGAAAGTGCGCGATCTCTGATTATCTTGCAATAGTAATGATCGCTGTACTATGTCAAACTCACCCGTTTCTGCTAGTAAAGGTAAGGCACCGTAGTTTAGAGCTGGTTCAGCAGCAGCAGCGGCTTCAGAAGCTTGCGTGACCGCCTGGCCCAGCCGCTGTGTCACCTCAACATTAGTATTAATAGCCCTATACAAGGCCAGGATGTCTATCAGATTTAGCCGAATACCCCCCGTCGGATAGTTGCGTATTAAATCAATGAGCGATCCCCCGTCTGGCTCGGCAGCCGTCAAAATCAAAGCTGCTCGAATGGCCTGCTCTCCATTGCGGCGACCCTGGGTTTGAATCAAGTTACCCAGCCGGGCCAACACAAATTCTCCAATCGGAGAGTACAGCCATTGGGAAAGTGCAAAGGGATTACCTATTTGCTCAGGAATCTCCGGACCTAGCTCAGGAATAGGTGTTCCTAAAACTTGTTGAAATTTCTGTTGTTGTTCGAGGGGTAAACGTTTTAGGTAAGGTGCTAGCTCATCATCAATCGTACCGTTTTCGGCAAAGGATTCAAATGAGGTAGTGGGCAAAACTCGCCCAAAGGGGCCATAGTCGAGATAAATATGGTCGGCTGAACGGGCAGGTAAGGCCGTTGCCATGCACGATAAAAAGCTAATGGCAGTGGTTTGTAGTAATCGGCGCAATTTCATATAGCCCGTTAGTTCAGTTTCCATGGGTCGCGCCTACAGCTTGAGGGATATTTGTAAAGAGGACGGCTGGAATCACTGACCAAGCAATCAGCATTGCAAAATAGGCAGTTTCAGGCATCAGCTCAAACCAGTTAGCCGCGAGCAATCCAGCCACCATGATGACGTGTGCCAAAACCGACCAAACAATACTCGCGATGACTTGCTTTTTGGATGTAGACTTTGTTGTCAGCACATTTCTGTAGAAGGCGATCGCCAACGGCAAAAAGAGAACAACCGCCGTGAGCAGTCCAGGATTGTACGACTGTTGAGCTATGCCCATGCCAATATGACTCATGCCATTGACAAGAGTGATGCCAGCCATCGCCAGGGTGGGAAATACATGCTTAGGACTCCGCCAAATAGCAATGGCGCCCACTAGCCAAACCAGGGATGTATTAATCACAAAAATCGCCTCGGGAGTCAAGGGCCTGATGGCTTCACTGGGAGCACCCAACACGGTTAACAACAGTTGGTTAACGTCTCCATAAAATGCATATTGATGGCCAAAAAGGTCAATCCAATGCTCTTCAAACTGATGAATGATATAGGCTAATAGCAGCAACATCGCTATCAACTTCGTGTCCGAAAAAATAAAACCCGTTTGCTTGGTTCTAGATGAAAAGAACATAAGCATGATGAAAGGGACTGCGTAGGTGCCGATCTTCATCCAGTGTTCAATCAGAAACTCGTATTGTTCGAGCGGTGCCCAAAGCATGAAAAACAGAAGAACAATAGATGAAAATGCAAGCGTTTGATTTTTCATGGCGGGGTTATGCCTTTTTCACAACTGGGGTTTGAGGTGCGAGCTACACATATAATCCTGCTACCTCCTGAGATTCATCATGCGACATCTTTAGAGTTAAAAAAGACAGGTTCCTCTATCCTTATAGGTCATAGGCAACTGTTTTACGAGGGCAATGAGCGAACCAAACCGGACATTTCACGACAGGTCACAAAGACATCAAATGCTAACCAGCATTGTTGCCAACATATTTAACTATGCCGTGGGCCGAGGGTTGAGTATAGAAAACATTGCGGCCGCCACAGGGCTACAGCGAACCGATTTAGTGAATCCAGAAACTCGCTTACCAGAAGAACTCGCCCCAACTATCTGGAAGCTATTAGGTGAAACCTATCCTGGGCAGTCACTTGCTCTCCATGCGGCAGGTGCAGTGCCTTTCTCCTCGTTAGGGCAGCTGGCTCCGGCTATGCAATATGCTAAAGATGCTCGCTCAGCTTTAGCAGCGTTAGTGCAGTATCGGGCTGTACTTTCTGATCGCCTTAGCATTGAATTAATTGAAGCTGGAGCTAAAGCCAGTTTACACTTGCATCATCCAATAGATGAAATGGATGGTGGCTATGGTGCTGAAGCCGGGATAGCTGTGCTCACCCGCTTCGGGAAAGAAATTATCGGTGGAGAGAGTCCACTCATCCGGGTGAACTTTAAACATCTGCCTTTTGGAGAACTTCATGTATATGAGACTTTTTTTGGTGTGCCCGTTTTCTTTCAACAACCTCATAATGCATTGGTGTTTCATCGGGAGGCGCTAGATCAACCTACCCAGAAAGGAGATATTCATCTGTTTCGGTATCTCCAGGGGAACTTGGATCTGCTGCAAGACCACTGGCGGTTGCACAATAGTTCATCTCAGATCTCTAAACTTTATGATGCGATCGCACGCAATGCTGAGTCTCTTGAATACGGTGCTGATGCACTAGCACAACAGATGAACATGAGTATGCGATCGCTGCAACGGCTGGCCCAAGAGCATGGCCTTACCATTCGCGGGCTGCTCGACGACGCCCGTCAAGCCAAGGCAGAACAATTACTGACGCATACCACACTCAAGATCGGAGAAATCTCTAATCGACTCGGCTACTCAGATGAGCGTTCCTTTCGCAGAGCCTTTAAGCGCTGGACTGGCCAGAATCCTAGCAAGTTTCGACAGAGATAAAATTGACTTTCTCAAGGGCTCACGGGTAGCCTTAACGATTGACTATGGGTGATACTTGTTTGCCGATCATCTCGATAGATTGCATCAGTTGTTCATGTGAGAGCCCGGCATTATCCATTTGGAATGTAACCCTTGAAATGCCGCCGAGGGCATCACTGTGCCGCAGGATTTTTTGAGTGATCGCGTCTGGAGAACCCACCAATAACGCGCCTTCTGGCCCGTTTTGGGCATCAAACCCGTCGCGGGTAACCGGGGGCCAGCCGCGTTCTTTGCCAACTCGGGTAAAGGTTTCGGCATACCCTGGATAGTACGACTCAACAGCTTCTTCTGTACTGTTTGCCACATAGCCCAGCGAATGCAATCCCACCTTTAGCTGATCAGGCGAGTGCCCCGATTTTTCACCGGTCTCTCTATAAAGGTCTACTAAGGGTCGAAAGCGGCGTGTTTCACCCCCAATAACAGCCACCATTAGCGGCAACCCCAATTTCCCGGCCCGTACAAATGAGGCAGGTGTCCCACCCACGCCTAGCCAAACAGGTAAAGGGGCTTGCAAGGGCCTGGGATAGATAGCCTGACGACTGAGTGCGGGACGAAATTGACCTGACCAATTGACAACTTCATGCTCCCGAATCGTGAGTAAAAGATCGAGCTTTTCAGAAAAAAGTGCATCGTAAGCTTGAAGGTTTAAGCCAAACAGCGGAAAGGCTTCGGTAAATGATCCTCGGCCAACAACCATTTCCGCTCGCCCTTGGGAGACCAAATCCAGCGTAGCGAAATTTTGGAATACCCTCACTGGGTCGGCTGCACTTAGAACAGTCACAGCACTGGATAGACGAATGCGCTTTGTTCGAGCGGCTGCGGCAGCCAGAATGACGACTGGAGCAGAATCCAGAAACTCTTGCCGGTGGTGTTCTCCAATACCGAAGCTATCAAGGCCAACCTCATCTGCATACACCATTCTTTCGAGCAGCTCAGCTAAAGCATGATGA
>JBCDAG010000560.1:0-3964 GCA_039186165.1 Cyanobacteria bacterium P01_F01_bin.53
TGGGCACTAAGATAGTGCATAGACGGAGTGAAGAGTATACTGCCCTCAGTGCTTTCCTGCCATATCCAACCAGGTAACCACACGATAAAGAAATTTCCAAACTAGGGTGCAGTATAGGCAATCTAGATAAGTAAAGTCTTATTTAAGCTGCTCGCAAACTTTCTTCATGATGATGAGGCAGGTATAGCTTCGGAAACTCACTAGGTATGACGTTCCATGTCGTCATGAGCAGGTTTTTATCTTTGCAGCTTGGCTGAATTGCGTTTGGAGGCCAGCCAAGACGCGCATAAACACGAAGCATTGAGCTATAACAGAGTCCAAAGTAGTTCATCACATTACAATCGATGCCAAACAGCCCTAAGCCTTTTATCAATTGAGAACTCACCTTAGAGTGGCTTTTCCGGGCCAAAATTGGGCTAGTGCAAAACCTAGTAACCTCCCAGTTTCCTGTTTCTGTCAAATTTTTCGGACAAAAATCTGCTGCAAAATGATCTTCAATCATACATTGTTTTGATGTCTGCGATACTCGAAGTGAACCAAGATGTTCTCCTTGCTCTCCAACCCACATGACATATCTCGCATGCTCATTGTCATATTCGTCATACTCACGACCGTTTTTGTCTTGTTGTATGTCCCACTTGAGTCGCTCGATGAACTGACGGCGTCGATCTTGAAGCATGTTGTCAAGCAATGACTGGTTAGCGCTCAAGCTTTCTAAATTGTGGAATTGTAGCATCTTCTTCCTTCATCGATTGCCCCTCGCCTCGGCAGATCTGATACTTAGTTTGGTGAACTGAGAGAGTTTAAGATTCGTAAATAAGAACACTAAAATTCGATATTAATTCAACCTTAAGAGCTATTTTAGCAGGTAACTATTTATTCACCCAGATGAACAAAAATGAAAGGAAGTATAATTTTTACAAAGGCATGGTAATAGTGTGAGAAGTTAAATCATATCTCTACGAGCATCAAGCGAACACCGCGAATTAAAATGAGCCGAGATAATGTCTTGTTTACGCTACATTCATTTATCAGTGGCAGGTGTAGGGAATGAAGATTTGGAAAATAACGCCCGGACCAGAAGCATGTGTGCCCACAAATTCAAGCGGATATATCATAGCATATTCTGAAGCGCTGGCTCAATTTTCAGCGATGATGAACAATGCAATTCTCGGTGACTGCCTCGGTGATGCTCCCCCAAACCTAAACAAACCCACCGTAGCTTGGAATTTCGTCATAAATTAGTATATTTATGATGAAAAATAGCAGCTATCCGCGCGCTCACATTAAAGTTAACTGCTAGACATCGCTAAATGTATCTAGCTTATGCCGACGCTAGCCCTGGCCCATCTTCAATGGGGTAAAATTTTATGCTGCGACGCAGAAATTCGATTTCCACTTAAGCCTACAAAACAAACTAGGCTAGTAACGCGGCGAGGCTTAACACTTCACTACACGATTAAACAATTTTGAAATAATCGTGTTTGAGACTTGTGAATCAGTTCGCAATCACTATCCCTAACGCCCAAAAAAATGTGCACCTGCAAAGACTATGACCGAACCAAAGTTTAGCTCTCCTTTGACGAAAACCCGAACGCATCGTCTCGGATTATCTCTCTGAGTAGGAAAAGAACATTTGGCTCTATCTTTTGCCTATCAACTTGAAAAGTCTTTAGGCTCTGACTAAACGCGAAAAGCACTAAGTGAAATTTGGGCTGTGTAGTTCCTTACAAGACTACCTTTTGCAGCGCGTAAGGTTTATGCTTCTAAATAGCCAAAGCAGCAAACCGTCCACTGGCTTTTCCCGCGGTTTCGGGTGCTCTGGGATTTTATTCAAGCACCGCCAAAGACCTGAAGTAGTACCTTCAATTCATCGCTATGCCAGCGTTTGGTAAGGCACTTCTCAGAAACGCCAATGACAAACCCTAGAGCGGCTCCTGTTTCTCTCAAGCGGCTAAACGCGAGCTTTAAACGCTGAAAATCAATGTCATTAGGACTAAATGCAACAGCTTGAACATCTTGATTGACCTTTTTCAAAAGCAATTTCTTTGCTCGGAAATGGATGCCGCGCTTAGAAAAAACCCCAAAGCTTGTTTTCCAGCGTTTGAATACACCCTTTTACAACTCCGTAATAGATAGGTCACGGACAGTGTAGCGCGGAAAACTAACGACGCCTCGGAGATCATCATGTGGGTTCAATCCGATACAAAACGCGCTCGCTGTATTCGACGAGCATCACGTAATTCTCTGCTAAGGGAATATCGAAGACGTCAAACGTTCAATCAATCGGACGTTAAGATAGGCGGCTTATTCCGCAATGCTGCAAACCAATTCACTAGGTTGTGTCCCTGGTATGGAACGATTTGCACGACACGCTAGCCACATAGAGCCATCCGTACACTGGCCCCATGCATTTGACCATCAAACAATCGTCCCGATGTAACGCGCGATGGCAGTCGCGCTGGCTCTTTACATTAAATTCGACTCAGGAGGACCACGCTGCTTCACAGCTTGTAACGGACGCCAAAAGTCTCCATATTTAGAAAAAATTGCGAGCTCGGTCACAAGATATGGCAGCATATAGCGGGTTCATCCGGAAGTCTCCCCCGACTCGGCTGATAGAATTTTTAGCCGCACGCCGAGTGGAAGTATCCGATGATTTCGACTCGAACTATGAGGGGCGGGGTACTGACTTTGTCAGAGCCGTGGAAGCAATCGTTGCGGAACTTCCCAACAAGCTGCAGGACGACATTACGGCGGAATTAGACTTGCTCGCTAGCCTTGCGAATGCAAACGGTCTATTAGGGGCCGAGCAGACCTGCCCCCGCGCTGGGATCGACATTGAAGGCATGGAGGGAATACCCGACATCTTGCTCTATCTGGCTGTTGAGCACCCTCATCTGATCGACCGCGTTGCCGCCCACGCGTCCATGATGCGAAGAACTGGAGGTCGCGACTGGTCAACGTTTCAATTCGACGCTAGCGGCTACAGTTGGGCACTTAAGGACGAGAATTCAAGAGAAGCTTTTCTATGCGACACCATTGGCATTCTGAAGATGCCAGAACACCGTAAACGCGTGGCCGACTGGTATGAAACTGTCCGCCTAGACCCCGTGACCGGGGAAGAGCTAACAATCACCCAGGCCACCGTCTATGTTGAAGAACGGGCGCAAAGCGAATTGGGGTTTGGTGCGGAAAACACGCTTGAGAGACGGGTCGTCCCGAAGGTTCTGGAGGTGGGCCTGGTCTGCAACACAAGAGACCGGATCGTTGAGATTTGTGCGAAGGGCGGAAAGAAAGTACGTGATCAATATGCAGAGGCCTTTGCAAAGCACTTTGCGCCACACGCTGCGGCCCCAGCTGAGGTTCCACGGAGGAACGTTAATCTTCACCTTCTAAAGCAGGAACCGCGCTTTGAAATAGACCCTGCCGACGGGATCGAGCGGGTCGAGGTCTCTTCACTGGACTTCAGACCGAACGGCGGCGGGTACGCCCGATTTGACAAGCGCGGCGATGCAGAAAATCTGTATCAGTTTTTGGAAAGGCGGTTCAAAAACCTTTCCCCTCTCAAAACTAGCGGATGGGAGATCATCGGCACGAGGATCCGGATAATCCTGGCTCCGGAAGAAGAAAAGCGCCGCCGCACGCTAACCGTGACGTTGCGCGCGCCCAATACTACGACACTGCCGAATAAAACCGAGAACGATCGGGAATTCGTTTTCGACCTCTTGGAGAGGTGGACACTCCTAGCCCCTGCCCAAACATCGCAAGAGACATTTGAGGTAGTTGAGTGACGGCTATCTATTTGCTTTGTAATATTATCTGCCAGGATGGAAAAGCGCCAATGAAGGCGTTTCGAAATTCACCAGAGTTTGGCAAACTATCGGCGCAGGGTTTTGTCGTCCCATGCGGCTTGGTAAGTTCATTTGTCTGCGAGGCATGCGGCACCGCCCATGATGCCGAA
>JBCDAG010000561.1:0-3952 GCA_039186165.1 Cyanobacteria bacterium P01_F01_bin.53
AAACACCCAAATAAAACACCCACACCAAATAAAACATTCACATCAAATGTATTTAAAAACAGTGGCAGAGACCACCCTGAGGGCCTAGGAAGTACCCTCAGGGTGGTCTCTGCCACTGTTTTTAAATACATTTGATGTGAATGTTTTATTTGGTGTGGGTGTTTGATGTGGGTGTTTTAAATGTTGATGAAATGTTTTCAAGACGTGGCTCAAACCATTAACAATGTGCACCCCAGGAAACCCAGTGGAGAGCATCTGTCGACACTTCACAGGCAGCGGCAATAACGACATCATCCAGCCTAGCGCCGTCATAGTCTGTGTTTTCCAATTCCCTGACCTCTAGGCAAGCACCCGTGAGGTTCACATTAGCCAAGTTGGCACCACTTAGCATTGCTTCGGTTAAGTCCGCACCGCTTAAGTCAGCATTTTCCAAATTCGCAGCCCGCAAATCCGCACCTACCAGGTTTGCACCAATGAGACTGGCACTTTGCAAATTCGCACCAATAAAATTGCTGGCCTGTAAGCACGCCCCACTTAGGTTCGCACCGGCCAATTCTGCATCTGTGAGATTGGCCTCTGTCAGGTTTGCCCGACTGAGGTCTGCATTGCTAAAGTCAGCGCCAGTCAGATCGCAGCGGTTAAAGTTGATGCCGCTAAGTCGGGAGCTGACAAAAGTAGCCCCCTTGAGTAACAGGCCCGAGAAATCGCGATCACCTCGGTTATATTCGTGAAGTAGCTGCTGTAAGTTCATATGAGTATGACTCCTGCGGCCACATACTCTCTTTGAGCTGTAGTCGCTGTAGATTTCTTATTGACAAGACACAACAGGATGCACGCCATAAGGAATCTCTTCGTCTACCCCATAGGTACGCTCTGATTACAGTGCTCTCTCATTCGAGTGCTTCCTGGTGTTAGCAACACCATTGCGTCGCCACAAACTCCTCAACACACCAATACGGTAAACAAGAAAATTGAAGAAATCATGAGGGTGGTATCTAAGGCTTACTCAACACTCAGCAGCTACAGACTCAAAGCACAGAAGCTCCAGTCATCATCCGAACCTGCTAGATATCTAGAACCCAAAAGATATTTAGAACCAAACAGCCACCTTTCTAAGCAGTACGACGACTGCTTTGGCCATGAATACTCACGGTAAAAGGAACCAAATACGTGAGCAAGCCTGACAACCAGCGATCACGACTCATATCCCCGTCTATCAGTGCACTGCCGTGGTTAATGCTAAATAGCAAGGTGCCCACAAATAGGGCAACCCGAATCGCTGTCACACGACAACGATGTTGTGCTACGGTCTGCCTCATTCTGTAAATTTGGGACATGGGAATTTAAATCGTCTCTCAACTATTCTTTTCTTAATAATAAATCAGTTCGACCTGGGTCGTGGTCTCTCGGCCAACCACAACAATGGCAGCTTCGCTAAACTCAGGGGCCGCAGTGCGGATTTCTGGATTTTGAGAAAAGCCAAACCCTTCTAGCGGAATGCCAAAGTTTCCGGTGTTTAATTCACCATCTGCATTCTTATCATGCAATACAGAAACGGCATATGTCCCCGGTGCAATATCGGGAAACGTCACTGCGAGTACGGCTTCGACAAGGGGCACATCATCGGATATTTCCGATGCCGACTCATCTACGCTGGCCGTCGTCGAAGCGGCCATCTCTGCCACAGCCTGATCCATACTGTCAAATATCGCCTCTGGAACCGCTGGCAAAGGCGCTTCTGTTGAGGCCTCTGTTGACGCAGAATCTCCTAAAGACATTATTTCATCTGGGTTAGGTCCCTCAGGTGTTTTACCAGCATCAGGGACACTTAACGGCTCTGTTGCCAAGGCCGCCACACACTCTTCTTGCGCGATCGCCTCTGCGCTCTCAGGAAACCCCGCACTGCCAGAAAACAAACTAATGCAAACCTGGCCTTCGGCATTTTTAATCCCCCTCACCTCTACGGTTAGGTTACTTGTAGAAAGCTGAGCAAAGGCCGCCTGACCCGGCAATACCAAAACAACAGACAACACACTCAACAGGCAACGATTAAACAGCAAGCGGCGACTGGGGCACATAGACATAGAAAGGAGCATAGTTTAGTCCTGGTTTTAATGGGGTGTATCCAAAACGTAGACCCAACAATTAAAAAAAGCAGAGCCCTATGCCCTGCTTTTCTAACCTGACTTTCTGATGAGCTAGGTCTGCTCTAAAACTTTCTAGACTTGAAAACCTGCATATCTAGAAAGCCCTCAAGACTTATTCACACTTACTCATCATCATCTTCGTCATCATCGGAAGGATATTCAAAGCTATTGGACTGATCAGTAAGTACAGATTTACCGAGGGACAGCGCGCGCTGGGCTTGGACAGCGGCTTTACGCTTCCAAGTAGCTTTGCGACTGTTACGCTTGGATTTAGAAGTCTTCTTCTTTGGAACCGCCATGAGCCTGCACGTCTACAAAATCGTAATTACCCTTGTAAGTGTAGTGCATTTTTGAGCTAGGCGAAAGGGCAATAGATTTGTACGCTCTGACATCCCTTCGTTACCCCACACAAACTCAAGATTTCACCCACACAAAAACCGTTGAAAATGCTGAAAGCCTTCGTAGGTAATCTCATCACCACTGGTGTGCTCAGCGGTGGGAACGAGTCTCACAATGCCCGTATCAGTGGTCGTCCCAATAGCCATTGCAAAGGGGGTTTGGGTAAAGGCTTCAGCCAGTACAGGTGGCAAACAAAGCACGAGTTCAAAGTCTTCTCCGCCATGAAGCGCCCACTCAAAGGCCGTTTCCTGTCCAACGGCAGCGCTGAGGCCCGGCGGCAAAGGGATTTGTGACCGTACAATGTCCATGCCGATTTTGCTCGCCCCGCTTATCTGCAACAGTGCACTGGCCAAACCATCACTGCTATCCATCCCCGCAATGGTGGGATAGGTGTCATAGCCGATTTGTGCAATCACCTCACGCAAACTCACCAGTGCATCAAACCTGGGTCTAGGCATTTGGTGCGCTTTAATCCACTCCTGCGCCTGACTCACTGGATCGTTAGGATCGCGGCTCTCAGAAATGGGGTCTAACTCTTCTAACAACAGTGCAAGTCCTGCTCGAGAGGCACCATGGTGCCCCGTCACAACCACAGTCATCCCAGGCTTAGCACTACTGCGACGAATCATCTGCGCCGCAGGCACCTGACCCAAGGCAGTAATCGAAATATTGGGCTGAATGGCTCGGCATAAATCCCCACCAAAAATAGCACCACCATACGCTTTTAAACAATCCTTCAAACCACGATAAAGCGCTTCAACCCAGGACCAACGGGTACTCCCAGGAAGACCTAATCCCACCGTAATACCAATGGGCATCGCCCCCATCGCAGCAATATCGGCCAAGTTCGAGGCAGCCGCTCGCCAACCAACAGCATAGGGCGGGGTCGTGTTCCCACTAAAATGAACATTTTCGCTCAGCATATCGGTGGTAACAATAAGCCTGTGGTGAGCTTTCAGACGCATAAGCGCCGCATCATCTCCGATAGCACCGTCTGCACAAAAAGGCTCTAACCGCTCAATTAAAGCCAGCTCACCGAGATCTCCAATCGTGAGTTCAGCATCGCAAGTTGGCCGATGCTGAGGGTTGAGGGTAATAGGAAGGCTGGGATTAGCGTGGTCGAAATTGTTAAAAGTCATTCGGGAGAGTATTTTCTACCATACGTACTTGCCCCACAACCACCTTTACAGCCTGAACGGGAAGCTATTCTACAAGCAGTTTCTCTTGGCTAGTATGATGCTAATTTAGCAATTAAATATGGGGAACACATGAGGAAAACCGCAAAAAACTATATTTTCCTGCTTTTATCACTATATTTACCTAAATATAAATCTCTTTTCACTAAATGACTAAATGGTAGTGGCATACCACTATTTTTTTTGGATCACGCTGTTATGAACTGTATC
>JBCDAG010000562.1:0-3940 GCA_039186165.1 Cyanobacteria bacterium P01_F01_bin.53
ACGAAATATTGCGGAGGCTTCCTAATTCAGTAAATGTTTAACGGCTCTTAGCGTTTATTAAGCTGTGATGTTTTATGCCTGCTAGGCGTTAGTCAATCAATACAAGTAACTGTGATTTTTGTATATTAGCCAGCATTAAGAGTTTCCTGAGAATACGCTGAGTAGTCAATCCGGTTTGACTCAACAGGTAGTGCCAGAGACATTCCTTGACGGGTCAGTGACTGTTTCCATCGCTGATAAAAGCCCTAGGAAATAACAACGCCCTAACCACAAAGGTGCTCTTACTTGGGTGCTCATGTTCAAAGAAATGAAGCCACAGCATTTTTTGAATGTGTTTCGATATGCCGCTTCTTAACAAGTATTTCGCCTTAGATTTCATGAAAAAGAACACGCTGCTTTTGCTGCCCTTCGCGCTAGCTGGTGTAAATTCTGGTGTAGCCCAGGCCGCTGATTTTACGCCTAATAATGACGACCCACTGATCCGTTGGAATAATGCCACCCTAGAGGCGATTAGTCGCACGAAGATTGCGCCAACCTCAACGGCGCGTGCGCTCGCCCTGACCTCCACCAGCATGTTCGATGCCTGGGCGGCCTACGACCCCACGGCCATCGGTACCCAGTTAGGGGACTCTCTCCAAATTGCTGAGCCCAATATCACCGAGCAGAACAAAACAACTGCCATTAGCTATGCGGCTTATCGCACGCTGAGTGATTTGTTCCCCGATCAGCAAAGCTTGTTCGATGGCATCATGGGCGACCTTGGCTATGACACCCAATTTACAACCACCGACTTCTCTACAGGCCTCAACCCTCAAACGGAAGCTGCCATTACCGGCAATCTCGCGGCCAAGGCCGTGTTGGATTTTCGGGCAACGGATGGCTCTAACCAATCCAACAAATACGCCAGTCCCGTTGACTACACGCCCGTTAATCCCTGGAATAAAGTCAATGATCCTGAGCGATGGCAGCCCATCAGTATTGACAATGGGGTAACGGTTCAAGAGAATCTGACGCCCCATTGGAATCAGGTCACGCCCTTTGCCCTAGAGTCTGCCGATCAGTACTTGCCCCCTGCACCCCAACCCTTCTTGGATGACGATGGCAATCTCAATCAGGGATATGTTGATCAGGCGTTGGAAGTGATCAACTACAGCGCTGAACTCACCGACCGAGAAAAGGTAATTGCTGAATATTGGGCAGATGGTCCTTCAACCGTTCTCCCCCCCGGACACTGGCAAATCTTTGGTCAGTACGTCTCCCAGCGAGATAATCTCTCCTTAGATGAGAATGTCAAGTTGTTCTTTGGTCTTGGCAATGCAGTCCATGATGCCGGTATCGCCTCCTGGGATGCCAAAGTGTATTACGATTACACGCGCCCCATTAGTGCCATTCGCTATCTCTCAGAGAACAATTTGCTGCCCACCGATGATCCTAACGTGCGCATCAATGCCGATGGTAAAACCGAAATTTATGCCTGGGGCGGCCCCGAACAAGGTTCCCAATGGATCCTCGGTACCGACTGGCTACCGTATCAAGACATCACCTTCTTAACGCCACCATTTGCAGAATATGTTTCCGGGCACAGTACCTTTAGCGCTGCTGCTGCTGAAGTTCTGTTGCAGTACACCGGCAGCGATGCCTTTGGTCTGTGTCATACCGAGCCTGCGGGTAGCTCCACCTTTGAGAGCAACACCCCTGGTACAGATGTCCAACTCTGTTGGGATACCTTTACAGAAGCCGCTGATGAAGCGGGTCTATCGCGTCTATATGGTGGCATTCACTTTGACGATGGCGATATTAATGGTCGTGCCATGGGCCGCGAGATTGGCGCTTCCGTCTGGAAAAAGTCACAGTACTACATCAACGGCGGCGATGGCTTTGGCGGTGGAAAAGAGCCCGCTTCTGTGCCTGAACCTGGAGCAGTCGCAGGTCTGGTTTTGAGCGGCATCTGGGCGATCAAGCGACGCAAAAAGGCTGAGGCTTAAGGCGTCAATAACGACTTAAATGCTCATGTCTCAAGGCATAAGCTGTCATAAAGAGCTGGCTGTTTTGGCGGTCAGCTCTTTATTTTTGGTAGCCCCGTATGCTGATGGGTCTTTGTCTTTCCAGATTCTTGTTTCGTCAGGCCTTTGTCTCGTCAGTTTTTGTCTTTTTAGGCCTGTAGCCGTTTCTTTAAATGTTTGTTAGTGTTGAAAAACAAGAACGGAGTTTATCCCCATGCAAAACTTACGCAACCCTATCAGATAGCCATTCGGCGGTTCTTGCGTTTGAGTGTATTCTTTGTAGTCTGTGAATAGACCTGAATTTTCTGAACTTAGTATTCGGCAGATAGTGTAGTGGTGCGCTTTACAGGGTGTTTCCCAGAGTGTTTTCCAGTGCGTTTCCCATCGTTTGGTTGTCTTCACAGCAAGAGTAAGTGTGTTTTACTCCCTGGGCTGTGATTGCTTTTGCTGCGCTACAAGCAAAGGCCGCAAACGTATTAGCGTACTCTGGTTCTCGCGGGCTGGGCCATCGCATTTTACGCGACCATGTCGCCCGCTTCGGAAAACAGGGATTGACCGATGGGAGTGCTGAGGCTGTTGAGTATATTGATAAACACAATCAGGCGATGACGTGGGCTGTTGCCAATCGCGATCTGATCGCCCATCGTTTTCTCTCTGCCCTAGGATCTGGTGGTCACAAAATTCTTGATTTGGGACACAATACCGTGACCCCTCAACAAATTGATGGGGAGCGACAGTGGCTCCATCGTAAAGGCGCAGCCCCTTCTAGCCAAGGACCACTCGTCATTCCAGGCTCCCGAGGAACCTACAGTTACTTGGTACATCCCACCGATTCCCAGGTTCAACAACAGGTTGAAAATGCGTTTTCTTTGGCCCATGGTGCAGGCCGAAAGTGGATGCGTTCTGATGCCAAAGAGCGACTCTCAGGAAAGTACCGCCTGGCTGATCTCTTAAGAACAGATCTGGGTGGCCTTATTATCTGTGAGGATAAGGCGTTGATATATGAGGAGGCTCCGCAGGCTTACAAAAATATTGACATTGTGATTCAAGATATGGTCGATGCGGATTTGATTCGGGTGCTGGCGGTGTTACGGCCTGTGTTGAATTACAAAACGCGGCGACGATAGCCTGCTAGTGTTGCGCCATTCAGTAATTGGGTGTGGGTTTATTTTTGCCCGATTGATGGTGGCGTAGCCATAATACAGCGGTCAATAAGATTTCGATTACCCATGTAATAGCCCTAAATAACAGCCCATAAAATGCTTTACAGAAGATTGATTTCCCTGATGTTTAGCCACTGCGTATCTATTTTTTATCATCCGTAAAAATACCCTTAATGGGCGACGAGCGTGAGTGTCATATTTGACACTCACGGTTCGGGGAGTACTTGCATGACAGCTAGCCAGTATGGGGTGTGTTTGCTATCTGGTCATATTTTTCCTTTTAAGAGGGCGGGGAACCCCTGTTGCCTCACGAGGCAGCCTGCTGCTGGAAAAACTTATGGGCACCTTTCTCTTTTGTGCCTAAGTTTTGATGGAAAAGCAGACTTACAAGAAACTGCTTATTCATTTTTGATCTCAGTTGAGAATCAGAATTTTTTGAACCCTTGATTGCTTATCACTAAGGCCTGTGCCGCAGGTCTTAGTGATAATTTTTGCTGTTTATTTTTATTTTAGATATCGATATGGGATGGCTCAAAAAAGCAAAGAAAAAAGCAAAGAAAGCTGCTGAAGCGGCTGCTAAGAAAGCTGCTGAAGCGAAGGCTAAAGCCGCAGCCGCAGCAAAAGCAGCCGCAGCAAAAGCTGCCGCAGAGGCAAAGGCTGCTGCAGAGAAAGCCGCCGCAGAGGCAAAGGCCGCCGCAGAGAAAGCTGCTGCTGAATTGAAGGCCGCGAAAAATGCTGCTTTCAAAAACGTAGAAGATGCTGCTGCTGAATTAC
>JBCDAG010000563.1:0-3932 GCA_039186165.1 Cyanobacteria bacterium P01_F01_bin.53
AATTCTGGCAGATCGCGATGTAGCGTATTCCGAGCCATGCCTACTACAGGAAAAGGTGGTTTCTCTTCACGTGCAGCAGCCCAACCTTGAGCACTGCCTTGTGGGTCAGCATCTACTAGCAGCACCCGAGCCTTACCTAAGGCGATCACATGAGTTAGATGTACGGCCAGCGTCGTTTTGCCTGAGCCACCTTTGAGTGAGCTAAAAGAAATGATCATGGCGGCCTGTTTTAGCAACGCCAAATTCTCCATCGCTATGTTGTTGGAATGAGAGAAGCTTTTGAGGTTGCCAAGTCAAAGACTGCTTTATTACCCTTGTTGGCGATCTGCTGTACTCAAGTGTCTTCTTCCTCTTTGAGTTCCGAGATCGCTGCCTCCATTTCGACTTCCAGCTGCTCGGCTGTGGGCAGGCTCTTTCTCAAGTCTGGCGGGATTTCTTCCTTGAGTTGGTACGTGGCCACTCCAATCGGGTTTTGTAATGACCCCAGCGCATACTCGACGATGGTGCGCTGTTTAGAGCGGCAGAGAATAATGCCAATTGTTGGGTTCTCGACTTCAGTACGTAGCAAGCGGTTCACAGCTTCAACGTAAAAGTTCATCTTGCCAGAGTATTCCGGCTCGAACTCTCCCATCTTCAGGTCGATGACCACATAGCAGTGCAGTTTGGTGTGGTAGAAGAGCAAGTCCAGTCGGTATTCCTTATCGGATACAACAATCGGATATTGACTCCCTAGAAAGGCGAAGCCGACGCCTAACTCCATTAAAAAGTCTCGAATGTGTTGGAGAAGACCCCGCTCCAGCTCTCGCTCTTGGGCCGCATCTTGAATGCTCAAAAACTCAAAGTTGTAGGGATCTTTCAGTAGCTGCCTGCTGAGGTCTGATTGGTTTGGCGGCAGTGTTTGGTCGAAGTTGGTGATGGCTCCGCCCTGGCGCTTGTACAAGTCCGTTTCGATCTGAATGACTAAAACATCTCGGCTCCAGCCATTTGCGATCGCGTGTTGGGCGTACCAGAGTCTGGCTTTAGGGTCTTTGAGCTTTTCCAGCAGAGCAATGTTGTGCCGCCAGGGTAATTGGGCAACGCTGCGTTGCACTAAGTTCTCATCGGCATAGGCTTCAGCAAAGGCCCTCATATATTTGAGGTTGCGTCCGGAAAATCCTTTGATGTCGGGAAATTCGCGCTTCAAGTCTTTGGCCAGACGTTCAATAATTTTGCTGCCCCAGCCCTCTCTCTGCTGCCGATATAAGATCTCTTGCCCAATTTGCCAATAGAGCATCATGAGTTCTTGGTTAACCGCTAGGGTCGCTCTGACCTGAGCTGTCCGAATTCTCTGCTTTAGGCCGTTGAGCAGCTCGTCATAGTCATCTTCGGGAAAGAGCGTGGTCTGACGGGGCATAGGGTAGAAAGGTTCATCAGTACTGATTATGCCGCTTGCTAGCTGCTGAAGAATAATGTGGTACTGATCTGACTAATTGCCGCTAGCGAATTACCCATCTGTAGCTATCGGCTACAGTTATGCAAAACAAAAGTTGTCAACACTAGGTCGCACCCTGGTAGGGACGAATGTTTGAGTATCTGGAAGTGCATCCGGAGGCACTGTAAGTGTTACTGGGGGTAGCAGAGGCGATGATGCAAAAAGTTTTTGGGCAACTAGTAACGCGCCCTAGCAGTGTTACACTCGACGAGTTGCTCAACACCATAGATCTCTATAGCGTCTTCTCCAATACCGTAACGCTCCAAGAATGCCTGTACAGACACATAGTCATTAGAACGCTTTAAAAAAAGTCGATGTAGGTTCTTGAGTATACGCAACATAAGATCACCTCTTCGTCCAAGAAACAGGTCCCAACACGACACACTACTCGTTAAAACTGATCGCAAGACCATCCCATCCCCAGAATTTCTCTACAGGCTCAAATTCCTCTCATGGGATTATCAAGTCCCAGAATCATAGTATGAGCAAGGCCAGCCATCTCTTTATGGGGGCCACTTGCAATAAGCTCAAAGCTGCCGACATATACAGTGACTTCACCTTTCCCTTCATTACAGAGACACCACTGATCTCCATCTGTGTGCAGTGGCGTATCAGATAACCGCAAACTGCCAGACTGGTGGCGATATAAGAACGTCTCATCCGCATGCTTCTGACAACTCATAGGACGGTTATCAGCTACTCCTTTTCTGATGCCTTTAGACAGCGGAGGGCTTACAAGTTGAGTAGTCATAATCTGAGTCTCCTTAAGGGAATAATTGACACGACTTAATGGTGTGCATCATCGAGAAATCTGCTTCGCCGCTTATCGCCTAGACAGAAATCTCTTCTGGAATACGAAAAATATTACACACCAGAAATAGTATGTCCAGTATTCGCTGATACACTATCAATTAATTCGGACACTATTTTTAGGGTGTTGATTTTAGCTGTACTTTTTATAGACATTTTCTGGTTAAGCTATCGATAATCCTACTTTTCGTCTATTTAGATTACATATAAAATCTATCTCCTTTTCAAGTTGTCCGAAAAATAGCAGAAAGTGTTGACACATATTTTTTGGGCGCATATTATTGAAATGAAGTTGCTCTTAATATCTGTCTCTTTAAAGGACGTATCTATATATAAGATGTCAGATTTTGGCAGCCTGCACTTTAAATTTGTCAGGGGTAGACACTTGGTCTCGGCCAAGCTCAAGTCAAGTCTCAATCCAAAGTCAGAGGAGAGAATTTATGGCTGCCCAGAAGCCGTCGGAAAAACTCAAGCAGTACGCAGCAAAGTACAAGGAGCAGCGATCGCGGTTTTGGGAAGAGCTTAATCAGCAACTAGACCATCTCCATCAAAACTATGGTGTAGCAGTCACTGAGCTTGCAGAGGGGCTTGGCGTCAGTCGCCAAAAGCTCTACGACTTCAAATCAACTCCCGAAAAAGGATTACCCATTGATCGGATAGACTTAATTATTCTCTGGGAGTGGTTAACTGATCCTGAAGCTCTCGAAGGCAAAAGGTTGTCAGCTGAAACCAGAAAAAAACGAGAGGAACTCCGACAAGAGGGAGTTGATCCTTTATTAAAGGCAGCAGGCTTTCTGTCGACATTTGGCGATACAGGTTCTAACGACAGTCAAACAGCCGTGTCTAAAATCGATTCCAGCTTCAAGCGAGTTGAAGCTAGACTATCGAGTCCATGGATTGAAGATGACATCCGTCGGGCTCAGATTATTAACTCTATTTTGGATGAAGTAAAAGCCCAAGGACGCTTAGACAAAACGCTCCATACTCAACCCATCAGTGCAGCAGACGCTTTAAATTGGCTGAAAGGTGATCCATTACACATTACTGATCAGATACTCATTCGTGCGTACCAGAAGCAGATTTGGCTCCTAGCTCGATCAGGAAAGAATCAGTTTGTAGGAGTTGAACTCTTCGAACTCTATCAAAACCTTTTAGAGTATCAATCAATCCCCAATTACTCTGGAGCAAGGGTTGATATTATCGATTGTCAATTTCCGATTCTATCTGCACCTCTCCCAACTTCAGTACAACGGGCATTCGAAGTATTCAGTCCTATCTACCAACAAGCAGAGAGTGCTTTGCTGAACCTGTTGTGCGATCTCGGTAGTCTAAATTCTAATATCCCAGAAACCAAACTGCCCCCCGTAGCCTCATTTACCCCCGTCGTTAGGGCATCTATTAAGAGCCAGTTCGAGGACTGCGAGAAGCCCACGGTTTGGCGTTATAGCTCCACGGGAACTCATTTAGAAAACATGTTGTCCGCAATTACCTACGGGCTAGGACACTCACTGGAGATCACAGGATTTTCAGTCCAGGCAACAGGGAGCACGTCCAAAAGTTTAGCCCGGGTTTCCATTGGGCTTGCCGAACGGAATGATGACGGCAACATCAGCAGAGTCTATCAGGGGTGGTGGGTAGACTCTAATGCGAT
>JBCDAG010000564.1:0-3922 GCA_039186165.1 Cyanobacteria bacterium P01_F01_bin.53
CGCTGCCATCATTGCGGAAATTATTAGCTGGGCCAAGCCCGCTTCCATAAACCAAACAGCCAAAAGAGCTAGCAAAAAATCTTTCACGAACTCCCTTTCTATGAACATATGCACCGCAACTACAACTGCGAAGCTAATTAGGTGCAATTTGAAAAACCTTTTCATACTGCACTTCTAGCCCTTAAATATCCCTTTCCGAGTACACATTCCCCATATCACCCAAGCCGCTGCGCCAAAAATGGAAAACCAAACCGCTCCAGGCAAAAAATCACGTCTTAACCACCACCAGAAATTGCGCCATATCTCCCATAGCGTGCCGAGTAGCGCATTGCCTAAATACAGTCCAAAAATCAATAGCGCTAGAAATCCTAGCACCGTAATCAGTCTCGAAAACTGGTCAATGTTCACGGGAAATATAAGCCTAATCACAAGCACTTTTAGAGTGCCCTTGCTCCTAGCGGCTGCATTTCCCGGAATACGCGGAAGTGTGGTCGCTTTCTTTGTTTAGGCTCCGTATTTGACCGATTTTCGTGATTAATGCCTAAAACCCATGCCAACACAACACGCCCCCCTCACCCCAGAAGAAAAACGAGTCATGAACGACCGTCTGAAACGCATCCCCGTCAGCGTCGTGCGAGATATGCAAGTCGGTATTGAGAGCCTGCCCAGCTCCACACGTGAGCGAGCTCTATACGACTGGGTGTTACGCACAAAAACAGCATCATGGTTGCGCTAGCCGTTGCCATCCTAGCCGGTGCAGCCTTCTGCCTTGGCCATGCCGCCCGCTCACCTGTCCCCACGCGCACAAAACAGCGCATCCCCCGCCGCTCATCTACACGAAGAAAGAAACGATAGCCCCATGCTAACTATCATCATCCCCTCCATGCTCGCCGCCATGTTTGGCGCTGGCATCGTTGCTGGCCTGCTCACTGTCCGCAAAGAATCAGAAGCCCAGGACGCTGCCGATACCTACCGCGCCATCGTCCACCGCAATGCCATCAGCGAGCCTGTTCCTTTCGCGTCGTCCGTCGCCGCAGTGAACGCCCCCGGCCTGGTCCAAGTGCACCCTCGTTCCCAGTCAGTCCCTGCCCCCTCATCCAAGTCCACCGCCCCTGTCCGATCCGCGCTTCCGGCCCCCCCGTCCATAGTGAAGCCTGACGATTTAAGCGTTTCAGCCACTTCAGAAGCGCCGAAACTGCCCATTGAAATGGCTGAAGCTGCAAACGAAGCAGAAGCCGAAATCATCATTCAAGCCTGGGAAGATGGCTCCTCGATGACCAAAACCATCAAAAGCGTTTGGGGCATCAGTGCCGGTGGCGGTGCCAAATATAAAGCTGCTCGCGCCCGATATAAGCACTATCTTTCCGAGGTGACACAAGATGCTTAATATTCCATTTGTTGCGCGTGGCTTTGCGATCGCCCTGTGTTTCCTCGCGCTTTGCCTTGCAGGTGAAAACACAATTATTTCAGCTGAAGTACTCAGCTCCCAATCAGGTGCAACCGCCCTTTCAAGCAGTGTGATAGCCGTCGGCTGCACAGGTCTAGAAATTGCTTTCACCTCATGGATGATGCAAGGCAAATCGATGGTTGAGCTGATCAAGGTATTTAAGAAATCAGCGGCGAGCACCTTCTTTCGCCTGTTCATTGGGTCCGCGATTTTGGTGAATGTGTACGTCTTCGATATCAAGACTACATACATGCACCCTCAGTTCATCTCAGCCGACACTTACTTTTTCATTGCGGTTGTTTGTTCATACGTCTTCGGGCCTGAAATTCTTTTATTGATTGGCTGGTGGCTATGGAACAAAGCTCGTGATCAAGAGACTGAATACATGGCGGCTACGAATCATCGCGCCGCTGAAAATGCCTATCGAAAATCTGAAAGAGAGAGACTTGTGGCCATGGCTGAACAAGCCGGACGTGCACATGCAGACGCTCGCGTTTCCCAACGATGGGGGCCAGCTGCTCAGAGCCCCTTACAATAACGGCCATAACCTCTCAATGCCTTACGAGAACAGCCCCGGTTCCATCATCGCTAAAGCAAAAGGCTGTCTATGTCCGATGGCAAAGAACAACTTTGGAGCAGGCCTCGACCTTGATAAAGGTTGGGGCTATTTAGTCCATCCTGATTGCCCGATCCATGGCCCTGGACTCAAACTGGCCTTAAATGGCCAACTGTCACACACCTCAAACCCGTATTCTCTCGTTAACTCCGAACCCTCAAACCCTTGCAACTGCGTTGAGTAGTTGCGTCACGAAGCAGCCAACCGAAAGGACATGAACCCAAGAAAAGCACCCAATTACACACCAGGGCTGAAGCCTGAAATGTCGCCCGAAGATTTAGAGCTGTGCTCATCGGTCCTGCTGATATGTAGTCAGGATGGAAATCTTGACCCAACTCGCCAAGCAATTCTTGCAAAAGGCAGTCAACTGCTAATAGCAATGTGTGAAGACCAGCACTTTGATAACGTTACCGTTGATAACTAGTTGCGCTTTCTGTCAGCTACTCAACTGCCTTGTTCGAGATACGTATGAAAACGCTCACGTCACCTGGAAGCGCATGTATGTCAATCTTTCTAAGTTATATTACTCAGCGGTAGTGAGTGTAGAGAAGCGCAGAGACCAAGCCATGATCTCCTTGAAGGCCAAAGGTTGGGTCAACATATCCAGGATGTAATTATCATAGCGTTTGCCTCCTTGTCACAATTACTAGGTCATCGTGGTGGGAACTGCTCGCTAGGATGCTGCCAGATCTGCTCTGTTGAGTAAGGGCCTGTGATGGTGGAAGTAGAGACGATACCATCCAGGCAACCTGGGGTCAGGGCCTTGGCAAACCAGCACTCAATTGGAGCCTCGGTCTTAACCGGGAAGCCGATCTTATGTGGGGTGTTGTATCGACGAGCATAGTGGAATGGTTGACCAGCAACAAAGATTGCGTCTGCGTCGAGTTGTTTTTCTGCTTCTTCCATCAGGCGTGTGGCATAACGCTTGCCTTGGTGTTCGGGCAACACTGCTAGTGGTGCTAGCACGTACACTTTAAGGTGTGGTGCTTCGTCAATTGTCATCGGGGTGTAGCAAGCGTGGGCGACTCCCTTGTAGATGATAGAGAAACTACCGTCTTCTATCAGGTCTCTAGCCAGGTCGGCGTAGAGTTTGGCGTGCCGCTCGTCATAGAGTCCTCCAGCTGCAGCGAAAGCCTCATACTGGATCTTCCAAGCAAGTTCGGTGGTCATAGTGCCTTGTTTGAGTACATTAATTAGTAACACCCCTGACTGGTGGAGTCAAGATTTGGACAGCCTTCGTTCTTATTCACCTTCACCGCGTTGATCGGGTTCGAGTGGACCCTCGCTCCCGGTGGGAAAAACTTGCTCTCCGGGCGTAACCTATAATTAATTATAGCAGGCTATTTCTCTGATACTGTTTGCGAACGTAATCTTTACTGTAATCTTTGTGCTACAAAAACGATTAATCTGGATCGTGGCAAATGTAACATCAAATGTACTATGAAGTGAAACACATTCGCCCACAGTATCTTTGCTAGTTTATCTTGAGCTGTACGGTAAGGTTTAATGCTTGGGAAAACTTGACCAGTACTTAGTGTTGCTAGCGTTTTAACGCCTAAATCAACACCTACAACATCAGTAGTTTTTGGTGTGGGAGTTGCACTAAATTCATAGCTCAAACTTAAGTACCAATCACTAGCCAGTTATTTTCTGAGTAGTTGCTTCAATTGCTTCATAACTTCTGACAACACCAATAAAAGGTAATTTGTGATTCCAAGCATTTAGTTCTATCGGTTTCCCACAATTATCTATGGTGAATGAATCATATTGACCTTTATTCTTAAATCTTGGGTGTTTATCCAACCCTTTATTGAACCTCTTAAATGCCTCACCCAAATTGATGTTTGCGTTTGCGTAGC
>JBCDAG010000565.1:0-3914 GCA_039186165.1 Cyanobacteria bacterium P01_F01_bin.53
CAATGGCGATGTCCTCAGCCGACTGGCACTCAGTGGCACCAAAGTGTTGCCCTTCTCAGAAGAAATCTTAAAAGCAAGCTATCAAGCAGCGTTCGAGCTCTATGAGGAGCTTATTCCACGCTGCCAAATTGATCTGAAACTCGTGGGTGGTGCCCGGCTCCCACCACCCAGGGTAATAGTAATAAGGGGCGACTCGATTAAGGCCTAGGGTTTCATCTGCGTGGGGGCTTTTCCATTCAGCAGCGTCGATGCGGCCCGCTGATAAGGCCTTGAAAATATGGTCGCCCGATAGCTTGTGAGTGGTGACCCCTAACCGTTCTAAAATCTTGCCACCCAAGCCAGGGATGCGCATGTTCAAGCCATCGAAATCTTTGACGGTATTGACTTCACGCTTGAACCAGCCCCCCATTTGCCCGCCGGTATTGCCGCCCGGAAAATTGATCACGCCCAGCTCAGCGTAGATGGACTGCATCGCTTCTAAGCCACCCCCGTAGTACATCCAGGCATTTTGTTGTGCGGCGTTGAGGCCAAAGGGGAGCGTGGCCCCAAAAGCGAGGGCATTACTTTGCTTAAGATAGTAGTAGCTCACGGTGTGGCCGCAGGCGACGCTGCCCGCTTGTACTGCCGATAGCACTTCTAATCCTTCGGCTAGTTCACCGGCTGGATAGGGTGTAATGACGAAATTTCCATCCGTCATTTTGCTCACCTGCTGGCAAAAGAGGACTGTGCTATCGAATAAAATCTGTAATGATTTTGGCCAGCTAGTAGCCATTTGCCACTGTATGACAGGTTGCCCGACGGATGATCTGGTGGGTGTGGCGATTGGCGAAGGAAGTTCTTGGGCGTTGGAGTGGCAAGACTCTAAGGCAACGGCACCGACCAGGCCCAGCGTCGATTGTGTCAGGAGATGTCTTCTTTTCATGGGTGGGTCTCATTAGATGCTTTTCATGGCTGAAGCAATCGGTGGTGGAAATAGGTGGTCGTAATGGGTGGTCGTGATGGGTGGCAAATTCAATCTGTTGTTTGGTTAACAAATCGATCAAAGCTCAGCTCATTAATCCGATTCCAGCTGTAGATTTGTTTTCTAAACTGTTGCCATTGGCTATAAATCTCTTGAAAGGATTGGAAGGTTGTGGCGTAGCTCTCGTAGAGCTGGGTTGTTTCTGCGTAGGCCTCTTCTAAAATGTTGTGGCTAAAGGGCAATACTTTCGTTCCACTTTGGCGGACTCGCTGGAGCATCTTTCCATTTTTGGCATTGTATTCAGCGAGCATGGTGGTGTTAACTTCGGCGGCAGCGGCCTTGAGGATTGTTTGGTAGGTGACGGGTAAGCTTTCCCACTGCTCTAAGTTCACTTGTAGCTCGTAGGTGGCACCTGGTTCCCACCAGCCGGGATAGTAATAGTAGGGTGCGGCTTTGGTGATGCCAATTTTATTGTCGTCGTAGGGATTATTCCATTCGGCGGCGTCGATTTTGTTGGCTAGCAAGGCAGGGGCGATTTCACCCGCGGAGAGTATCTCTACCTGCACGCCCAAGCGCTTCATGACTTCTCCCCCCAGGCCTGGAATTCTCATTTTAAGATTGGTGAGGTCGGCGGGTTTCTCCATTTTTTTATGAAACCATCCCCCCATTTGGGCCCCTGTATTGCCTGCTGGAAAATTGATGATGCCGAGGGGCTGATAGAGCTTTTGCATGGCTTGGATCCCGCCGCCATAGTATAACCAGGCGTTTTGTTGGTGGGCGGTGAGGCCAAAGGGTACGTTGGTGCAAAAGGCGAGTGCGGGGTCTTTATCGAGGTAGTAATAGCTTGCGGTGTGTCCACATTCCACGACGCCTTCGGCAACAACATCGAGTACTTTTAGCCCTGGTGCGATTTCACCGGAGGGGTAGGGGGTGATTGAAAATTGCCCTTGGGTCATTTCTCTGACACGCTGGGCGAGGCGTTCGGCTCCCCCAAAGAGAATGTCGAGTTTTTTGGGCCAGCTGGTGGCCATTTTCCACTGGATTTTGGGTAAATGGGTGGAAAAGTCAGCCGTATTATTAATAGAAGTATGGGGACGACTACAGGCTGTCAGCAAAGCAGCGCCTGTAGAACCCAACGCGGCTTGGGACAGCAACAATCGTCGTTTCATTGTTGAATAAAGGCTAGGCGGTTAGGCCTATCGTGCCCATTCAATACTTGTATTATCTACTCAAATTGATTTATTTGTAAGCATGGGAGGCGTGTGCTTACTAACGAACACTATCCCTTGATATTGACGATAAAATACTTAAATAAAGAGGAATCGAGCGTGATTTAGACTCGTTTTGTAGTTAGTGTTATGGTCTATTGTAGTCTTGTTTCTCCTGCAAACCTTACGTTTCTGCCCTATGACAACAGATTTGATGTGCCTTCTGATACTTGCTCTATGGTCTATTCCGCTGAACCATATTCCGGCATTGGGTCGGGTTTCGGAGGCGGGGATGGCTTGGGGGGCGAGTAATCGTGAGGAGCCGGTGGAGGGTTCGCCTTGGATCGGTCGGGCGGATCGGGCGCAGCGTAACCATCATGATAATTTGGCGATGATTGCGGTGGTGATTTTGCTGGCTCAGGTGACGGGGCAGGCGGATGGGGTGACGGCGAATGCGGCGATCTCAATTTTGGCCTGTCGGGTGTTGCACGGTGTGGCCTATATTGCGGGGATTCCACCGCTTAGAACGCTTGCCTATGTGGGGTCTTTGGTTGGGTTGGGGACTATTGTGTGGCGGATTTTGGTTTAGTTTTTTGCTGGATGGTGGTACGAAGTGTGGCTAGGACGTTGTCGAGGTTGTGATAAATGTCTTGGTTGGTGAATCGTAGGAATTGGATACCGAGGCTTTCGATGAATTGTTGGCGATGTTGGTCGTATTCCTGGGCTTGGCTTCCTTGGTGGGTGGGGCCGTCGATTTCTATGGCGAGTTTTAGCTCGGGGCTGTAGAAATCTAGAACAAATCGTTCGACGCTGTATTGCCTGCAGAATTTTATGCCTAGGATTTGTCGGCGTCGCAGGTGATGCCACAGGTGTTGTTCTGCCTTGGGCGATCGCCTGCGCAGTTGTTGACGCTTTGTGGTTTCTAAGCGTTTGTTGTAGATGCGTGTCATGGAATTAAGTTTCCCGGTGGCACGGTTGGAGTTCGGTTTGGTTTAGATTTTCAGTCGTCGGGGTTTCTTGGAATATACTCCGCACGGTTTAGGGCTGAACAAATATAGGCTGTTGTGGTGAAATAAAAACAGCCCAATGAATCTGCCCCGATCTGAGATGATTACCCTCGAATTTAGTGATGCCGATATTGATGCGCTTGACTACGAGCGCTACCACCATCCATCTCCCCAAGTCCAACGGAAGATGGAAGTGCTGTATCTGAAAAGTCAGGGTCTGCCCCATGAGCAGATCCGCCAGCTGAGCCGGATTCGCAGTAGAACGACCTTGGTGAAGTACTTACGCCAATATGAGGCAGGTGGCATTGAAGCTCTTAAACAACTGCATTACCAAGGCCAACCGAGCGCCCTCAATCAGCATACTCCTAGCCTCAAAGCCCACTTTGAAGCGCATCCTCCCCGCACATCAGCCGAAGCGCAAGCGGAGATCGAACGCTTGACTGGGGTCAAACGGAGTCCCACTCAAATCAAAGCCTATCTCAAGCGCATCGGGATGCAACCGCGAAAAGTGGGTTATATCCCCGGGAAAGCGGCCACACCAGAGAAACGGCAAGAGCAAGAGCAGTTTAGAGTCGAGGAATTGGAACCCCGCCTAGCCCTCCTGTGTACACATAAGTCCGAGAGTTCAAGGCGCAGCCAATTTCCATCCAGCAAACATCATCTCAAACTGCTGTAGGCCTCGGTACATGGTCTTAGTCCCTGGTGGTCTTTGGCTACGATAGCCAGAGTGGCCTCCGA
>JBCDAG010000566.1:0-3906 GCA_039186165.1 Cyanobacteria bacterium P01_F01_bin.53
GGGACAGGTAATCAACCATCACTAGCCAGATAACTGATAACAATCATTCTCTTAATCGGATTGAATTCAAGATACTTTAGCAAGAAACCTTATGAAAATAATGACAGCGAGCTTTGAGGTTGATAATTTGGGAAAATTTGAGCTAAAGCGGCTGGATTTAAGTCAAAATGCTGCCCTAGTAGCACACTTAGGACATCGCGAAAATCGGTTGTCACGGCCAGATCCCTAGATTCGTGTTGGGCCTCAGGCATAAGCATGGGCCATTCGCCGTAGACCTGCTTCCCTCGGATGCCACCGCCCAACAGCCATAAAACATTCCCGTGGCCATGGTCGGTGCCGCCGTTGCCATTTTCAGCAATAGTGCGACCAAATTCTGACATGACCGCAATCACTGTGTTCTGGTACACCGGACCTAGCTCTTGCACTAGGGCTTGGAGGCCATTACCCAAAGCCCCTAAGTGACGGTTCAAAATCCCTCGCTGATTCACATGGGTATCCCATTGCCCCAACTCCATAAAGGCAACCTGGGTCGCCGCGTCCCCCACCATTAGGCGGGCCAGATGCCGAGCGTTGTTTTCAAATCGTGCCGGTGCCGGTGCCCCCCGTGAAGCCTCCATCATTTCAGCATTGAGCTCACGCGTTAGCACCTCCCGAGTGGTTCGACCCTCTTGATATATCGGCCCTAAACGGGCATCTCGGGCATAGAGTTGATCAAACGCGGTTTGAAATTGCGGGCGATCAATTGGTAAGGGACGAATGCCCGAGCCCCTGACTTCTAGGCTGGCAACCGACTGCGGCCCTTTCAAGATGAGCGACAGATTCCGGCCCATATTGAGCGCTTGGGTAGGCGTACGGTTCGGTAAAAAGGCCAGCAGTCGATTTAACCAGCCATCAGCCGTTCCCATATCGCCGGGCGTTCCACTTTCTAAGTAGTCTTGGGCCTGGAAGTGCGATCGCGATACGACCGAGGATCCTGACGCATGGATAAAGGCCAAATTCCCATCCTGCCACTGGGACATCAACCCTTGTAGCGCTGGATGAAGTCCAAATTGTCCGTCTAAATCGAGCACGCCGTCTTTTTCGCCGGGCTTTGCCATCGCAATGGTTGGCCTGGCATCGTAATAGTCGCTTTCCTGATAGGGCACGACGATGCTCAGGCCATCGGCGGCCCCCCGCAGTAAAAGAACGATGAGCCGGGGGGCCGTTGTCTCAGCAGCCTGAGCCGTTCCTCGCCAGGCCCAACCGTGCGTGCCAACAGACACAAACCCTGAGGTACCTAACAGGGCCGCTTGTTTTAAAAAGTGTCGTCGTTTCATGGTGATTGCGAATGATTCTTTCGGACGTTTTGGCGCTTTTTTCTGAGTCTTAGCGATACATCATCTCGGGACTTCCCAACAGTAAAGCGGCCTGTTGTCCAGCTGGGACACTTTCAATAATGCGCCAGGTTTCTGCGGGCCAAAACTGGGTGCCCAGGGTTTCTTTCAGTGCATCAGGTGTTGGCCTGTTGTCTCGATCAATATTCACGATGGTGACGGCCAAACTCACCCGCTGGAGCATCGCCTCTGCATTTAACCAAGTCGTCTGTCCCTGGGGATAGCCATCCGGTGTGCGGCATCGATACAGGGGCATGCCTAGCTGGTTCAAAAATCCCTTCAGACGTTTCAGTGACTGATCAGAAGGCAAGACATTGGCCTGTCCCCATCCCCTTGCTCGAGCAAGGGAAAGAACATAGTGGTAGGGGGTCTTAAATTTTTGTTGATAGTAGGACGGTTGCCAAAAGGCATCACTGGCAAACAGGGTTTGTAACACAGCGGCAATATCGCCATCTGTTGAGGTAAAGCGTTCGGCAAGCTGGTTGACGAGCGCTTCTGGTGGCGTGTCTGCAACAAAGTGCTGGGCAAGCTTATAGCTAATGTGTCGGGCTGTGGCCGGATGTTGGGCGAGTAAATCCAGGGCGGCTTCTCCTTCTTCAACGCCACCGCCTGTGATCGCCTCTCCAAGGAGCACTTTATCTTGAGAATCATGGCGCTCACGGGCAAAGACAAATCCACTACCATCGGCACTTTGCTGTTGGTGGCTGACTACACTCCATCCCGTTAATATCCGGGTGAGGCTTTCCACATCCGCCTGGGTGTAGCCGCCGTCCACCCCGAGAGCATGTAGCTCTAATAGTTCACGGGCGTAATTTTCATTGAGTCCCTTAAATTGCCCTTTGGCGGCTGCACTTGCTGGGTCAGTGTTACGCCAGTTATCGAGATAAAACGACATGGCGGGATGTTTCGCCGTTGCTCCTAACAGATCTCGAAATTTTCCTAAGGCATGGGGACGAATCGCCTCCTGTTCGTAGGCCCCGACCCAGAGCATTGTGAATCTTTTCCCCACGAACACATTGAAATGGTTGAACCAGAAGTCCACCATTACCTCTTGTAACTGGTTAGGACTGGCCAGTGCGCGTAAAAGACGCGATCGCTCAACTTCCTCAAGTACCTGCACTCGCCGCAGGTTCTCATTTTGCCGCTGTTCAGGCGTTGGCCGAGGGGGCGCGGCATAGCGATCAAATAGCGCCACTGGAGAAAGGGCCAGGGTCGATAGCCCCTTCAGCCGATCAGCCAAAACAGCAGGCTCCTCAGTGCCACCCGCTAGCTGACGCTGTATGTAAGATTCAACACCCTCCTGCTCAAGTTGTTGCCTATCGCCAGGTGCAGGCCCAAACCCTAAGCGGTCCAGCACATGTGTAATGGTCTCAGAGGCATCCACGGCAGCAATTTTCACAAAAAGAGAACGATTGTGTCGTGAATCTAATAGATTTTGGAGCGACGCCAACCGCGCTCTGTGCCTTTCATCCAGGTGTCACATGTTCATCTGTCGCGTCATCCCAGTCTTGTTCCATCTCAGTCTTGTTTTATCTCAGTGGGTTACTCCTGAGTCCAAATCGTCAGGCCGCGTACAGAACGCTCTGCGGGCACACCGCCCACCAAAGAAATCAACAGACCCAACACAACCGCAATCGGCGCGATAAAAGCCGCTCGCCAAATACCCGAAGGTAAAAACGTGATTAAATTGGCCTCTGTGCCCACAATCAAGATAATGGCAGCGGCCAGCGTGCCATAAAAGGCACCATTGGCATTAACGCGAGGGAACAAAACGCCCATCAGAAAAAGCCCCAACAACGGCCCCAAAAGCAACGTGGCATAGGTCACCAAAAACGGCAGTAAATCTTCGCCGGTACTTGCCACATAAAACGCCGCAAAAATGCCCAAAATGCCCCAAACAACAATCAGCCCCTGGGCCACCTTCAAAGACTGGGCATCACTTCTATCCGTCTTAGAATAGCGCTGATAAAAATCAACCGTCATACAGGTCGCTAGCGAGTGCAACGCCGAATCGATAGAAGACATCGCCGCTGCAAAAATAGCCGCCACCAAAAGCCCAGCTGCCCCAACGGGAACCTGATTGGCAATAAAGTAAGGCAAAATGCCATCGGCTGCGGCTAGGGTTCCATCAGGATTGACCTCTAACCCGGTGAGCAAATCAGGATTTAAAGAATAAAAGCCAAAGAGTAAAACACCCAAAATCAGCGTCGCGGCAACCCCCACAAAGCCCGAAAACCAACCAAGTAAAATCGCCTTCCGCCCCGATGGAAGATCCGCACAGGATACATAGCGCTGGACAGATTGTTGATTCGTACCTGCCACACCAAAGGCCAATATGCCGTAGGCAAAGAGCGCCGTAGGCAATGAACGAATGGATGCAGGGTCCCACGTTGGATCAATCACCTGCAACTTGCCCGCCTCTCCAGCGACGGCCCAAAGTTCTCCTAGCCCGCCCGGCACCGCCGTCGCAGCAGCCCAAATACCCGCTGCCAGGCCGACAAAAATCATGGCAAATTGCAGCACATCCGTCCAA
>JBCDAG010000567.1:0-3903 GCA_039186165.1 Cyanobacteria bacterium P01_F01_bin.53
CAAGATACGAGTGATAGAAGCGGCCGATTCTAGGCAGCGCAGTCACTTTATGATTCCTAGTCAGAGACTTTCGGTAGGGCATCCGCCTTTGAGGCGGTCACACTCATCAAGCCACCGGCTTTGCCGGAGGTGTCTGACTTGGTGCACTATCCTTTCACCACCTACGACTCAGGTGAGCCACTAAAAACCTACGAATCTTCAGCCGCATTCCTAGAAGATTTTCGCCAAGTGGTTACCCCTACTGTGATTGAGGCCATGAGTAACGCTCAATATTCAGAACTATTTTCCAACTATCAGGGTGTGATGATTGGGAACGGTGAGGTGTGGTTTGACCAAGTAAATCAAGATTTAAAAATTAAAGCGATTAATGGAGACTCATGATTGATCGACCCATAACTGAGTCACCATCTCAGCGCGGGAAGAGACTTTGAGCTTGCGATACATTCGCTTCAGCGCCTGCTTAACTGAGTTTTCAGTAATCCACAGGGCTACGCCGATTTTCTTATTCGTCAGGCCCTGGGCAACCAAGGTTGCAATTTCCATTTCGCGGGGCGTCAGCGGGTGCTTGCCCTGCTCACCCAATAATTGCTGACGCGATACGCTGTTCGTTTTAACGGTTGCGCTAACACCTACCCTGACAACGGTTAGCTGGCTGGAAAAGTGTAGGCAAAGCGCACCCAAATCAGCCAAATTATCCGCATCAAAAGCCGGTTCATCCCGATGGCGAGTAAAAGCAATGCCACCCACCAGCTGGCCTGTCTGGATAATCGGACCCACCATCACATGGCCATGGTCCGCTCGCGGGCAAAGTGTACGCCACACGCCCGGCGGCAAAATCACTTCATCATGAACGGCGGCGTGACGTTGAACGAGATAACGTAGAACCGGGTTGTTATCAAGCGTAAGAGCCCGCTGCATCATTAAGGGCATTTGTTCTTCCATGGCGGGAAGTTCATCGGTAAAAAACGACGCCTGACGATTGGCGGAAAAATACTCGCCAAGCTGGTTCATCACATCCTGCCTGAGGACTGTTTCTGTGGAAGCTTGTGCGATCGCCCGAAAAAGGTCTTTCAGATCTGTCTCTTGCAGGGCTGTCTCTTGTAGGGCTATCGCGTCTGTCGCTACCGTGGCTTGCATTGTAACCAACACTCCTTTCTTCGCAATAGTCGAGAGGCCATTCAAGATACCAAAGGTGTACCCGATTGAGGTCTATGCGTCACAAAGACTTCAACCCTAGGCTGGGGATAAGTTTCATCTTATAACCACCTATGAACAATTACGCACACCCAGAAGCGTTAGTCAGTACCCAGTGGCTCGCTGAACACCTCCACGATAACAATCTACAAATCGTCGAGGTAGACATGAACCCAGAAAGCTACCAAGCAGCCCACATTCCCGGCGCTATTTTCTGGAACATTTTCACAGATCTCCTCAACCCCGACCTCAGCCAAAACCTAGAAACCAACGCTATAGAAGCCCTACTTTCTCGCTCGGGCATTACCCCCGAGACCACAGTGATTGCCTACGGCAGCTATCCCGGAACAGGGGCTTGGATTTTGTGGCTGTTAACACTATTTGGCCATGACAATGTTCGAGTATTAAACGGCGGGCACCAAAAATGGGTCGCAGAAGGCCACCCTGTCGCAGCAGACTTTGCGACCGTTGAACCTGTGCCATACCAAGCAAAACAAGAAGCCACACAGAGCGCTCCTGATCTACGAATTTCCTACGAAGAGATTCAGGCCAACTTTGGCCAACCAGGGCAGGTCCTACTCGATGTGCGCACCGACCAAGAATACACAGGGGAACAATTTTTAATGCAGCCACCCGAGGGAACGGAGCGAGCAGGGCATATCCCTGGAGCTGTCCATGTGGAGCACCTGCTTAGCCTCAACGAAGATGGCACTTTCAAATCATTCGACGAGCTAACAGCCCTCTACACTCGCCACGGCATCACCGCCGATAAAACCGTGATTCCCTACTGCGCCATTGGGGCTCGCGCAGGCTATGTGTGGTTCGTGCTGAAATATCTCCTCGGCTATCCCAACGTACGCAATTACGATGGCTCGTGGAATGAGTGGAGCCGCCAGCCTGACGCGCCGGTTGAAGTGTAAAAGACTCCTGCTTCATACCCTGCTTCATTCCCCTTCTGTTCAGTCACTTGAATCGTCAGCAACAAGGATTACGACGATTCAAGTGATACCAGCAATTTACTAAGCAATCGGGCCAACGATTCGCGGTCAGACTCATCTAAGGCACTGAGAATACGGTGTTCATTGGCAACGTGAGCTGTCACAGCTTCTTCAATGAGGTCAAACCCTTTATCCGTGAGCTGGATGAGGGTGCCTCGGCGATCGCACTCATCCGGAATTCGCTCCACCCATCCCGCAGATTCCAGGCGATCCACTCGGTTGGTCATCGTGCCAGAGGAAACCATCATCGACTTAAACAACGCCGTTGGAGACAGTCGGTAAGGCGAGCCCGAACGACGCAACGTGGCCAAAACGTCAAACTCTCCCGGCTGCAACCCGAACTCCCCAAAAGTTTTGCCGATAGCTTTTCGCAAGAGACTCGCGAGCCTGGTAGTTCTGCCAATTAGGCCCATCGGCGAGACATCTAAGTCCGGACGCTCCTGATGCCACTGCGCCAAAATCGCATCAACAGGGTCTTTTTTCACAGCGTCCTTTTTCGCAGACTCTTTTGTCGCAGGATCCTTTTTCACAACGTCCTTTTTCACAGCCCCTAGTGGCCATTTAATGCCAGATATCTCAACGACAGCAATCTTAGCATCAAGACAAATCAGGATATCTTGACGAAAAGTATCTCACCACTAAGATATTTTTGCTAGTATCTCAATACAAAGTATCTTAGTATCGAGATAAATTATGAGCGCATCACCCTCCCGCGTGTCTGATATCTTGCTGACGGCCTTAGCGCCCATTTCGTGGGGAACGACCTATGCGGTCGCGACTGAATTTTTGCCGTCGGGTCACCCTTTACTGGTGGCAGCGATGCGATCACTGCCTATCGGCCTTTTACTCACCATCGGCCTGCGCAAGCTGCCCAAGGGTGTGTGGTGGCTACGCATGTTGATTTTGGGCGGGCTGAATATCGGCGTGTTCCAAGCCCTCTTATTCATCGCGGCCTATCGCTTGCCAGGGGGTGTCGCGGCAACAACGGGCGCTATTCAACCCTTACTCGTGGGTCTCTTTGCCTGGAGTTTATTGCGTGACAAACCGTCTAAGCTTTCTATATTGGCGGCGATCGCGGGCTTTATTGGCGTCGGACTCCTCGTGCTTGGCCCTGGCGCGCAGCTCGACACCCTCGGCATTATCGCCGCCTTAGCCGGTGCAGGGGCCATGGGCCTCGGCACTGTATTGGTAAAATGCTGGCATCCGCCGGTTTCACTGATTGTATTCACCGCCTGGCAACTGGCCATCGGCGGGCTGATGCTGCTACCCGTGGCGCTGGTGACTGAAGGACCATTTACCGAGTTTTCAAGAACAAACCTATGGGGCTTTATTTATCTGGGACTGATCGGCACTGGCCTAGCCTACGCGCTTTGGTTTCGCGGTATTGACAGGCTCAATCCCAGCGCCGCCTCGTATTTGGGGTTGTTGAGTCCTGTGGTTGCCACCCTGATCGGATATTTCTTTTTGCAAGAGACTTTCTCGCTGATTCAAGTAACCGGAGTTGCGGTTGTGCTCGCCAGTGTATACTCTAGATGCCTGATATCTGGACTTTTCTGAAGGATTGGAAATTCAAGGTCAATAAAGTCTCTAGCGATGCTTTGTGTATCGTGTTGGCTTGTTCAATACATGTTTCAATGGCCTCCTTTAAATCGTCAAAATCAGCATAGTACTTTGAATACAAACACTGGTTTCGTACGAACTTCCAGAGGCG
>JBCDAG010000568.1:0-3881 GCA_039186165.1 Cyanobacteria bacterium P01_F01_bin.53
AGTTGGTCGGTGAGCGCTATAAATCGCTATTGGATTATTATGGGCAGTCATAGGGCTACACTGGGCCTCCATTTCCAACGGATATCCACACCATAGCAAGACATGTAGCGGTTTCTTGTACTTGTGTGTACACGGGAGCCCCCTGACGGGTGAAGAGGATAATCATCTATTTGGTCGCCAGGTAAATAATCTATACGAACCTATACAAACTGCTGTGTTTTCTCTCTTTTTCATGCTTTTCGAGCCAGAGTAGAAGAAGAACACTGGATTTGGTGAAAGAAGAACACCAAATTCGAAGGACTGCCTACACGGCAGGGAGGGTAGCTATGGCCATCGTAAGCATTAACCCGGCGACTGGAAAACAGCTTAAGACCTATCAGCCTTTGAGCACTGAGCAAGTAGAACAGGCTCTGGCCCTAGGCGCGCAAACGTATTTGACCTATCGAAAAACGGATTTTAGTCAGCGATCGCAGTGGTTGCACAAAGTTTCGGAGGTGCTGCTGGCGCACAAAGACTCGCTCGGCAAGATTATGACGTTGGAGATGGGCAAGACCCTGAAAAGCGCGATCGCTGAAGTAGAAAAGTGTGCCTGGGTTTGCCGCTACTATGCGGATGAAGCCGAGGGGTTTATGAAAGATGTCCCGGCCCAAACGGATGCGAGCAACAGCTATGTGCGGTTCTTGCCGTTGGGGATTATTTTGGCGGTCATGCCCTGGAATTTCCCCCTTTGGCAGGTATTTCGTGCAGCGGCTCCGGCGCTGATGGCGGGCAATGTGATGGTGCTCAAGCATGCTTCAAACGTGCCACAATCGGCTCTGGCTATTGCTGATATTTTTTCTAAGGCGGGCTTCCCCGAAGGCGCCTTTCAGACGTTGCTAATCGGGGCTTCTCAGGTGGAGGCTGTGATTGCCGATGAGCGGGTAAAAGCGGTGACGCTTACCGGGAGTGGCCCGGCAGGCGCATCGGTGGCGGCTACGGCAGCCAAGCATATTAAGAAGTCATTGCTGGAATTGGGCGGCAGCGATCCGTTCATTGTGATGCCCAGTGCGGATGTGGCGGGTGCGATCGCCATGGGGACCACCTCCCGACTGCTAAATAACGGCCAGTCCTGCATTGCTGCGAAGCGTTTTATCCTGGTCGGTGACGTTGCCGATGCCTTTGAACAGGGTCTAGCTGATAAGTTTCGGGCCCATAAAGTGGGCGATCCGATGTCGCCAGAGACTGACATTGGCCCCTTAGCCACCCCTGGCATTGCCAAAGACCTCGACCAACAGGTGCAGGCTTGCTTGAAGCAAGGGGCAACGTCCCTTGTGGGGGGTGACCTGGCGGCACTGAAGCAACGGTTACCGGCTGAATTGCAAGGGGGAAATTTTTATCCACCAACGATCCTGACGGCCATTCCACCGGGAACCCCTGCGGACCAGGAAGAATTTTTCGGGCCGGTGGCGTTGGTGTTTCGGGTACCCGACATAAAAAGTGCGATCGCCTTAGCCAATTCCACAACCTTTGGTTTGGGAGCCAGTGCCTGGACAACAGATCCGGATGAACAACAACAGTTTATCAATGAGCTGGATGCCGGAGCCGTCTTCATTAACGGGTTTGTGAAGTCGGATCCTCGTTTGCCCTTTGGTGGAATCAAACAATCTGGCTTTGGTCGGGAGCTGGCCCGAGATGGACTGATGGAATTTGTGAATGCCAAGACGGTTTGGATTAAGTAGCCCGGTCACTCAAGATGAATAGCTTGGGAGAATAATTAGAGCGAATGACTCACTAGAACAACCCGAGAGAACAATTCAAGAGAACAACTAGAACAACCCGAGAGAACAACTAGAACAACAGAGCAACCCGAGAGACCAACTGAAATAACCCTATGAACACCGCTGAACTTCTCGTCCGCTGTTTAGAAAATGAGGGGGCCGAATACATTTTCGGCCTCCCCGGCGAAGAAAATCTCCATCTTCTCCAAGCCCTAAAACGGTCTCCGATTCAATTTATTACGACCAGGCACGAACAGGGTGCGGCCTTTATGGCCGATGTCTATGGCAGGCTAACGGGTAAGGCGGGGGTTTGCCTCTCCACGCTAGGGCCTGGGGCGACGAACCTCATGACGGGGGTGGCCGATGCCAACTTAGACCGTGCGCCGCTGGTGGCGATTACGGGCCAAGTCGGCACCGATCGCATGCATATAGAATCCCATCAATACCTGGATTTGGTGGCGATGTTTGCGCCGGTGACCCGGTGGAATAAACAAATTGTCAGGCCAGATGCCACCCCTGAAATTATTCGTAAGGCGTTTAAGGTCTCCCAGAGTGAGCCGCCTGGTGCAGTCCACATCGATTTACCTGAAAATATTGCCGATATGCCCGTGGACGGTTTGCCGCTGCGGGCAACGGCCTATGAGCTGCCAGTGGCCTCCGAGGAGAGCTTGCAGCGGGCTGCGATCGCCATTTCCCAAGCCAGTAAACCGATGATTCTGGTGGGCAACGGGGCGATTCGTAACCATGCCAGCGAAGCGATTACCGCCTTTGCCCAGCAGTTTAATATTCCAGTGACCAATACCTTTATGGGCAAAGGATTACTGAGCTACAAGGATGCGCGATCGCTCTGGACTGTTGGTCTACAGCAGCGAGACTATGTCGCCTGCGCGCTGGATCAAAGCGACCTGATTATTGCCATCGGCTACGACCTGATTGAGTACGGGCCGAAAAAGTGGAACGCCCAGGGCAACTTGCCCATTGTCCATATCGCCCTCACCCCGGCAGAAATTGACAGCAGCTACATTCCAACTGTGGAAGTGGTTGGTGATATTTCAGATGCTCTCAAAGAGATTGGTGGGCGTGTGCACCGCCCTGAAAGCTTTCAGCTCAATGGTGAATTCGCCACTGTTCGAAAGGACATGGAGGCTAATTATGAGCAATATGCCGGTGATACGGGCTTCCCGATTAAGCCTCAAAAGCTCCTGTATGACCTCCGTCAGGTGCTAGATGCGGAAGACATTGTGATTTCTGATGTGGGGGCTCACAAAATGTGGATTGCCCGCCACTATCACTGTGAACAACCCAACACGTGCCTCATCTCCAATGGGTTTGCGTCTATGGGTATCGCTATTCCTGGCGGGGTTGCTGCTAAGCTTGTGCATCCCAATCGCAATGTGGTTGCGGTTACAGGAGATGGTGGTTTTATGATGAACTGCCAGGAGCTAGAGACGGCTCACCGCCTAGGCACGGCCTTTGTCACCATTATTTTTCATGACGGTGGCTATGGCCTAATTGAGTGGAAGCAAGAAGCTCACTTCCACGAATCTTCCTACATTAAGTTCAACAATCCCGACTTTGTAAAACTTGCCGAGAGTATGAATCTCAAAGGCTATCGTATTGAGTCAGCAGAAGAGTTTATCCCAACGCTCAAAGAAGCGTTAGCTCAAAACGTCCCCACCGTGATTGATTGCCCGATTGACTATCGCGAAAATCTGTTGTTCACTGAGCGCTCAAAAGCACTCAGCTGCCCGCTACCCAACCGTGACGACTAGATGGCTTTTCTAGATGGCTTGTGTGGTGATGTACTATTTGAATTTTGTCATGGGTATTCTTAGGGGAGGCCTTTGACATCTTTTTTGAGCTGTCATTGATTGTTAACCCTATTTTCTAAGCTGGTTTCTAAGCTGGTTCTAATTACAGTTCAAGCCCTCTATTTCGTTCCCATATGGGCTTGGGTACGCCTGTTTGAGGGGGCGACCTGTCTTATGGGTACTTGTGAATAGCTTGATTGGGTGCGGTTCACGCGATCGCTGCACTTAACTTCTGAGTTTCTTACTGACTATGAAGTGTCAGCGTTGAAGGTATTATATGTAACCAGTATGTCTGTGATGAATTTTGTAGGTG
>JBCDAG010000569.1:0-3873 GCA_039186165.1 Cyanobacteria bacterium P01_F01_bin.53
CGGTGTAGAAGGAATAGAAGAGCTAATGAGCCGCTTTACCAGCTCCTATGATCAGAGTAAGGTCAAAGAGCGCATAGTCCCCACTGACGCGGAAATTATAGAGCTTATTCCCAGAATACTTAATCCACAATGGCGATATGTATTTGGAATGATGGCCACTTATGGACTGCGCAACCATGAAGTGTGGAGCGCTCATATTGACAATAGAAAAAGCAAAGACGGAACAGTAATCCCAGTATGCGTTGTTCGAGATGGAAAGACTGGACCACGTATTGCTTATCCACTACCGGGTGATTGGGTAGAATTATTTGACCTTAAAGATCAGGTTTTGCCTGATCTTGACAAGGACTTAGGTAAAGCTACTTCAAGGGCTTTCCAAAGACAATGTAAACGGATTGGTGAATCTCCGAGGTGGAAACTATATGGCCTAAGGCATGCGTATGCAATCAGGTGTTTGTCTAGGAAAATTCCTGATGCTGTTGCGTCGAAGTGGCTAGGGCATAGCGTAGGCACATTTCAGAATATTTATTCCAAATGGATTAACCAAAGTGTATCTGAAGATATTTGGCTTAAATCTGCTTTTCAAGGAGAGTACGACAGTTAGGAATGTTGTATTGCCAGCGGGGGACTCCAGCGCCAGGCTTAGCAATATTCCTAAAATGAGTTTTAGGGCGAAACTTTCCAGACTTTCTAAATTCATGTAAGGCTCTACTGCTAGTTAACCCTAGCTGAACTGCAGCGGCTTTGGGCTCCAACCAAACCCGGTTAGATCTGACTTTTCCTACTAAGTGCTCAAACCCTTGATAGTCATTACTTTTAGCCCATAGGGTCATCATCGGTTAGAGTGAGTGCATCGATACCCAGGGGGTCACCAATGAGCACCGAGCGTTATGAGCAAAATTTTGGCACCTGTGAGTTAGGAGATCGCCGTTTGACTCGTCGTGCCTTAAGCATCGGTCAAGCGCTCAGTGAAAAATTTGGCGAGGGTCTATCGAGTGTGTTTTCGAGCGCAAAGGAACTTAAACGGGCGTATGCGTTTTCGCTAATCCAAAAACGCACTTTGAACAGCTCATCCGACCTCATTGTCAGATGACGACTGAGAGCGTGAACCACCAAGCCGTGGTGCTCAGTGTGGGTGACACCACCTATTTGGACTATGGCTCCATTCTAGAAAAACGCGAGGGCTATGACCCTCAAGGCAATGGAGGCAATGGGTTGCTCCTGCACAGTGCCCTGTCCGTTGACCCCGACCAAGGGCAACCGTTGGGATTGTTGTGGCAAAAGCTCTGGAACCGTGAGCATCGAGCCAAACCTCCGGCAGACGAGACACCGAAACAGAAAAAACAACGTCGAGCTGAGGCTCGTAAGGCAAGACGGGCTCGACCTTTTGAAGAGAAAGAATCGTATCGCTGGGTTGAAGCGATGACCACGCTTGAGCAAACGGTGACTTCTTCGACACGAGTTATTCACGTGTTTGACCGAGAAGGAGATATTGCGGAAGTGTTTGACCAAGTCAACGAGTTGAGTCATACCGGAGTCGTGGTACGAGCCGCTCACAATCGCAGTCTTGAGCACGATCCCAATCGCTTGTGGGACAAGTTGGAAGCTCAGCCGATTGTGGCCTATCACGAGGTCGATTTAAGTGCGACCAAAACCCGAAAAGCTCGCACCGCTAAGCTGGCTGTGCGCTTCTGCCAGGTGCAATTACGCTCACCTGCCCGCTTAGGCACAGACACTCATCTCCGAGTCTATGCTGTTTATGCTGATGAAGTCGATGCGCCAGAGGGCGAGGACCCCGTTTCCTGGATGTTGCTCACCAGTGAACCGGTGACCACCGTTGAACAGGCTCTGACAATTCTGAGATGGTATGGCTATCGTTGGCGAGTAGAAGAGTATCACAAACTCTTAAAATCTGGCTGTCAAGTCGAGCGCTATCGACTCGCCGCTGAGGGAATGAAACCGTTGCTGGGCTTCTTGTGTGTCATTGCTGCCGATTTGTTGCGTTTGACTTACTTAAAACGTACTCAGCCACAGATGCCTGCAGAGACTGTTCTCTCACCCGTTCAAATCCAGGTGCTCAAAGCGAAAGCAGCTCGCTTACCCAAGACATTGACGGTCCAATGGGCGGTTGAATCGATTGCTCGTTTGGGTGGCTATTTGGAACATCGGCGGAAGACACCTATCGGGATTCAAGTGCTTTGGAAAGGATGGGCAAAGTTACAGGATCTGGTTGAAGGTTGGCAATTAGCGAACCAGACTTAATAGGAAAAGTCAGGTCGAGAACAGGCTATTGAATCGTTTAAGAAACAACAGAAAGACTTAGCCGATGAACAGCTTCAGCTTGAAAAGGAGTTGACCAGTGAAACGGAGCGTCGAAAGCAGGCCGCCGAAGGGATTGTGTCGGCGTTGTCTGGTTTAGAGGATATCTCGTCTGAAGATGCGCTTAGCAGTCTGGATCGATTAGAAGACAATGTCAGGTCTGCTCGACGGGCTGGAGCGCTTACTAGTACACTAAATATAAAATAGTGCAACGTCCTGGAGTCTTATGGAGCGGGTTGAAATAGTCCTTGACGAGGAGGAAAGACTCCGATTAGAGAAGATGAGCACGAGCGGCAATTGTAAAGTTCGTTGCCTGCAACGCGCACAGGTGCTTTTAGCCTTAGACCGAGGGGTCTTAGATCATCAAATAGCCGAGGTGCTGAACCTTGAGGGCACTCGCATCTGGCGCATCCGAAAACGCTATTTGGAGAAGGGGTTAGAGGCCGCTGTGTACGATCAACCTCGTTCAGGGCGACCTCGTGACTACGACGACAAAGCTGAAGCTGAGTTGGTCGCCTTAGCGTGTAGTAAACCACCCGCAGGGCAGGGGCGTTGGACGATAGCCCTCTTAACAGAAGTTGCTCGTCGTCAAAGCAAATTACTGAAATCGGTGAGTCAAGGGACTGTGCGTCAGGTGCTTAAAAAAAACAGGTTAAGCCTTGGCTAAAGCGGATGTGGTGTATTGGGAAGCTAACCCGTGCCTACCGGAAACGAATGTATGATGTGCTTGATCTCTACCAACTACCTTACAAGCCAGATGAGCCTGTAGTCTGCGTGGACGAGAAAAGTAAGCAGCTACTGGCCCATACCCGAATCCCGATTGTCCATCAACCAGGTGCCCTTGGAAAAGAGGATTATGAATACGAGCGAAAAGGGACTCGTAATCTCTTTGTGGCCGTCGAACCGCTAGCCGGGTGGCGGCAAGTTGTGGTGACCCAGCACCGCAAGAAAGCAGATTTCGTGATGTTTATCCGTCAACTGCTGACAGGACGGTATCGGCAGGCTAAGAAAATCCATCTGGTGTTGGATAATCTCAACACGCATTTTGCCAAGTGTTTTGTCGATGTTTTAGGCGATAAACGGGCAGCCAAGCTTCTGAGGCGCATCGAGTTTCACTACACCCCAGCCCACGGCAGCTGGTTGAATATGGCCGAAATTGAGATTGGGATTTTAGATAAACAATGTCTGAATCGTCGCATCCCCACAGAAACAGAATTAGCCTCTGAAGTGAACGCCTGGAAGAAAAGACGCAATCGACAGAAGAAAACGATTGATTGGTCATTCACCAAAGAACAGGCTGATAAGAAATTGGGAAAGTATTATGTCGATATTGCATAATTAAATACTTAATGTACTAGCAGGCCAGAATTGGCGCTCTGAAATACCTAAAGCTATCAAGAATTGCGATATCTTTCTGGCTTGCTTGTCTCAGCAGTCTGTCAGTAAAAAAGGCTATGTGCAAAAGGAATTCAAGATCGCCTTGAACAAGTATGCAGAAATGCCACCGGAGACAATTTACTTAATTCCTCTGCGCTTAGATAAGTGTAATATCCC
>JBCDAG010000570.1:0-3851 GCA_039186165.1 Cyanobacteria bacterium P01_F01_bin.53
CAACCACTTCTGGCACTTCAACAGTGGGCTCTACCCCCATCTGCATGACTAGCCATAGGGCGTCAGCAATATCTTCATCTTGCAACAAAGACGGTGCCTCACCAAGGGCATTAATATCCTTATCTTTAAGTAATAAGCTCGCCTCTTGCAATGCCTCAATAAACTGATCGATCATGAGTCTATTAACTCTCAGTAGAACGACTAGTTGGATTGGCCGCTAAGGGCCGATCTAGCGGAGCCATTAAAAAGAGCTTAATAAACTCATCAACGTCATCACCTAATTGTTCTCGACCGCGAGACACCATAAATAAGGCATTAAGCAGTTGATCGGTGGCCAGCTGTTCCTTTCCTTCCTTGCGCTTTTTGAGAAATGCGTCTACCCAATAATTAATTTTTTCCTCCGTTACATCACAGGCTTCATCGGCGTTCTCAAAGTGCTTTTTCACAATGGTAATGAGCTGCTCGCGGTTAGGCTCATACATATTAAGCCGCAAGCATCGGCGCAAAAAAGGTGGCGGAAAGTCACGCTCTCCATTGCTTGTCAAAATCACCAGAGGAAACTCACTGCAAGTGACTCGTCCGCCTGAAATAGATATCTTGCGATCGCCTTTCGTAATTTCATCATCGATATCGGTATAAGTTGTCCGCACCCTAACGCTAATTGGTTCCAAATCATCCGGGTTATCCGGGTCGTCTTTCTCAAGTCGTAGTAATTCAGGGATCTCAAACCGCCCCTCTTCAAAAATCGTCAAAAGGTCGTTGGGCAAGTCAATATCGCTTTTGTCAATTTCGTCAATCAGCAATACGCGCGGGCGTTTAGAGGGTAATAATGCCGTACCTAAAGGCCCAAGGGTAATAAAATCGGCTAGCTTTTGAGGATTGTCTACAGCGTTAGGGTTTTTCCGTGCTTCCATTTGCTTGACTTCTTGAAGCCGACCAATCGCATCGTAGTTGTATAGTCCGCTTTTTAGGGTTGTTCGGGTCGTAATTGGCCAATAAAGGACTTCCCCTAACATCAGCTCTTCAGCCACAGCATAGGCAATTGAAGATTTGCCTGTACCAGGTTTCCCGGTAATTAAAAGGGGCCGCCGTAGGTACATGGCAGCGTTAATCATTTTTACTTCATCCGGGCGTGTCTGAAAGGTATTACCCCGGCGCTTACGACGACTCACACCAGGGCTAACATCTTTGCCAAAGGGTCGCCAATTAGGTGCAGTGGGTAGCCGCGTTTCAATATCGTTGTGTGGCTCGGCATTATTCCCCTTAAAAATTAGCCAGTCATCTTGAGGAATACTCTGACGATCTTGTTGAGAAGCTTGAGGTTTGCTCATAACCGTTTGACTAGGCGCTCCGGGGGGGAATTAACTTGGGATTATCTTGCAGTAAGGAAAGGTGATGGCCAATATGGCAATCAGGGGTATTTTTGGCTTTACGCGCTTCACGACGCTTATGTTGCACAGTGACAGATAATTTCCCCAAACTATCTTTCTGAAGGATTGTATCTAATTCCTTGGCATTTAAAATATTGGCCTTGTCACAGCGCCCCCAAAAAGCTAGGGGCAAGCCTGCAATTAAGAGTTCATCAAATAGCATCTCTAATTTTTCTGATGAAGGCGCTGTTTTAAGTTTCAAACCCACAATATTTTCGTCATCCTCTGCCTCTTCTAGCGCTTCAATCAGGTTATCGATATTTTCATCACTACCCTCAATGAAAGCATCTGTGGCTATTTTCTCTGAGCAATCACAATGCCGTTCCCAAAACCGATGCCAGGCATTGATAGGATAGGGGCCGTCTAGGCGATCCGAGCAACACAGCACAACTGAGTAAAGATGTCCTAAGCGCTTACGTGTATCCAGTGGCCAATAGTCTACAGCCATCTCTAAAAGGCTCTTAGGAAGGAACACATAAAATTCAGGATCTCTGTTGCAATTCACTAACAACCGCTTGGTTTGGCTTATCCAGTTATTTAATAAGGGCTGAATCTTAGCCTCTAGCGCCTCAATCATAAAAGGTTCCGCAGCCGGTGTGCCCGTCAAGGTCAGGGGATGGTAACCTGTCCGCTGTTTTCCCTGTTCCTGATAGGTTTCAAGATTTTCAACCAACCAGGCCTCAAGGCGGTAGTGAGGCTGATTCCCTGACTGAGTGGTTTTTTCTTCTGCTAGACAAATATTAATCAAAATAGCAGGCTTAAGATTAGCGGACTTTGCCGTTAGTTCTGCTTGTATCTGTGCATAAAGGTCCGCCCAATTCTGCTTTGGAAAATAGTCTTCTCCCCATGAGCGCAGGGCTGCCAGTAATTCTGGGCTGGCCTTGTGCCATAGATGTGCAATAAAGCTCTCTAAAGCACTGTAGCCAGCAGTATCGTTTTTCCCCATACGCTCCAGCTCAGGCAGAATTTCTAAAAGGGATGCGGCAGATGGCGCAGTTGCCGTGCCCCAGTGAGAGACTACCGTTTGATAGAGCTGCTGAAAATCATAATTTGAATGATCTGCGGCTTGCAAAAGGCTTATGAGCTCAGTATTTCTGTTCTCAAGAGATTGATTTTGCCATTTTCCTTCCAGCTTTCTAATATTCTCAGATAGCGCATTTATTGTCGGGTAAATACCGTCCTTGCGAGTTTCGAGCTTCTCTTCCTCTTCAAAGTCAACTCCTTCCGCTATTTTTCGGTCGATAGCCTCAAGGCGCTTTTTTTCCTTCTCAAGCTTTCGCTTAAGGTCTGCAAGTTTAAATTCAAGACCAACGTTACGACTACTCATTTGCCGTCCTCTAGCCTTTTGATTTCCTGAGAAAGCGCATCGATTTTTTGATAAATACCGTTCTTACGGTTTTCTAGCTTCTCTTCTTCTTCAAAGTCAACCCCTTCCGCTATTTTTTGGTCTATGGCCTCAAGGCGCTTTCTTTCTTTTTCCAGCTTTCGCTTACGGTCTTCAAGCTTAAGTTGCTTCCCTAACGGTCTAATGCTCCTTGGGTTAGGGTTAATTTTTAGAACGGGAATCAAATGTCCCTGGCTATACGCTCTTTCAGGCTCACTATTCTCACCATCCAGCGTTATTTCACGGCTCACCCCAGAGCGATTAGTGTTCTGCTCCCACACTGCATTCTTACCTACTTCAAAAGCTCGTTTATAGGATTCTCCGGCTCCAAGGGCGTCATAAAAACCTTCGGCAAATGCGATCGCGGCATCGTCATTCACAGCCTGATTCATCCCGATAACGTAGTTCAGGTGCTGAGCCAAGCCGTCAGCAAGGGGCTCTGAATAACAGGCATTGAGCAAAACGCACTCAACGGTATCAGCAAAGGTTTGCAAAAGACCTGTGAGCATATCATTAGAAACGACCTTCACTGCACCCGTGTCATCTTCTAGCACCAGACCTTGCTCAGTACCATGCCCGCAAAAATGGATAATGTGGGGTTTGATATCCAGAATGTAACGGCGTAAATCTTTGTGAGTTTTTGCGACTCGCCATGCGACAGAAAAGCTATGGCGCTGTTGCGATCGCAGCAAGGCTTCCTGTAAATCATGAATTTCAGGCAAAAGGTTTAGGTAAACAGTACCTTTCGGATTAGATACTAGAACCAGAACCTTTTTTTGCATGGCATCTACGAGGGAACTCAGGTCAGTATATTTTGGCCCCACCGAAAAAGTCAAAATGGCCATTTCACAATAGGTTCACGTATCAATACACAGTGACTAAGCAACCTATCTTTCAATTTAGTGGCCTACTGGCAGTGCTCGTAATAATCAACGACTGAAAACATATGAGAGCTGAGGTAGCTACCGGTGCGAAGTGCGATCACACTTCAAAGCCAAACTAACGATTGTATATATGGGACCTAAATACCAATGGAC
>JBCDAG010000571.1:0-3840 GCA_039186165.1 Cyanobacteria bacterium P01_F01_bin.53
ATTTTTCTTTTGCACCGAAAATATATTACCAAGCCGTTGATTCTAGGTTCCTGAGAAATCTTGACAATTCGTAGAGGCCTGAAGGGACAGCTTGAAAAGGACCAGAAACTAGGATGATGGCTACCGATACAACGCCCCAAATAAGACTGCGGCCAACAACACTGGCAGACTTGGACTTCGTGATTGCAGCGGAGCGTCATCCTGATAACGAACCCTATATCGGACAGTGGCCAAAAGTGCGGCATGAAGCTGCGATCACCTGTGACAACGAAGCTCATTTCATTGTAGAGCAGGCCCTTTCCCCACAAGCTTCTGCACCCAAGTCTATCGGCTACGTTATTTGCAGAGGGGTGCACAATGAACACAGCGCGCTACTGCTACAACGAATCGTCATTACCCAAAAAGGGCAAGGGTACGGCAGAAAAACCCTTGAACAGCTCAAAGAGTTTGCCTTCAACACCTTGGGCTTTCACCGGCTCTGGTTCGACGTAATCGCCAGCAACCAAAGAGCCAGGGCTCTATACAAGCGTGCGGGCTTCGTGGAAGAGGGCATCCTGCGCGATAGCTGGAAAAGCAAAACTGGCTATGCCTCCATGGTGATTATGTCGATGCTGGCATCAGAGTATCCAACAAACGAGCAGCATCGATGAGCACTCATCTAAGTAACGACAGCTAAGCAACAACAGCTAAGCAACGACAGCTGCGGGCAAGTAAGTTAGCACCTCCACACCCGACTTAGTCACCGCCAAAGTATGCTCAAACTGCGCAGATAGCGTGCCATCACGGGTCACCGCCGTCCATTGGTCATCGAGCAGATCCACTTCGTAGGACCCAACATTGAGCATTGGCTCGATGGTAAAGACCATGCCAGGACGAATCTTTTTGCCTTTGCCTTTGACGCCGTAGTGGGGCACTTGGGGCTCAGCGTGGAAGGTGCGGTGAACGCCATGCCCCACGAAATCACGCACAACGGCGAAGCCTTCTCCTTCGGCATATTCTTGAATGGCTGCGCCGATGTCGCCAATGCGGCCACCAGGCTTAACAGCCTCAATACCTTTCCACATCGCTTTTTTGGTCACTTCTACCAGTTTTTTTGCAACGGGATCGACATCCCCCACTAAAAAGGTTCGTGAACTATCACCATGATAGCCGTTGTACAAGGGCGTCACATCAATATTGATAATATCGCCGTCTTTGAGGATGTCCTTTTTATTAGGGATACCGTGGCACACCACTTCATTAATACTGGTGCAAATGGATTTTGGAAAATCAATGGCACCTTTAGCCCCCGGATATCCAAGGGGTGCACTGGTGGCACCGTGCTGCTGGGTCCATTCCTCAGCCGCCTTATCCAGCTCATAGGTGCTGATGCCAGGCTGAACCATGGGCGTCAAAAAATCTAGTAGATCAGAGGACAACTTGCAGGCTGGCCGCATCGCGTCAATTTCACGACTGGACAGCAAGGTAATACCTCGAAAAGGTGCGTCAGACTTAGCAGTAGAATTTAAGTTCACAGCAGCTAGATCACTTCAATCATGGATTATCCTCCTACTCTAGCGCCATCTGGGGGTATGCTGGGCGCGACAGGTGACGCCTATGTATATATCAAGATGTATTGGGGAGTTTTCCAGCGATGAAATTTTGGCTGGCGTGTTTCGTATTACTCTTTGCCGGAGCAGAACTATTTCAGTGGGTTGCCCAGTTGGGTGAGCTTTCTGGAGCATGGTTAGTGCTAGGCGGCATGGGACTTGCAGCAGCCAGTAATGCCAAACATTTACCGATGATGGGAAAACACAAAGCTGTCCCCCTAAAGAGCAAGACAGAGCAAGTTGTGCAGTCACAGACTGCATCCAATGAATCAGTAACCGTTGCTGATTCATTACAAACACAACCGTCTCCATCAACCACAGAGACCTCGAGCGGTCCTTTGCAAGAGACGAGTAGCAGCCTATCTGACCAAGACTCCATTTCGTTTAAGGTACGATTGCCCTGGTTTTAAGCCGTGGCCTATTAGGAAGCTAGAAACCGTCTAGTAAGGCTCTCCCTAGAATTATTAAACATCTTCCTTCGGAGCCATGAATTGTTTGAGCCCTTTGCGAATGAGCGATCGCGGTACAAACCGATTGGACAATATCAGCAATCTATTCAGTACGCCGTGGATAGCAACCACCTGACCTTTTTGTAGGGCGGTATAGCCATACTCAGCCACAGCATCCGCCGTCGGAAAGGCATCCGCTGGAACATTGGCCACAGCGGCAATATTGTCCATATTCGCAACCTCTACAAAGTTGGTCTGGGTAGGCCCTGGACAGAGCACAGTCACACTGACACCTGTCCCTTCGGTTTCAGCAGATAGGGCCTCACTAAACGAGAGCACATAGGCCTTAGAGGCAAAATAAACCGCCATCATGGGGCCAGGTTGAAAAGCAGCCGTGGAAGCCACGTTGAGAATTTTGCCGCGACCGCGCTGGAGCATACCGGGTAAGAGTAGGTGCGTAAGGTGTGTAAGGGTCATTACATTGAGGGACACCATACCCTGCTGTTTTACCCAATCACTGCTCGCGAACTCGCAGTAGTCTCCATAACCTGCATTGTTGACTAAAACATCGACGCTAAGATTGTTTTGTTGAATCTGATCAAACAGCTTTTGAGGAGAAGCTAGATCAGTAAGATCGTGTACGAAAACAGTCACGTGAATATCTCGGGACTCAGTTAGCTCACTTTTGAGCGCATTGAGTTTGTCTTCACTGCGAGCCACCAAAATGAGATTGTTGTTTTCGCGGGCAAAGATTTTGGCAAGCTCTAACCCGATGCCGCTAGAGGCTCCGGTGATAAGGACGGTGGGGGCCATAAGGAGTTAAAGAGAATTAAACAAGAAAAGGCAAAGAGATAGATATATTGCAGGATAGGCGTCTCACCTGTCGAGAACAAAGCCTTCACACGGGAATGTATGAACAGCAGCCGTATTTACCGTATAACAACCGAAATTCGGCATCCTCTACCGGAGGGTGAGGATTTTAGCACTCAGCGTTTATGGGTCACATTCGGCATCATGTTTGTATGTTGAGCCACTAAGTTCAGTGGCCGTTATCACAATTCGGAGTACTGATTCATGATTGTTCGTCGTTATTGGCAACCCATCCAAGAGTTCAACACAGTTAAACAGCAACTCGATCAGTTGTTTGATGATCTATCAGCAGGCGTACAGGCTGCACCCACTACTTGGACACCGGCTGTGACCTTAGTAGAAGGCGAAAATGCGCTCACTCTACACGTGCAATTACCTGGAATAGACCCAGACAATATCGATATTCAAGCAAGCCGAGAGGTGGTTGCCATCTCCGGTGAGCGCACCGCACCAACGATTGAAGACGGCCCAAAAGTCCGTCGCAACGAGTTCCGTTACGGATCCTTCCGCCGCGTTGTATCACTACCAATCGCTATCGATCACCAAGCCGTCACCGCTGACTACGAAGCTGGCATCTTAGTGCTCACTCTACCTAAAGCAGAAGCTGAGCGAAACAAGGTTGTCAAGGTGAATATTGCGGGCGCCTCTGACAAGGCTGTCATTGAGCCTGCCACTGAACCTGCAGCATCCGCTGTACCTGTGGAAGAGAGTGTCACTGACGATGCTCGGTCTGAGCACGCCTAGTGAACGTAAGCAGCGGGATTTCTAAGGGCTTCGTGATTCTGCGGAACATGAGACCTGGGCCCGACCACCGTTGGGAGACTCGTGAGTTGGGGCCGTCCTCCTAGACATTTCTGGATAGAGACAAGCGTTCTCAAGACCAGAGACAACAGTTTTTAGGTACATACCAAGCGGGCGATCGCATGCGATCG
>JBCDAG010000572.1:0-3818 GCA_039186165.1 Cyanobacteria bacterium P01_F01_bin.53
CGAGATCTATTCTGGAGCTCCGCGTAGTGCATTTTCATAGGTGGCTGCCGACGGTGTAACCTCGCTTTTGATTCTAGCGTTCTAATTTCCGATAAGGTCTAATATCTTGGCCTGCCTGGCGGGCTTGCATTTTACCGAAGGCAGTGAGTTCAGCATCGACAACGCCTGCAAAAATATTACGTTCATTAAAGGTACTTTCCCCATGGCGGATGAAATATGCGGTGCCTCGTTTTGTGGCTGTGGAGGCTTGGGTGGAAGATTTTGTCGGTCTGAGAGGTGTAATTGACGTAGGCATTGTGGGACGTTTTGCCGTAGAAACCATGATGGTGTTACTTGATAAATAGTTTGATTGCTTGAGAGCTGTCGATTGCCAAGTCAGGATGCGATGGCAAATGTGTTGTATTTGCAGGAAGTGTTGTTTTGGCAGCAAGAGGAACTGTGCAAAAATGTTTGGAGCTCTCCTTACACTTCTTAATATTGCCTGCTCTCATTGAAAGATAATGGTGAGGTGCTGAATGAATCCTGAGCGTTCTCTGAGAGAGCTGATTTATGTAAAAGAGGCTACAATTTGGCGAATTTTTGGCATCAGTATTTGCACTAGCGGTGGTGACGTGGAGGGTCGCTAGTCCGGGTTGCTAGTCATTGAGAGACTTGATTTTGAGTTGTTGCTGTTAGGCCTTGGCGGAATGGTTTAGTTTGATGGGAAGGGCCTAAGGTTACTGACTGAGTGACGGTAGCCAGTTGACTAATTGTGGGAAGGCGATGATGGAGACCAAGACGATGAGCTGCAAAACGATGAAAGGAATGGCACCACGATAAATGTTGCCAGTTGTGATTGTTTTGGGGGCAACGCCGCGCAGGTAGAACAATGCGAAACCGAAGGGTGGAGTGAGAAAAGAGGTTTGCATATTTGCGCCAATGATGACGCCGTACCACACCAGATCCACACCCATTTGCTGGGCAATAGGGGCGAATAGAGGTACGACGATAAAGGCGATTTCAAAAAAGTCGATGAAAAAGCCCAGGATAAAAATGGTGGCCATGCTGACAAGCAAGAAGCCGATTTCGCCGCCGGGGAGATTGGTGAGTGCGTTAAAGATAAAGCGATCCCCCCTTAGCCCTCTAAAGACCAAACTAAAGGCGGTGGAGCCTAATAAAATGAAGATGACCATGCTGGTGGTGCGCAGTGTTTGATCGCACACATCCCTTAATTCTTTCAGCTTCAGCTGACTTTTCAGCAGGGCCAAAATCATTGCACCCAAACAGCCTAGAGCACCCGCTTCTGTGGGGGTGGCAACGCCGAAGAAAATGCTACCAAGTACGAGCAAAATCAGGACCAGGGGCGGCACCATGACCTTGATGACTTTGGTGAACAGGGCTTTGCCGCGAATATTGATGAGTTCGGCGGGAAGCGCGGGTGCTAGGTCCGGGCGGAAGAATGCGATCGCTAAAACATGAATCACAAAGGCCCCGGCCATCATCAATCCAGGAATGACCGACCCTAAGAACAGATCACCGACGGAAATGCCGAGCTGATCGGCTAGGACAACGAGCACAATACTGGGTGGAATAATTTGCCCAAGGGTGCCGGAGGCGGCAATTACACCACTGGCGAGATCTTTGTTGTATCCGTGGCGCAGCATGCTGGGCAAGGAAATGAGGCCCATGGTGACCACGGTGGCGGCAACTACACCTGTGGTCGCTGCGAGCAGTGCACCCACGACAACAACGGCAACGGCGAGCCCACCGCGAATGCGGCCAAACAAGCTGCCCATGGTTTCGAGCAGGTCTTCAGCGATGCCAGATTTTTCTAGCATGGCCCCCATAAAAATGAAGTAGGGAATCGCCAGCAACGTGAAGTTGTTCATGATGCCGAAGATTCTCTGGGGCATGGCCGTGAGAAAAATCGGGTCGAAGACGCCTAGGGCAATGCCAATGAGGCCGAAAAGAATCGCGACGCCGCCAAGGGAAAAGGCGACAGGGTAACCGAGGGAGAGGAGCGCTAAGGCTCCGGCGAACATGGCGGGGCCGAGCCAATCAATCATAATGCGTCCTCCTCTATTTCTGAGGTGTCTGCTGCTATCATCTCAGCAGAGGAGTGCTCGATAGGCAGATGGCCTTGAATGATGGCCCAATTTTTAATCGCGTCTGAAATGCCCTGGGCGATCAGCAGTACAAAGCTGACGATGATCATCGATTTGATGGGGTAGCGGGCAAGGCCTCCAGGGTCTGGGGAGGTTTCGCGGACGGCCCAGGATTTTACGATGGAGCCCCAGGAAAAGTAGATAACCAGTATGGAGAAGGGCAGGAGAAAGACGAGGGTGCCAAACAGATCGGCCATGGCTTTGCGGCGGCGGTTCCACTGGGCGTAGAACACATCGACGCGGACGTGTTCGTTGTGCTGGAGGGTGTAGGCTGCGCCGAGCAAAAAGACCAGATCGAACAGGTACCACTGGGTTTCGATCAGGGCATTGGAGCTGAGATTTTGGCCGATGGCGTTGCCGATGTATCGACCCAGCACGTTCCATACGCCCACGCCAATCATGACGAGGACTAGCCAGTAGGCGAGCTTGCCGACGGCGTTGGTGAAGCGGTCGATTTTACGGGCTAAGGGGAGGAGCGATCGTATCAGAAAACGATGCTGTGTTGACCGGTCATTTTGCACGGCGTGAGACCCAAGGTGGTATCAGAAACTACATAGGGTATATTACCGTGTTGCCATGGTAAGGCTGACTTTGGCGCTGTTAGCTAAATGCTCTTAGGAACCAGCGGTTGATGGTGCCATCGTTTTCGGTTTTGCTGCGTTCTAGGGCTTCTTCGATGATGGCCATACTGAGCCCTGGGAGAACGGAGGATACTTGAATTTGTCGGCTACCCCCGTTGGTGATCGCAAAAGCAGTGACTGCTGCTGCCTCAACATCCACAACCCAATATTCTTGAACATTCAGCCGCTCGTATAAGAGCCGTTTTTTCCCGAGATCGTCATCGAGTGTGCTTGCTGATATTTCGATAGCCAGCGCAGGGGGACTATAGCGATCGATGCTGATAGGTTGGTTGTTTTTCTGTGGGCACTGAATATCGTCACCGATGTAGTATGCCAGGCCTGGTTGACACTTGCGTTCGCCTATTTTTTGAAAGGTGCTACCGATGAACGTGACGTAGTTGAGGTCTTTGATGGTGCCGTACAGACTGATGACTGCTGCCAGAATAAAATTATCCCGGCCATATGCTGAGCCAATGGGCAGATTATCTTCAATCCTCATCTAGCCACTGTCGTAGTAAGTTTTATCACTGTCTTTGATGACAGGGCTTTTGACCAAGGCTGAGCATTCATCCCAGGTAGCTTGTATCCAAGTATTTTTGGTGACAGTCGTGAGTACTTGGCCATGGTGGCTTACCTCCTGAGGTCTAGTGTACTCAAATAGCGTATTGATGTTGCTGCTGCGATCGCATCTAATGACTTTTGAGTAAATAAGGTGGTTGGGTCGCAGGATAATGTGTCCTAGTGGGGACTTAACCGAACGGTATCAGAGAATACAAAGGCAAGTATTTACGGTGTGAACGGCAGCCTACTCTGGGCAAAGCCTAGGAAAGGGCTACCTCTGGGCAAAGCCTAGGAAAGGGCTACGCTGCAATTCTTGCTTCGCACATATAAGGTTAACTTTCTCTAACAATTGTTTGTTCCACATAAGTAAGTGCCGTCAGACTGCATGAAAATCCTTGCCCTACAGACTTTTCAGCTATTTTTTTAAGCGCTTTTAGATCAGGGTTAATGTGTTTTTTCTTTATTAATGCTTACATAAATATAAAGCTCGGCG
>JBCDAG010000573.1:0-3807 GCA_039186165.1 Cyanobacteria bacterium P01_F01_bin.53
TTGGGAGAAGGGGTTGGGGGACGAGGACCATTTGCAAAACTGGGATGCACTCAAGTATCGGAGCCTAAAGGTGTTGTGATGGATATAGCAGAGGTGGCCAAAGCGTCAGGGTTACCGGCTTCAACGCTACGGTTTTATGAGGAAAAAGGACTCATTCAGTCAACCGGGCGTAATGGTCTGCGCCGTGTGTTTAGTGCAAATGTGCTAGAGCGATTGGCACTCATCGCTTTGGGGCGGAGTGTCGGCTTTGCGCTGGATGAGATTGCTGAAATGTTTACGCCTGAAGGACCTGAAATTAATCGCGCCCTGCTTTTAGCCAAGGCCGATGAACTCGATAAGAAAATTAAAGAACTCACCACGATGCGGGATGGTCTTCGTCATGCAGCGGCCTGTAGTGCGCCCAGCCATTTTGAATGCCCGACCTTTCTTCGTCTTATGCGGATAGCGGGCAAAAATCGCTTCAGACCACCCAATAAACTACAGGAAAATAAACTCAGACAAAACATTCAGAAAACTTCCAGCCCAAGACATTAAATGCTCATGGGCTCTTGGCAGGCAAAAGTGTCGTTGATGGTGGGTGGATGAGTGGTGTAGGGGATATGATTCAATAACGTACTCACCCTGTGTTTCTGCAATGCGATCGCCCCAAGATGACAATCTATTGAAAATTCCTAATGATTCATCAATTACAGATATCAAAGGATATGAGATTGATCAGTTAGATCTGAAAATTATTGAACTTTTACAGCAAAATGGTCGCATTGCTTACAGCGATATTGCCCGCTCCATTAGCTCTCCCGAAGCTACCATTCGTTATCGAGTGAAGCGATTACTCGATGAAGACATTATTTCTATTAGTGCATTTATTAATACGGGCAAAGTCAAACATGAAAATGTCGCGTATCTAGAGCTTGAAGTCGAGCCTGCTTTTCTCGATACGAGACTCAATCAACTGATGGAAATGGAAACAATCAGCTATATTGCTTCGGTGACCGGCGAATTCAACCTGATGTTGGAATATATCTACAAAGACAACCAAGATTTACTGACGTTTCTGAATTCACTGAAATGTAATCCTGAGGTTAAACGCCTCAACTCCAGAACTATTCTAAAGATCCACAAAGCTCAGTATCCAGCCAGAGTGCAGCCTTAAGGCCCGGTCATTGATGTGCTCTTTCAGGGAGTCAGGATGTTAGAAAACAGAATTCATTGAAAGCACAATCAGTTTCATCGCAAAATGAAAGGTGAATTCAACTAAGCACCCGATATCGAGCTAAGAGAAATCAGCAATCCTGAATTTTAACGCCTGATTCCTTCTGCTTTTATAGAAAATTCCTGCGTACTGACATCATCTTCAATCACGCCTTCTAGATGACGCTGTAGTTCTAAAAAATGAGTATCGTAGCGATCGCGGAACCTGGCTTCAGCAATATTTACCGTTTCAATAATGCGACCGGGTTTGTCCCCAATCACAATCAGTTTTTGACCCAGCAAAATGGCTTCTTCCACATTGTGAGTTACCAACACCATGGTCGTAGCCGTATCTTCCCAGATGGAAAACAGAAAGGACTGCAGGCGACGACGTAATTGGACATCCAGGGCCGAAAACGGCTCATCCAAAAGCAACACATCGGGCTGCACCGCAATGGAACGAGCAATCGAAACGCGTTGCTTCATGCCTCCCGATAGCTGGTGGGGATATTGTCTACGCGCATGGGCCAGCCCCACCTTTGCCAGCACATCCTGAACCTGAGCCTGATACTGGGCAGGCTTTTTGCCTCTGACCTTAAACCCAAACCCAATATTTTGTTCAACGGTTAACCAGGGGTAGAGGGTATTTTCCTGAAAGACCATCCCAATTTTGGGCGTGATGCCTTTCAGGGGGACACCGTGAAATAGTACCTGCCCCTGACTGGGAGGAATAAACCCCCCCAATAGTTTGAGCAGTGTGGATTTGCCGCCGCCTGATTGCCCCAAAATGGTGACAAAGTCGCCTTGAGCCACATCTAGATTGAGGCCCGCTAAAACCGTGATTGCTTGTTTCCCCGCCGCAAACTGTTTTGTCACGGTTTGACAGGACAGGATGGGCGTTGTGGGTAAATGGGGGACGGGGCGATCGCCGGTTTTCATCGCTTACACCTGCCACCAGAAAAACTTTTTCTGAATCAATAGAAGCAAGCGATCCACCGCAAATCCAGTAATTCCAATAATGCAGATCCCGAGCAGAATTAAGTTGCTGTTGAAGAGATTGCGCCCAGTCATGACGACCGTGCCCAGACCATCCCTTAAGCCGGTCATTTCGGCTGCTAATACCGCCATCCAAGCGGCAATAAAATTTAGGCGTAAAAGGGTAAACACACCAGGCAACACGGCTGGAACAATGACCCAGCGCCAGCGATTGAAGTTACCGCCCCCTAAATTTTGAGCCGTCATCAACAGGTTCTCAGGAATGCGCTTAATCTCAGCCACTGTCGCAATGGTCAGGGTAAAGAAAACCCCCATAAAGACAATAAAGACAGCGGTTAAGTTACTTACCCCAAAGACCACTAAGGCTAACGGCACCCAAGCGATGGGGGCAATGGGCGCAATCAACCCTAAGATCGGCAAGATGAATAGCTCTGACCATTTAGACAAGCTGATTAAAAGCCCACAAATAATTGACCCAACAAAGGCGATCGCCATTCCCAGCGATACTCGAATGAGCGTCACCACAATGGATTGATAAATAGAGGCCGACTGGGACCCTAAGCCAATCTTGAAATCACTCTCAAACAGAACGGGTAAAAATCGCGAAGGGGGTGGCAAAACTTGGGTAATGGGATTGGCGGGATTGCTACCGACAATTTCCCAGAGCCCCACCAACACGGCACAGGAGAATAGACCACAGGCAATCGGCAGCAGCGATCGCGGCCCCATTTGCTGATTGCCTGGGTTGATTGCCATCCTACTGCTCTAATCCTTCAACGATGGTGACATCAAAAATATCCTTGGCTGGCACGTCGGACTCAATATATTTCAGCTCCACCATTTTATCGACCACAGTTTGCACCGCCTCCAAATCGGGGGTGAAGGTAATCGGTGAAGGCTGTGTTTCAAATGCCGTTAACAGGACCTCATTCTCGACTCGAAAATAGTTGCCACCTTCCAACAGCTCAATCGCCTTAGCGGGTTCGGTATTAATAATCGCAGCCGCACACTGCAACCCCGTAATGTAAGCTTCGACGACCTCCGGGCGATCGCCCAAAGTTTTCTCCAAGACACTCACAACCGTATTTGGGGTCGTAGCGGACCAAACCTCGGCATTGTCGGTTAAGACCGTGGCTTCCCCACTCGTGACAAACTGCGTTGTGTAAGGCTTGATGTGGCTGAGAATATCCACTTCACCGACACGGAAGGCATCCACCATGGCCAACAAATCATCAAAGTAGACCATCTCAAAAGCATCAGGTGCAATTCCCGCTTCCTCAAAAGCATCCACCAGAATCAACTCCAGGGTGTCGCCTCGCAGGGTGGCAATTTTTAGCTGAGTGTCGGCATTCTCAGCGGCAAAGGTCGCTAAATCATCAACGGACTCAACACCATATTCATTGTTGATGATGACCTGCATAACGCCCCAGCCACCCGCAGCCGAAATTGTTTTAATGGGAACACCACTATTCGCGGCAAAAAAGGGCAGGGTAAAGGGGTTGGTGCTGAAGTCAATTTGGCCGCCAGCCAGGGCTGCGTTGTTATCCCCGGGATTGGTAAACGCGACAGTTTCGACGGCCAAACCGCTTTCTTCAAAACATCCAGATTCAACCCCCACAA
>JBCDAG010000574.1:0-3804 GCA_039186165.1 Cyanobacteria bacterium P01_F01_bin.53
CATACTTACCATTAAGATCCCATATATTGATGTTATTGTTTGGCCCAACACCAGCAATGTAATTTTCACCAATCGAAAAAATGGGCTTGTACTCCCAAGCCACCTCTTTTGGAAGCTTGATTTTTTTAGTATTGTTTGGAGTTCCTTGACTAATCAGGGTTGATTTTTGGGTTACAGGTACTTCTATATGATTTTCTGTGTGACTTTCTGGGGAAAATAGTTGTAGGATCTTTGTTGTTTTGTAGTTTTCGCTACTTTCTGGTGATTCATTAAATCCAAAGCTTTCCCCACCAGATATAACTGGCACCACGACTAAAGTAATGGTTGATACCAAGGTAAGTGACGTTTTCAGTAGCTGATACATGGTTGAAGTTGATCTGTTGATCTTATGGATTGTGCCTCAGTAAAACGTGGGATAGGTTGCAATATCATTCCATATCCAAGGCTGAGTGGCTAATCCAGCTCGCTGAGCAGCGGTGTCCCGGCTTCGAGAGTGTCGCCATATCCAGTTGAAGTAAGTGATTACCAAACGAGTAGTGACTTTGGTCTGCTCCCAAAGCTTACCAAACTTGTTCTGACGCCGATGCCATCGCCCAGTTTGTTGTCGAATAATTCCGTTGGTACGCTCTAGGCGCTGCGTATTCTCCTTGCCGATGATATGCTTGACCTCGTCGGTGAAGACTCGCTCATATCCCTCCCAACCATCTGTATACCAAAGCTTACAGTCGGTTTTTCCTTCTGTGTTAGCCACCAATTCCACTAGGAACTCGTCTGTATGCTTGCCCACCCGAGCACTCAGAATCAAGCCACTCGATTTGGCTAAACTCACCCCAATCCAGCAGTCGCCAACCGTCAAGTCTTCCGGGCTACAGTGCTTCTGTTTTTTTGAATGAATGACCACATCTCGTCGGCTACGATTTGCTCACATTCGACATCTTGAACCTCTTCGTTATGAACCAGTTGGGCTTTTTGACTGGCGGCTCGAACCAGACTGACCACGGTGCCATAGGCCCGTTTGCCGACCCGGCTGATACCACGCAGACTGCTGCCTTCGGCATGGGCCTGTAGAATCGTCTCTGCCTGCTCAGGCGTAACTTGACGGCGATAGTAGAGGGTATCGATCGTTTCAGTAAAGGTGCGATCACAATTGGCACATTTGAACCGTTGACTCCCTTTGCTGGTTCGTCCATGCTTATGAGTCTTGGGGTGGTCACAGAAGGGACAATCCATCTCTGTTTAGCCTAAATCAACACCCTATTTGACGTATCCCACACTTCTTTGGTTCACGACCAATTAGCGACCGCCTTCAATGTCAGGTAAGGGATCTATGGATAAATGGTGTATCAGAGTATACCTGGGTTGTCAGGGTACTGATGATACAGGTTTGAAATCTTGAGGTTAGGGCTAACCTTCATAAAACATTGACAAACCTTGGAAGGAATTGTTTTAATATGGTGGGTCTATGCTAAGAGACTACACGAGTTCCTTCTGGTGCAGCTATCTACCTTCCAAACCTACTAAACCCTAAGGTCACTATCTGTAATCTTGCTCGAAATCTAAAGGTTCTAGGCGGTTACAGATTTAGAGTCAGTATTTCCGAAACATTGTCCTGATATTTTTTCAAACGCGAATGCTCCGCGAGTTGAGGCACCTCTCTTCACCGCTTGGGCAAGGTTTTTGGATGAGCTGAATTTTATTGCATTAGCCTTTGAATGTCGGCGGGCATGCCTGTCTGCCGCTATTTGTGCTGACGATCATTCGCTTTGAAACGGTATTCAGGTATCAAATCGAACTTAACGGCACAAATTTTGTATGGCTATCCCAACCCTCACTAAGCCAACCAACAATCTTGATATTTCTAGCGCCACGTTCCTAGGGGGCGCGGGCCAGGATTCAGCAAATGCAGTTGACATCTCGCTAACCGGCGGCGTCACCATTCTAGGGGGAGAACTTCCCCAATATCGCAACCAGGGCAAACAGATCGATTTGCTTGGGGGTGGCAATGGCACCGTTGTTCGCTATGCCAGCGGCACTCAAAAAATCTTGTCAGTGACCCGCCTGCCGGGTGAGGTTAAGGATTTGGAGGTCAACCCTAAGACTGGGCAGATTGCGATCGCAGGTGACTTTGGCGTTGCAGTTCTCAATCCCGCGGCCAGTCAGGTTATTTGGCGAGATAACAGTGCGGCGGCTGAGCGGGTAGCGGTGTCTGCCGGGGGGAGAGTGGCCGCAGTGCAGGGCAGCGGCAAAATCCAGCTATATAGCAACCAAGGCAAGGTCACAAAAACATTTTCCACAGGTAAAGGCAGTCGCCGATTCAACGATGTTGCCATCACCGACCAACGGGGCGGTACGGTGATCGCCACCGGCTACGAGCAAAAATTGTCAAATTTGCAAGTAGTCTTTACCCAAGCCTGGTCCTACGGTGGCAGCGAGCGTTGGAGAAACTATGACTTCAGCGCCTCGGCTGCCCAAAAAGCCAATCTTATGGCCGACACCCGAGGTGAGCGCGTCGCCATCGGTCGAGACGGCAAATTGTATATGGCCAGCTCCATCAACGGGGGCACCGGGGCCTCCATTTTCGCCCGCGATCCCCTGAATATTGCTCAGTCTGCCTCGTCAGAGACTGTCCAAACCGATCGATATAATACGCCCACCAATGTTGGGTCAGTCAAGATGACCTGGTATGGCCGTTATGACCTGGCAAGCGGAGATTTGGTCAAGGGACAATCTCTCTTGACCCGCCTGACCAGCGGCAAAGGCAACAGCATTGTGCCTAAATCGATCATGGCAGATGAGCAAGGCACGGTTTATTTGGCGGGGCAGGCCAGTGCTCGCACAGCCAATCGCGACAACCAAACCATCGAAGGCCGAAAGGTGTCTGGCTATGCAGGCTCTGAGGGGTTTCTCGCAGTGCTCAGCCCCGATTTAAAGGAGCGCTACGTTTGGACCCCGTTTACCCAGGGAGAGAGTAACGCTGTCAATGTCAGAGGCAAAGTGGCCGCCGTGGCCATCTCTGCGGATGCAGATGCCTCCCTGGTAACACTTAATGCCGTTCAAAACAAATCCGGAGGTGGGCAAGATGCCTACTTGCTGGTGATTGGGGCCGAAGCCGGAGGGGGGAATCCGAAATCCAAACCGACCCCTGCACCCGCCCCTAAGCCAACCCCTAAACCATCGGGCTCTGATAGCAATTTGGTGATCACCGGCACTAACCGCAATGATCGTCTCTTGGGGAATGCCCAAGATCAAACTTTGAAAGGGTTTTCAGGTAAAGACATCATCAGGGCGGGGGCAGGCCGTGATCGGGCTTACGGCGGCAATGGGATGGATACTCTCTTTGGTGCCCAAGGCAATGATCGGCTGTTTGGCCAAAAAGGTAATGATCGGGTGTTTGGAGGGGTGGGCAACGACCGCCTCCAGGGCAATCAAGGCAATGATAAGCTCTATGGCAATCAAGGCAATGACGACCTGAAGGGTGGATTTGGCAATGATCTGGTCAGCGGGGGTAGCGGACGCGACCGACTCCTGGGCGCTGCCGCCCAAGCTGGGCTAACCGGTCGCCATGAGCGAGATGTCTTTATCGGGGGAGGTCATGCCGATACCTTTGTCCTGGGGGATTCATCCAAGGTCTATTACAATGATGCTCGATCCAACACCCTGGGGCTTAAGGATTATGCGGTGCTCCGGGATTTTAGTCGGGCCCAGGGAGATAAAATCCAACTACATGGACAAGCTAAGGACTATCGGCTGGGGGCTTCGCCTAGGGGGGTAACAGCTGGCAGGGGCCTCTTCCTAAAGACCCCC
>JBCDAG010000575.1:0-3804 GCA_039186165.1 Cyanobacteria bacterium P01_F01_bin.53
GGGGCAGGTTGTGCATCACTCCAAATTTCGTGGCGAGGATGATGCGATCGCGCCGTCCAGCGATCGCCTTAGCTAACAGCTCCTCATTTAGAAACGGGCCATACATATCCGCCGTATCCCCAAAGTTACACCCTAATGTCAGAGCATAATCAAACGTTTCAAAATCTGCTCCGCTAGACATCAAAATGTTACCTTTTGACGTCCCACCTATTGACTATTTTGCTTTTTGGCATCGCCGATTTCAACATGGTGATTTAAGGCTATGGATGCTTAACTTAGTTACAAATATTCTTACGAACTAGACGCTAAGCCGATAGTTCCAACTTCCGCTTGTGGCTTGAAATACTAGAGCAAAGTCCAATCGCTCAAATGCTACGCTGTTGGCCTATAGCATTTCCGGTGGGCTGCAGGACATCACAAATATCAAAGCCACCATCCTGGTGCAACCAAACTATGATGGAATATTTTTTGGAAACTTTGGTGCTCTAGCTTTCCTCGACATGTCCGATTGATTCAATACTTGTTACACAAAAATATGCATAAACAAGGAGTCAGACCATGTTCGGCAACATGATTTCTAATATGATGATCAAGCCATTCCAATCGCCGTTGTTCGACAGTCCCAAGAATTATGATCTCGACTACGAAGACATTGAGTTCAAAGCGCGTGACGGCGTAACCCTGCGCGGATGGTTGATCAACGGCGGTAAGGATCGCGTAATCGTTCAAAGTCATTTCGGCGTACAGTGCAATCGTGGCGGCTGGTCTCCTGAAGGCAAAGGCCCGATTAAACCCTGGAAAGAGGACATCAAATTTCTGCGTCAGGCCAAATATCTATCGGAACATGGCTATTCCATATTGGTGTATGACCTTCGGGGACACGGAGAAAGTGACCTTGGCACAATCCCGTGGGTAAGCTGGGGGCCAGAGGAAGCTAAGGATGTGATCGCAGCAGTAGACTATGTTTCGACTCACCCCCACTTCGAAAATGCCAGCATTGGCCTGCTCAGCATCTGCATGGGTGCAGCATCGACCACCTATGCCTATGGGTTATCTGACGGTTTAGTCAGTCGCGAAAAGGTGAAGGCGCTGGTCGCTGTTCAACCCCTACTCTATAGTTACTTTGTAAAGGCGTTAGGCATGCCTGGGTTCATGGAGCGCTCAGGTGCAAATGTATCCCGTCGGCGACTCGGCTTTGATATGGCCCAGCCTAACTTCATCGATGACGCACCAAACATCAACGTACCCACACTCGTGATGCAGAACAAGAATGATCCCTGGACAAATATGGATATGGTGCATTCATACTACAATGCTCTGACTGTAGAGAAAGAGATGCGGATGCTCGACTTGGATACAAGTCGTTTTGCCGCCTACGACTATCTGGGGCAGGCACCAGAGGAATTCATTGACTGGTTCGATAAACATCTCTGATCCAGCTAGAAGCAGTAGCGTCCCCGGCTAGCTGAGATATCAGATGCGATACTGATTGCTTAGATCGGAGCAGATAAAGTAACGTCGAAAACCAACTTGGAGGAAGTTTTGCAATAGCGCTTGAAGCTATTGGAGGAGTTCATCTTCCTGCAGCAAAAAAGGCTATGAAAAAAGTTGAATATGTAGCGAATCTAAGGGAGGCAATCAATCGAATCCTTAAACATCTTGAAGCTGTATATACAACTTTTCAGAGAGATGAAATCCTCTCGTTTCAGCCTTCACTAACATATTTATCTTGGCAAGTCTTCATTATTATACGAATAATGTTTAATATAACAGTAGTTATTATGAAGTTAATTTCAGGCCAGCGTGAATGGCATATCGACCCCAATACAATCTCTTTTCTCTTAAGACGATTGCTCTATGAAGCTAAGCACAATTCCTATTGCCATTCGTTACATATTGCTGTCGGCATTAGGATTTTCAATGATGTCGATTTGTGTAAAAACTGTAGCGGATTACGGCATTCCCGTATTAGAGATTATTGCTGCCAGAGCATCCGTATCCCTGCTACTAAGTTATTTAGATGTAAAGCATAAACGTATTTCTGTGTGGGGGCACAATCATCCGCTGTTGATTGCCAGGGGAATTGTGGGGTCACTGGCGTTAGCCTGTATCTACTATGCCGTTACCACCTTACCGTTAGCTGACGCGACCGTGCTCCAGTATACTCATCCTGCATTTACGGCTGTGCTTGCTCTAGTTTTTCTGGGTGAGCCAGTTAAGCGCTCAACAGTGCTCTGCATCATCCTAAGTTTTATGGGCTTGGTGGTGATGGTACGCCCTGGAGCCAGTGGCATCATTTTGGGGCTGCCCCCCTTAAGTTTAATGGCAGCGTTGGCCGGTGCATTTGGCAGCGCCGTGGCATACGTAATCGTGCGACGTCTAAGTCAGACAGAAGACAGCTCCGTTATCATCTTTTATTTCCCTCTGGTTGCACTTCCCATTTCACTGATTTTTCTCGGCAATAACTTTGTTGTTCCGGAATTTGACGCGCTTTTATTATTGCTGTTGGTTGGTGTATTTACGCAGGTAGGGCAAGTTGGATTGACGAAAGCAATGGCTGCAGAAGCAGCCGGTAAAGTAACCTCATATTCCTATATACAGGTTATTTTTTCCGCCATCCTTGGCTTTGTATTTTTTGCTGAAGTGCCTACTCTGTGGACGCTAATAGGCGGTACATTAATCATATCTGGGGCATTGGTAAATGCTGTCTGGAAGGTTTAGAACCGCTATACACTCTGTATTGCGTAACACCAGGCTTTGCACCAAAGGTGTGGGTAAGCCTACATCCTGAGGGTTGGAATTTTGTCGAGCTTCGCTTTTCTCGCCGCGTATTTCGAATTCCACGCAGCAGTATTAGCGTGATTACGAACCTAGTACTCGACGGCGCAAGTTTTCGGACTAATTCGATAGTGGAAGGGTGGTTGGGTGAAAGGGATAGTGGCGGTATTTCTGCCACAGGGTACTAGAGGCGGCGAGTCCTGGTTAAAATTGAAAAACTTCTACCATGAGTGAACCGGAACGCTAGTGGCTTATGTCCATTACCTGGCGGAGTCTGCAAAAGCTACTGCGGGATAATATTTCGGGTCGTAAGCCCCTCGAAGTTTCCCCTGAACAAGCTCAAGAGTTGGCTGAGGACTTGCTGGCAAGGGTCGAGTCCCCGCCCGGCGTGCAGCGTAATGATAACTGCTTCCACCATCGCCATCTGTCCCAAGTCGGGGCACGCGCATCTGGCCAGCCTCCCCCAGACACCTTGTGTTGTTGTGTCTTGTTAGAGGAATCACACGATCGCTGGTATCGCAATCATATCCATTTACATTTATTGAGAAGCCCTGATCAACAGCTATGGGTGGATTTAGGGCGTCAGCGATCGCCAGCCCCCGTTTCGGATATTGGTGAAGTTGTGACCCTTGTGCAAGCGTTTCAGCAGCGCATTGAACAGCAAAAAGCCAAGGCTGCCAAACGCCAGAAACAGCGTGATCTCAAGCAACAGGCCATCCTGGCTCAGGTCCGCAAAATTGCGAAGGAAGACCAATTTGACTTTGCCACCCAGGTAGATAGCGTTAAACTCAGTTTGATTGTGCGCCTGTCAGAAGACGACTACTTTGCTGTTTTGATTCCCTTTAGCAAGTTCAAAGAGCTGTTACCCAAATTACGCACAGCCATTCAGTCTCTCCGCGATGCTTACAACAGCGGTCTTCGTTTTAAAACCCATTTAAAGCGAGGCTATCGCCGTTCCGATTGGATTCGGCATCAGGACTTGTAGCGGAAGGCATCAGGACTTGTAGCGGAAGGCAGAAGGCGGAA
>JBCDAG010000576.1:0-3780 GCA_039186165.1 Cyanobacteria bacterium P01_F01_bin.53
GCACACTCGTGAACCCTTCACGAATCACCGCCGCAATCAGACACTGTCCTAACCCCAGGGAGTGTGCTTTTAAGTGCCCTTTATTTATTCATTTTATAGTTGTTTATGATTGGGATGAGATGTGTAAGTTTACACGTGTGATGTTGTCCGTGGGGTTTAGCAGGTAGCTGATGCTGTAATTTATGGCAATTCGAGTAGGCTTGGTGGGAACCGGTTATGCTGCTAAGACGAGAGCTGAAGCGTTGTTGGCAGATGATCGATCGCATCTATTGATGGTGGCGGGTCGTGACTACAATAGGGCCTGTAATTTTGCCAGTCGCTATGAGTTGCAGCCGATGAGCGATTGGGCTCAGCTCGTGAATGATACCCAAGTTGATTTGGTAGTTGTGGCGACGGTGAGTGCGCTACATGGTGAGGTTGTAGAATCTGCTCTGGCAGCAGGAAAGCATGTTGTTGTGGAGTATCCACTGTCTCTTGACTTGGCTCAATCTGAGCGTTTGTTGAGATTGGCGCAGCTGAAAGGTGTATTGCTGCATGTAGAGCATATTGAGCTGTTGGGTGGGTTGCACCTTTCAATGCGATCGCATCTATCCAAAATAGGCGACCCCTACTATGTGAACTATCGCACACTGAACCCGCAGCGCCCTGCGCCTAAAAAATGGACGTATCAAGAAGACCTCTTTGGATTTCCGTTTTGTGGTGCACTCTCAAGGGTTCATCGGCTGACAAATTTATTTGGCGCGGTGAAAACGGCTGAGTGTTCTACTTACAGGGTGCGTGATGAAGTCAATCCGGTTTTTTTGAGCACTGTTGTGAGTTCGGGGCGCTTGCAGTTTGAATGCGGTGTGGTTGCTGAGCTGACCTATGGAAAAGGAGAGCAGTTGTGGGTCGCTTGCCGTGATGTCGAGATTTATGGCAGCTCAGGTGCGCTGGTATTTGTGAGAGACAATGGCGTGCTTACAACAGCGGCGGGCGAGCAGTCGATTGATGTTGCTCCACGTAGAGGGCTATTTGTGCAGGACACTGAAAATGTGCTGGCCCATTTGACTGAGGGCAGTCCTTTGTACTTGAGCGCGGCTGAGAGTGTTTACGCGCTTAGGGTTGCTGATGCTTTGCGGCAAGCTTCGGAAATAGGGCAAACTGTGGAGGTCAGTGGCTTAACTGCGGACTAATACGCCTGGACTCTGCTGAATGGGAACAACGTCGAGAATATCTAGCTTGGCGCAGTAGGCCGGATCGAGGGTGTTGTTTTTGTTGAGAAGGCGCTGTCCATGGCTAGCATGGTGCAGGAGTTCGAGCAGCTTTGTCTGCCACTGCTCGTAGAGGCTGACCGCCGCCAGCGCTGCGTCGTTGCCAATTAAATCGCTGTAGCTAAGGCTGTGTTGAGTCATTAGCTGTTGGATAATGGCACCTGCACAAACAGTATCTTCTAAGGAATAGTCTCCTTCCCAGCCTGAGCCGACAAGCCAGACAGTAGCCAATTGTTTTTTGTGGAGATAGTCGACAACGGCTTGACGAGTGGTTAGCGCAGCTGTGAGTACAATGGGCGCGTCTTGAATACGCTCGAGGCAGCGTGTTCCATTGGTGGTGCTCATGAACAGCCGCTTGCCTTTGGTTTTTTCTGGCGAATGGTCCAGTGGGGAGTTGCCAAGGTCAAAGCCTTCTACGCGCTGGCCGCCACGCTCACCAGCCCGGATGCGCTTGTCGGCGGGCCAGTTTTCGCTTTCTGCAAGCAGTGTGTCGAGGTTGCTGAAGACCTGTATGGCTTCGGCACCCGCCTCAAAGGCGGCGGCCATTGTAGTGGTGGCTCTGAGCACGTCAATGGCGATTGCACAGTCGGGTAGCTGGCCTGCGGGAACTTCTTCAGGCGTGTGATAGACAGATATTTTCACTGGATTTTACTAGCCCGTGCGCTTTTTTATTGTGTGTTCAATGTCACATTCTACAGAGCTAAGGCCGCAGAATGTATATGGATTGAGACAATTTTCGGCTTGCTTGACCACTTTCTTTGGTGCCGCTGACTGAACGCCACTACAAATCGGCAGCGATGGTCTCTTTGTGGAACCTCAACTGAGCCTCTTACTTATGCGCCAGGGGCTTAGGTCTATTTTCAATCAACGGAGAGGGTGGGATTCGAACCCACGGTACCTTTCGGCACACTCGATTTCAAGTCGAGCGCATTCGACCACTCTGCCACCTCTCCAGGGACTTATTCTCTAAGTTGGCAGGGCCCGCTGAGTTACTTCCAATCAAGCTCAAGCCGTAGTGAATAGGCTTGGTTATAGTAGCTCAATTGTCTAATAACGTCTACTTCTTTGTATCCGTGTTTTGCAAAGGGCTGGCTGTTGTCAGGTGCTGCTGTGTGCGTTGCCTTTGATATGTCTTTTGTAGAGCAATTCTTCAGATATTTGCTCAAAGCTAGCGTTCAGCCATATGAGCTTGATGGACTCGACGGTGACTGTGTTGAGGGTGACGACAGAGAAGCTGCGTTTGCAGCCCATGGGTGTTTCTTTGATTCGCGGTACGTTGGCGGCGTTAAAGTAAACGGTGTTGTTGGTCTCGGTGACGCGTGTGCGCAGCTGGCGGGTGTGGTTTTTGAGGGTGTGGTGCATATGGCCGAAGGTAACGAGGGGAACATGTTTGCCAGCTGATCGGGTAAGTGCGATCGCCCTTGCCAGGTCAGGGTCACCATAGTCTCCTCCTCCTCCGTTTTTGCCCCAGTCCTTTCCACAAATGTCGGTGGGCTGAGCGCCTAACCCATACGGGCCGACGTGACTCAGGAAGATAATGGCATTGTGTTCGGCTTCGTCGGCAGCATCTAGGATACGGTCGGTGGAGTCGTCAAAGTTGTGTACGTCGAATCTGTCTCGGTAGAACTTTTGGTAGCGCCATTTTGAGCCGCCCCAGCTAAAGGGGCGTCCGCCCACAACGGTGAGCCCAAACTGGGGAAATTCACGTTTGCCAAATCCGATGTGTGCGTCCCCAAGCAAGTCCATTTGTAGCTGGACCCAGTCTTCTTTTGTGCGGTCGTAGGGGCATTTTTTGATGCCTTTGTTGCTGGCTGAGTAGTAAGCATCATGGTTTCCCATGACCGCTGCTTTGGGGATGTCGACTGCCGCAATTCTTCTAACAACATCCACTGCTTCGTTCCCGTAGTCGCCGACAAACAGAGCTAGATCGATGTTGAGATGTTCGAGCGCAGCGTTATCTGTTAGCTCCCAAAGGTCGTGTACGTCACCGATGACCGCTATCTTGACGATGGACTGTTGCACGCTAGAGGGTTCCCTGATGAAAGCTAGACTGAGGCACTTTCCTCTCGTTTTTCTTCTTTCTGGCTAATGTTGTGCTCGTTGGGCTGACGCAGCTAGTTTGTGCCGTGTGGAGAGTGCTCTTTCTTCAGCATATATCAAACTCTTTTGACTCTCGTCCTCGTTGGTGAGTACTCTGCTGATGAGTGGTGTTGTGGGCCCGCTTGGAGACAATGTCAGATACACAACGTTCAAGCACACTTCACTAGATCTCGTAGATCTTAAATACACTCTCCTAGGTCTCAGACACACTTAGATGCAAGCGAAAAGATTTAAGAGGCGCATAACAACATGGCTGAGCAAATAGTATTGACTGCTTTAGATAATGTGTTGCTGAGTTCGTCTGAAGCAGCGGAGCCTGAGACTGCTGCTGACACCTATGCTCGGCTGAGACCTGTATTGAGGCGCTTGCAGGATTTGAATGTACCTGTGGTGGTGTTCTCTGAGCGTGATCGCACTGAGCTAGCGCTGA
>JBCDAG010000577.1:0-3778 GCA_039186165.1 Cyanobacteria bacterium P01_F01_bin.53
CTCCCGTTGAACCAGTCAAGACTGCCGTTTTTTTTGTTGAGTTTTTCATTCCTGTTCGGTTGACTCGATATGGGCGTCGCCTTAAGGGAGCAGCAAATAAATAATCTCCCATTTGGTCTTTGAAAAGTTATCTGCAATGCATACACATCGATAACCCCTCCCTTACGGTTCCCAGAGGGAACCAATTGCCAAGACTCTCAATAAACTGCCAATTGCCCCTCCGGCGGAGCGGTGGAAGCCCGCGTCGTCGCACGGCGCTAGCGGTAGGACCCCGCGTTGCTTTGCGGCGCTGGGGAATGCCTACCAAGACAGGGAATGTCCACCAAGATAGGGGTGGCCGGAGCGTAGCGGAGGTCGGGGTGGGTAAGCACCTTATGCTACTCAGGGAGATTATTTATTTGCGCTTCCCTAAACACAGCCTCCGTTTAAAGCGATGGATTCAGATTTTAATAGAAGATCGTCAACAGAGTCCTAAATTGAAACAGGAGGTTCAGGCGTACTTAGCTTTGCAAAGACCTCTTCATCTGGCATTTCTAGGACAGTTTTGAGCGTTTCGTGCTCAAATACGGCATGGTGCTTGATGGGATCAAGCGACGGTTGTACAACAGTGCCCCCTTCCCCTTCGTAAGCTGTAGGCGCTTTGAACCGGGCTAGTTCTTCGTCCGAGATATTCAACGCTTGAACCACGTTCGGATCAATCCAAGCCTCAGGCACGACCTCCTGCACCCATGCCGAAATTTCTAGCGATAAATGATCAGGACCGGTAAAGTAAATCGATTTCATGGTGCCGTGATCGAGCGGTCCAAAGACGTGAACTCCTCTGGTGCGCAGACGATCGCGCATGTTGAGCAATTCTTGTTCGCTGTCTACACTCAGCGCTAAGTGCTGGATAGATCCCGGTGCGCCTTCTCCGGTTTTCCCGGCATAGGTGACGCTCTCTATCGGCTCAATGTCTGCATTTTGCGGAAGCTGGACAAAACTCAAGCAGGCTTTGTTGTTCAACTTAAGAAAACTATGAAAGGCACCTTCGACGTTATGCATTGGAAATAATGCAATGAGTTCTAGACCGACAACCTCAGTAAAAAACTCAAGCTGTCGCTTAGTGTCAGCTGTGGAAATTGCAAAGTGATGAAAATTGTTTGCCTTAACCATGCCTGTGGCTCCTTCTTAGGATCTAGATATGCTTTTTGACAAATGCTTCGACAATCTCGGAGAAATCTTCGGTGTGGTAAATCATCATCTGATGCGTCGCATTTGGCATAATGATGCATTCCACCGGACCTGCGATCGCAGCTGCCGTTGCTTTGATCACTTCAGGTGGAAATGTAGGATCTTTCTCACCCCCAACCAGCAAAATGGGTTTTTCATTTTGCTCAATCGGGACGACCGGATCGTATGTGACGACTGATGCCCAAGAGGAGAGATCGTAACTCCACGTATTCCAGGGATCAGCATGCTTCATCTCGCTGGCCCCTTCAATGCCGTAGTCTTCATCCAGGTCAAAGGTCAAATCAACATCAATCCGTGCGCCGTGGCCAAGCGCTTTGATCACCATCTGAGTCGCCTCAGACTTTAGTGGTTCTCTAATCTTTGCCGTAAAGGGACCGCCAGGGACAAAGGCCGAACCCATGATGATTGAGCCTGTGACGGCCTCCGCATAGGCCCCGGAGTAAGCAGCAGAGGCACCAAAACTTGAGCCCAGCAAGAAGACGGGAAGTCCCGTTTCTTGCTTTACATGGTTTGAAAAATCAACGCCTGCCTGTGCCCACTCGGCAAACTCAAACTGGCCCCGTGGCCGGGTGCTGCGGGTCGATCGCCCATGTCCAGGGGCATCATAGCTCCAGATATCCGCCCCTTTGGTTTCCGCATAATAGGTACAAAACGCATCATAAATCCCACCGTGGGCACCGAAGCCATGGGAGATGACAAGCGCGTGGCTAGGATTTTTGCCACGATATCGGAAAGCATGAAGCTCCCCGAGCAGGTGAGTTTCAACAAGCACTCAAGCCTCCTTTCAGGTCTCGAATAAAATTGGATTCTCAGATAAAATCGGACAATGAGCCCCTCTGTCCTTAACGTGAGGTAGTCAGTCTTATACCTTGCTCTTTTCTTATACCTTGCTCTTTATGGTGTTCAAGTGTTTGAATAATCTTCGCAGCAAGTCCATAACACTGGGAGGTCCATGAACGCCAAAAAAGGAATCATTCGTGCCAATTTTGCGAACCCTGAGACCCTGGGGAGCTTAGCTAACACCACAATTGCCTATGCCATATCCCAAGGGATAACGTTCGATGAAATTGCTCGGGCTATTGACATCTCAGAACTGGACTATTCCAATCAAGATGCTCGGCTCCCTGATCCTGTCGTTGGCGAACTGATGAACATGCTTATCAAGAAGTTTCCAGAACGAGCAATCTCTATGGAAATTGCCCAATGTGCACCATTTTCAATGTTGGGGGGGATAGTCCAGGGCGCGATGTTTGCCACTGACGTTGAATCGGCACTTAATTGGTTTGTCGAAAATTCTACGGTTCTAGCTGACCAGGCCGTGCTCCATCTTGAAAAGACGGTCTCAGAAAGTGCCTTTGTTGTTGCCCATCCTTTCGAGGCCATGGACCAGGGGCATACATTAGAAGCCGTGATGGGATTAATTTGGCGCTTATTGAACACCATTACGCAGCCAATGGCACCTCCACTGCGGGTAGAGTTTGCGAATAAAAAAGCTGTTCCCATACAACCTTATGAAGCGTTCTTTCAAGTACCCGTTTCATTTCAGACTGGTCGTAATGCCCTGTTTTTTTCACTAGATACCCTTCGTTTGCCCATCCGTTCTGCAAACGCTCAGATGTTTGCGTTTATCCAGCAACATTTTGCAGACCTGCGTCAGGAGCTAAATAAGGATCGCTATCCCGCGGCCCTTGCACAACTTCGTCAGAGCATTATGGATAATGCTGCCCACGGCACCTATGAGGTGGCAGCGGCAGCAGCAGCGGCAAACCTCAGTCTTCGTACAGCACAACGTTTAGCAAAGCAGCACGGAACATCTGTGCAAAAACTCATCAATGATATTCGTCAGACAAATGCCAAAACCTTCTTAAGCAATCCTGAAATCACTATTGAAACCGTGGCGCAGCTTGTCGGATATGCTGATGTTCGAGCATTCCGCAAAGCGTTTAAGCGATGGACAGGATTGTCTCCTAAGGAGTACCGCAACGAAACATTCCAAGCGTGATGGTTCATTTAACGACACGTCATTGCAAGCTGTACTTACTCAAAAGGTGGATCTGCCAGAAACGCACAGATAAGCGATTGGCTAAAGGTTCGGTTGAACAGCAGTAGATCACCTTGACGTTATGTTATCGTTCTCATCAGTCCGCTCCAACCGAGTTGTTAGCTCATCAACATAGAGTTTCATCGCTGAGGAACTTTAGAATAGCGTTATTAACCTCTTGTGGTTTTGCAATAGGTAAATCATGCCCTGCATTTTTTATGACCTTGATCTCAACACTAGGCGCTAAAGATTGCAACCGGCTAATTACTCTCTCTACGGAATAAATGATCTCATTATTACCAGTCAGGAATAAAGTTGGTACTTTCAAGTTACAAAGATCCTCATCTGTTAGGACTTTAGCAAATACAATAGACTTGTTGTGAAATTAGGTCAGTAATGCTAGTTTCAGGGTAAAGAGATGTGAGCGGCAACAGATGCTTAAGTTAGAGCGAATCAAGAAAGACGAGCGTTTGCTGCGTGCTGTGACAGGGCTGAATTACAAAGCGC
>JBCDAG010000578.1:0-3772 GCA_039186165.1 Cyanobacteria bacterium P01_F01_bin.53
CTAGCGTTCTAATTTCCGATAAGGTCTATTGTTTGGCATCGCGTTTAATTCGCCTCAGCCATTACCACTAAGGGTGACACCTGCTTGAGAACGTACATCAGCTTTTCTAACTCAATCGGCTTGCTAATGTAGTCATCCATGCCCGCCGCCAGGTATTTTTGTTTGTCACCTTGCATGGCATTAGCCGTAAGTGCAACGATTTTGGGCCGTTTATCAGCGGGCCAGCGATCGCAGATTTCAGTCGTGGCCGTAAGCCCGTCCATAACAGGCATATGCACATCCATCAAAATCACATCATAGGGTTGCTTTTCAAGGGCCTCAATCGCTTCACGGCCATTATCCACAATGTCAGGGCTGTACCCCATCTTGTTTAACCACTGTTTTGCCAACTGTTGATTCACCAAGTTATCTTCAGCCACAAGAATCCTTAAGGGGTAATTCTCTCCCAAACTGGAATCGACAGTGACAGCCTTAGCCGGGGCAATTTTGTCCATCGAGACGGCTTTTTTGACGGAATTTCCAGCCAGCACTTGTATCAAGACATCATGCAAATTTGATTGTCGAATGGGCTTATTCAGGAAAGCACCGAAGTTCGCCACCTCCAGCTGAGCGTCATCAAGCTCCGAGCGACCTAACGATGTCAGCATAATCAAAGGGACATGCTTTCCATAGTCAGAAAATTCTCGAATCGCACAGGCGAGGGTTAAGCCATCCATTCTGGGCATTTGCATATCCAAAATAATGGCATCAAAATCAGTCCGACAGCTCAAAATACCGAGCGCTTCATAGCCAGACTGTGCCGTCAGTGGGACCATATCCCACCCTTCTGCTTGCAGGGTCAAAATCTCACGATTTGTGGCATTATCATCAACAATCAACAAGCGTTTTTCCGCCAGCATATGGGTAGCAGCCTTATTCGGTTGCGCAGGCTCCTGTGTTGGCAATACCTCCGTCACAATTGAGAAGGAGAAACAAGACCCTTCCCCCAGGGTACTTTCCACCGTCATGGTCCCACCCATCAGCTCACTGAGTTGCTTACTAATGGCCAGCCCCAGCCCAGTTCCCCCATATTGCCGGGTAATTGATGAATCCACCTGACTAAAAGACTGAAAGAGTCGAGACATTTTATCTTCAGGAATACCAATGCCCGTATCTTGAACATCAAAGTATAGGCGTATTCGATTGTCTTGGGCCGCCGTCTCAGCCTTCTTGGCCTGTTTAGTCTGGTCGGCGCTTTCTGCAGGTGAGGGCTCTTTCTCAGCCCTCACTTTGACAACGACCTCACCCTCATGGGTGAACTTAACCGCGTTACCTAACAAATTAACTAAAATCTGACGCAGCCTCGTCGAATCACCCATAATGTAGTTGGGCATGTTGGCATCGGCCACGTAACACAACTCCAGCCCCTTTTCTACTGCTTGAAGCGCTAACAGTTCAAGTGATTCTTCAACACAACCGCGAAGCTCAAAAGGGGCCTTCTCCAAATCAAGCTTCCCGGATTCCATCTTAGAAAAATCGAGAATATCGTTGATGATGGTGAGGAGAGAATTGCTACAGTTTTGCACGGTATTGGCAAAGTTTCGCTGCGCAGGTTTGAGATCCGTCTCAAGGAGTAACCCCGTCATGCCAATAATGCCATTCATCGGTGTACGAATTTCATGGCTCATCGTAGACAAAAATTCGCTTTTCACCTGGGCTGCCGCTAGGGCTTCATCCCGTGCATGCTCAAGTCCGACCAGAGTATTTTGCAGCTGATTGGCCATTTGGTTAAGCGCCTCACCCACCTGACCAATCTCATCCGGCTTTTGCACTTTAATCCGCTGATTAAGATCGCCCGCTTTAAAATCTTGCGCGAACTTTCTCAAAGCCTGAAGCGGGGTATTCACCTGACCGTTAAATAGCGCAATGGTCAACACTGACAACAATGCACTCACCAACAGCGCTGTAATAATACGATCAACGGCTGCATGGACGCTTTCCCCATGCAGCCGTTGAGTAGAATAGCCCATCCAGAGTTCACCCAAGGGCAGTCCGGCAGACTCAATTTGTACCTGCACCCGATGGACATCTGAATGCTCATCCAGGGTTGTGATAACGCTTAAAATATCCTCTTCTGACTGAGGGGTTTCCGGCTCTGTTGAAACCGATTGGCTGGTAGCGTCTAAAGCAGATTGAATGAGGGGATCCTGGCGGTTGAGATGGCGCGTGAGGGCGCTCCCTTCCTTATCGATGATGACAGCGTAGACAATATCGACATCTTCACTCACCTGTTGTATCAGCGTTTCCAAATACAGGAAGTTGAAATTTAAGATGGACTCGGGGGAAACATCTCGAATAAAATTGGCCTTATTTTCCACCTGCGCCTGAAGTTCATTCATTTGGCGCGACTGGTTATGCTGAATCTGGTACAGGCCCAACACAAGCTGTGTCGCCAACACCACAGAGCTGGTAATCGTCAGGTAGCGTAGGGCGATATTCTCCTGAAATTTACGAAAGATCGCCTTATTTGATTTCTTCATAACCATCAATTCCTGCCGTTAAATCGGTAAGCACCCCAGCGATCGCGGAGTTGGCGTACAATCGTCCTTCATTGCCTTAAAACCTAGCACCTTAAAACTGAACGCCCCAAAACCTAGCCCTGTGTCACCACGCCCAGTCATCAGCAATCAGTCATCAGCACTTATTTGTCATCGCTAACTTGTCAGCCTTTCTGTGTCAATTAGCATCCCAACTCTTAAGCTGTAAGGTTTCAATCAGATCATGAATCGGGTTGTAATCCACAGCGGCTGTAAAGGAGGCCGCCTTGAGCGCGCCCAAGGCAGGGTGATCGGCAGGCATCTCCAACAAAGCGGTTTTTACCTGCTCTTTGAGCTGAGGATCCGTTGTAGAAAGAGCCGCAACCGGCCATTCAGGATAAAGCGCCGTCGTATGGGGATAGAGGAATTCATCCTCAGCCTGATCAATAATCCGAACCTCATCTAGGCTGGTCAAAAGTCCCTTGTCGACCATTTTTTCCAGTTGGCCGGTGCGGATAAAGCCAACGTCGATAGAACCATTTAAAACCGATAAAACAATATTGTCTTGGGACTTGTTTTCTACAAAACTGCTGAAATCCTGGGCAGGATCAAAATCTTGTTGTAATAGGTGGTAAATCTGAAAAATACAGCCCGCCGCCGCCGTCTCAAAATCAACACAGGCAGCCCGCTTGCCGCTTAAGTCTTCTACAGACGTAATATCACTATTGCTACTAGCAATAATCAAACCGCTAAACTCTGTGCCCGTTTTGGGCCGAGACAGGGTCAGGAAGAAGTCAGTGTCATAGAGGCGCTGAATTTGTACGGCCGCTAGCGGATTATTCATTGAGAAGTCTACGCCACCTTCTTCCACCTCGGTAAATTGAGTTTCCTGCGACAAAATGACGAGTTCAAAAGGTCGACCAATTTTCTCGGATAGGTACGTCAGCAGGGGACTATAACGCTCATTCACCGATACGGCACTATCGATAGCCAATACGCCAAAGGAAACCGGTTTTTCATCCTCTTTATCACCTGAGGCGATCTCAACGCTTTGGCCAGTCCCCTGGCTAGTCTCTTGACCAACTGTCTGGTCATCATCGACGCCTGCAACAGTTGCGCTACAGGCGACACATACAGCGGCTAACGCAACATAGCCTCCTATTTTTTTGCACGCTTGCGCGACTCTGTTCATCTGTGGTTGTCCTTACTGATTTTATGGTTGTTTAATGACCCAAGTGTTTAATGAATCAAAAAAG
>JBCDAG010000579.1:0-3762 GCA_039186165.1 Cyanobacteria bacterium P01_F01_bin.53
AGACGGGTGCCTCTGTCCCTTTGAACAACTCAATGGCTTTCGCTATCACGATGATTGGATGCGCAATTTTCTGATCGCATCTTCCCTCAACGGCAGAAGACCGCTACTGAAATCTCCTAACACAAACTAATGGGGAACCAGGTTTGAACGTCTCGTAAATTAGACCTTTCTGTACTCTTAAAAGCCGTGTCTCAGTCTATGTATCAAAACGACTTTCTCAAAATGTCTTAATGCTTTTGGAACTCAAGATTGATCAATCTGACTGGCCTGATAATTGGCTGCACTTGTTTAATAGCTGATGCAGCTCAGATGCAACCTTACAGGGACTATGACCTCTAAAGGGAGCTGCAATAACTGCCTCATAGGGGTTTCTCTTCGATGCCTTCACAGATGCGATCGCAGCTTGGACTGCAAAGCCCCGTTTAGCGACAAGCCAAGCTGCTAAAACCTGCCCCGTACGCCCAATGCCCGCAGAGCAGTGAACAACGACTTTCTCTTGCTTTACGTCGGCGATCGATAGGAATGGGAGAACCTGATAGATAAGCGTATTGGAGTCGGCTAGTTGAAGGTCTTCTATCGGCGTCCAGCAAACTCGATCAGGGCCGAAGAATTGTCGATAGGTATCTAGCAAATCGGTGTATCTCATGAGCTGAGAAGCCGTAAGTAAACAGCTGATACGCTGAATATTTTGATGTCTCATGAACTCAATCCACTCTCTCACTTGCTTATCGTGATAGCCAGGACGAGCAGAGCCAAATACAATCAGTTCGCTTTGGGAAGCCGGAGCAAACCTTAGTGTTCTGCTTTTGAGCAAAGTGATCTTCTCTCCTCGAAGTTACATGAATTAGAGCTAGAGTTACCGTCTTACTGGCCTAGTTGTCGAGGGCGCAAATGGGCGAACGCTCATGGCAACTTAAACATCGTCTACACTCACGATTTCGTTGTAGTCTTCGGAGATTTCATCAGTCTCTACGCTCTTTGACTGAGCTGGCAGGCCTCTAGCACAGGAATAAAGTGCTCTAGTTCGAGTGTTTCCAAGTTTGGGTTCTTAGCCAAGTCGTCCCATATGCGGAGCTGAACAGCATCTTTAGCATAGGGTTGTTCGATAAACACGCGGGCTTCTGCCTCTGAAAAGATACCACCTTGTAGCTCCAGGCTCAGCTTGGAGGCTGGTGAAAGACTATTCCAATAGTCTTCATCAATCGCGCAAAGGTAGCGCTTGGCATTGACGTGGAGTCGGATAGGTTCAGTTACCGCCTGACTAAAAATTCCTTTTAGGTAGGGCAGTGCTCTGACTTCATGGCGATCGTCAATGCCTCGCTCGGCGGCATCTTCGCCTAGGTTATGAACCAAGTGACCAAAGTCATGTAGGAGACAGGCCGCAATCAAGGTGGGCGATGACTGGGCCGTTTCAGCCAGGGTTGCACACTGTAGGGCATGCTGCTTTTGCGTCACGGCCTCTTTACCGTACTGGGCATGACCGTGGGTAGCGAGCGTTTTAAAAATTGATTGAATAGATGCCATGATGTTATAGATACTGTGAGATACGACTGGGCGATACAGTTATGTGATACGGCTATGCGATTCGTTGTCCCTGACTCATCACAGTGGTCAGGTGGGGAATGTTGTTTTCTAGGTGGACGGTGAGAAAGTCAGCGCGTTTGCCGATTTCTAGGGTGCCGCGATCGCCCTCCAGGCCAATCGCTTTCGCCGGGTTCATCGTCACCGGCCTCATCGCCTCATACACAGGCTTTTGAGTTTGCTGAGCAATGATAAAAATCGACAACAAAAGACTATGGGGCACATAGTCCGAAGAGATCAAATCAACCAAATCTAGCTCGGCTAATTCCATCGCAGAAACATTGCCAGAGTGAGAGCCGCCCAACACCAAATTAGGTGCGCCCATAAGCACCCGTAAATCATTCGCATGGGCCTCTTTTGCAGCTTCCAAGGTCGTGGGGAATTCTGAAATGGTCACCCCTTCCTCAATTGCCTGCTGCACGTGCTCAACCGTGGCATCGTCATGGCTGGCCATTGCTAGCCCGTGGGTTTCGGCCAGGGCGACAAGAGATTCCCGACTGGTGACGGCGTAGGCTTTTTGGGCGGCCAGGCGATCGAGAATAAAATCATCAATCTCCGCTTCGGTGACCCCGTGCTTACCCATGTAGTACTCACGGAACTTTTCCATTTTGGCAAACTGCCGCTGCCCTGGGGTATGGTCCATCAGCGAAATCAACGACAACAGCGGATGCTCTGCATACTTGCTGACCATGTCGGCCACTTCCTCAAACGCCAACTCACAGCGCAGATGCAACCGATGATCAACAGAAAACTTTCCCGCTTCTTGGCGATGCCCAATGGTATCGATCATCGAGTGAAATTCAGTGGCACGCATGGAGGTTGGCGTTACATCACCAATGGCGATCGCATCACACACCGTCGTGATCCCGGCTGCTGCCAAATCCCGATCGTGGTGGGTTGCTGCGGCATCTACGGGCCAGCGCACGCCCGGACGCGGTGATAAACAACGCTCCAAGTTATCCGTGTGCAGCTCAATTAAGCCCGGCAACAAATACTCGCCCTGTCCGTTGTGGCCAGTGGTGACAACACCTGGCTGAATGTCGGCAATTCGGCCATCTTTGACCACCAGCGTGCCCAACACTTCTTGGTCAGGGAGCTGGAGGCGATAGTTAGTGTAGGTTTGTTCTGTCATAACAAGTTAAGGGCATCACATCCCTTAGGAAAAAAGATAATAAATTTAAAAGGTTAAGGTTAGATTACAAACCCGAGAGCGCACATCCATATCGTGAAAAATCCCAACCAGAGCGCAGCCCTGGTCTTTTTTTGCTTCGATCAGCTGAATGACCGCTTCCCGATTTGCCGCATCCAATGAGGCGGTGGGCTCATCGAGCAAAAGAATCGGGCGATCGACCACAAATGCCCGAGCAATGTTTACACGTTGCTTTTCGCCGCCGGAAAAGGTGGTAGGCGAGAGTGACCAAAGCCGTTCTGGCAGGTTGAGGTGGGTGAAAAGCGCTTTTACCTTTTCCTTGGCCTCCGCCTCCCCAACGCCAATTTCCATCAGCGGTTCAGCCGCCACCTCTAGCGCAGGCACTCGCGGAATCACCCGCAAAAACTGACTCACATAGCCAATGGTGTGCTGCCGAATAGCAATCAGCTCATGGGGCTGGGCCTGCGCCAAATCCACCCAGTCACCCTGGTGGTTGACCCAAATATTGCCCGCATCCACACGGTAGTTCGCGTAAAGCGATCGCATTAACGTAGACTTCCCCGTTCCAGAAGCCCCTTGCAGTGCCACACACTCACCTTTTTTCACCGTTAAAGAGACATCTTCTAATACGCTCAGGTGCAGTCCCCCTTGGGCATGTAGCGTAAACCCCTTATGCAAATGTTCAGCCTGAACCAAGACCTCCGACGGAAATGATGGGGAAAACCGTACTTTTTTAGTTGTTGTTAGAGCAACCATTATTCAATCTCTCCAGCCAATTAAGTCGGGCTAATAAGTCGGGAATCTGGTTCCCCTTGCCAAGGGGAACCGCAAGGGAGGGGTCTTCGGTGTATAACGCACTTACCGAAGACCCCCTCTGCCTACGGCATCTCCCCCTTACCAAGCTCCCGTGTACACACAACTATGAGAACCACATAGAACCAAGCCCTGAAACCCTTGATCCTTCGTCATAAATTCTCAATAGATGGCAGTTGCTGAGAATTTAACGTGTTCCTAAAACCCTTATATGACAA
>JBCDAG010000580.1:0-3750 GCA_039186165.1 Cyanobacteria bacterium P01_F01_bin.53
GTAACCCCATGATTGAGTTTACTCAAGGTGACATCCTCAAAACCGAAGCAGACGCCCTGGTCAATACGGTGAACTGTGTTGGCGTCATGGGTCGGGGGATCGCCTTGCAGTTTCGGAAAGCCTATCCTGACAATTTTAAGGCGTATAAAAAAGCTTGTGATGCGAAGCAGGTTCAGCCTGGGACTATGTTTGTCCATGATCTGAATAGCCTGTATCTGCCGCGCCACATTATTAACTTTCCGACGAAACGCCATTGGAAAAATAAGAGCAAAATCGAGGATATTCAATCGGGTCTTGAGGACCTGGTTACTGTGGTTAGAGATCGGCAAATTCGTTCGATTGCCATACCTCCCCTTGGATGTGGTTTGGGGGGCTTGGATTGGGAGCAGGTACGGGAGCTGATTATTGAGGCGTTTCGGCCATCGTCGAATGTAAAAGTGCTGCTGTTTGAGCCAATGGGAGCACCTGCAGCGAGTGTGATGGCCAAGGAAACGAAATTACCGAACATGACGGTGGGCCGAGCGGCTTTGTTGGGGCTGATGCGGCGTTATCTGGCTGCGGTGATGGACCCCACGGTTACTCTCCTTGAAGTCCACAAGCTGATGTACTTTCAACAAGAAGCTGGTGAACCCCTTCGACTACAGTATGAAAAAGCATTGTATGGTCCCTACGCTAAGAATCTGCGCCATGTGCTCAGTCACATAGAAGGACACTTTTTAACAGGGTATGGAGATGCTGAAGATAACCCAGAAAAACCACTAGAGCTAAACTTAAAAGCTGCAGATCAGGCAATCTCATTTCTTGAGCATCATTCAGAGACTCAACAAAGATTTGACCGCGTTGTCAATCTTATTCAAGGATTTGAAACGCCGTTTTGTATGGAACTGCTCTCGACGGTTCATTGGGTGGTGACAAAAGAGAATGCAGAAACTGTTGAGGATACAGTGGCTAAGGTTCATCAGTGGAACCGACGAAAGCTCATGTTCAAACCTCAACATATTCAAGTTGCACGAGAGAGACTTTCTGAGGCTGGATGGCTTTGAGGGCCTAAGTTTGAACTAAAGTTATCCTCAACAACATTAGCCGTAAGTAGCTGAAGAAGTCAGCGTGACTTACGGCTAATACGGTATGTCTATCTGGAATTGCAAGCAATTAAGCTTGAGCCGACCGCAAATACTCAAGCAAGTCTGGACTGATTTCAACCACTTCTTCATCCTCTGAAACTGAAATAGACGCTCTTGTATCGGCAGTAAGCTTGCTGCCCTGAATGAAAATGCGTCCTTGCTCATCCTTATAAAGAGCGGGGCAACTGCCACTAACGCAGGGCTTAATCAGTACCTGGAGCGAATTTGACACAATAGACTCCTTCACCCTGACTTGAGGGCGTAAACGACATAAACACAGATTGGAAGGGGGAATGGCACCACTTTAGGGCAGCAATATCTAGTCTGTCAATCTAGTCATGACCTATTTGACAACATAGTTCTGATGTTCCTCCCAAGCCGCGTTGACCCGATAGAGTGGCGACGTTAGCTCGCCTTTCAATAGGCACTGGAGAGGGGGAACCTGGTGCTGTTTGGTTACGAATACATCTCGGAAGCCGATGACGAATCGTTACGGGACAGTCAGCGTCAGGCGTTATTGGATGCCGGGGTATTGGCTTCCCACATCTTCAGTGATAAGGATACTGAGCAGGACTCGCAGCGTCCCCAGTTAGAAGCATGCCTCGATACCCTGAAGGCTGGCGATCGGTTAATTGTCTGGCGACTCGATTTTTTAGTGGACAGCCGAGCCCAATTCCTTACAATCCTTCAGGACCTCTTGAGTCGTAATGCTGGTTTTAAGGTGCTGATTGGACCAGGGGCAATCTTTGATACGGCCCATATCAGCCTAGAGCTGGCTATCGATATCGTTGCGGCTTTGAATGACCTGGAAACGCAGATTCTACGCAAGCGAACTCTGAGCGCCCATGCCGTGGCCAGACAGCGGGGGCAGGTGCTAGGGGGGCAGCGTAAAATGACGGCTTCGCTTCTTAGGCAGGCGATGACGGCAATGGCAGAATCGGATCTGAGTATGACTGCGATCTCAGCCCAAATCGGGGTAACGCGGGCAACCCTCTACAACTATCTCAATGGCGATGGTTCCCTTAAAACCGCTGGCCAAGAATTGCTCTCACAAGCAGAGGAGTAACCAAAGCTCCTTATCAATCTTTTTCACGTGCCACTGGTGCCGTGAGTAATTCACTCTCCACGAATGTACGAAAGTTTTCAGGATACGAGATTTTGGCTTGCTGCCAGCGTTTTTGAATGGATGGCCAGGTAAACATTTCCTTGGCATCTCGTTTGAAGCTTTCGAGATGGATATGGTCAAATTCGTCATGGTCAAAGATGACAAAGTGCATCCAGGCGTGGTTGATGAAAAATGTGGAAAGTAGCTGTAATCTCCACTCGTCTCTGTTGAGCCCATTGGCAAGAGCAAAAGCCTGTAGTGTTTCTGGCTGAGTGATCAGGCCAAACAGCAGCTCACGATGGGTTTGAATCAGCGATTGATAGTTGAGGCTTTGGTTGCTGGCTACCTGTAGCTGAATCGTGCGGCGAGTTGACAGCCACATAAGGATATTTGCGATCGTAATTAGGCAGGTGAATATGACTGTCAGCAGTGCTGAAATCTCACTAATACTTAAACCATCCGGCATATCCTCCTCTTGGGTCGAAATTACCTCATTCTTGAAATGGTGAGGACAATATCATGTTGATAGCGGACTTGAAAGAGATGCCCTATTCTACTTTTGGTTAAGTGCTATGAAAACAATCCAGTATTTATATATTGGTTATTTTAGGAAGGCCTTTAAAGAAGTGCGATCTCAAATCAGATTTGCCCTCTTGTAGAGAGCACTGAGCCTATATTTCAATGAAAGACAGAAAGATCTTGAACATGACAGTAGGGCAAGCCGTTTTACTGGGGCTCATACGTCGATATCTGGCTGCAGTGATGGACCCGACGGTTACGTTACTTGAAGTGCATAAGCTGATGTACTTTCAGCAGGAAGCGGGTGAACCGCTGCGATTGCAGTATGAAAAGGCTCCTTATGGTCCCTATGCGAGGAATTTGCGCCATGTGCTGAGCCATATTGAGGGGCACTTTATTACAGGGTATGAAGCTGCGGAGGCTCGGCCTGATAAGCCGTTAGAGTTGAATATTCAGGCGGCAGACAAGGCGGTTGCGTTTCTTGAGAATCATCGGGAGACTCAGGAGAGGTTTGACCGGGTGGCCAATCTGATTCAGGGGTTTGAGACGCCGTTTTGTATGGAGCTGCTTTCGGCGGTGCATTGGGTGGTGATGAAAGAGGGGGCTGGGACTGTTGAGGAGACGGTGAGTAAGGTGCATCATTGGAATAAGCGGAAGCTAATGTTTAAGCCTCAACATATTGAAATTGCTACAGGGAGACTTTCTTCCACTAAATGGTTTTTAGAATATATCTATTCACGGACATAGATCTTACCTTTGCTAGTCAGAAATGGAGGCAACTAGATCGTTGACTTCTGACAAGAATGTTAAGCATTTTAAGTATTAATGTCAGCTTAGTTACTTGAGAAGAAGCATTAATGGTGCCTTACCTGATGTTTCCATTCAAGAGGTTGAGACTGAATTAGAAAACGCTTGGAGAGCTTCAACTATGAGTCATGTTAACGTCTGGTAACACCTAATAAAATACTAAGATCTATTTCTTCTCTCACTTCACGAGTAACA
>JBCDAG010000581.1:0-3720 GCA_039186165.1 Cyanobacteria bacterium P01_F01_bin.53
CGCAAGTTCAGTACCTTTGAGATCCCAAAGCTTCACTGTGCCATCTTTACTAGCTGAGGCAATCATCTTGCCATCAGGACTAAAGCTTACGCTCCAAACCCAGCCTCGATGGTTTTCCAGGCGATTTCGTTCTCTAAAGGAATGAGGCTCTTTCAGAATAAAATCACGGTTGGGATAAATGGCCTGCTGCAATACAGCTAATGCAGGCAAAGCAGTTTCTGACGATTGCTGTAATTTTTGTTCTGTAACGGTTTGGACACTATTAATAGCTGAGGCCAAAGCTTCTATAGGCTTATCCGCCAATAGGAACGCTTTAGAAGCATTTGCCTCTGCCAATATCGTTTGTGTTTGTGCAATCTTTTCATTTTTGCCAGCTAACTTAGCCTGTTCTAACGCACGTCGCTGTTGGGTTAAAGCGAAAATACTCAAAGGCACCGCTACTACTGTCACCGCTAATAATGCTGAAATCACTGCACGGGCGCGCTGCAATCGCTTGACCCAATTTATTGGCAGGTGTTCCCTTATCCACTTCTCATCGAAGACAGTTTGATAAATCGCATTACTTATATGCAAAGACCCTTTATCATAATCTGGTTTCACAATTCCCGACAATTTCAGATGAGACTTTGTTAGTGACTGCTCTTCATCCATTACCAGCTGTTTCTCCTGCCAAATTGACCGATACGTTGTCAGTACATCATAAACAGCATTATTGTTATTTGGCGTTCGCTGGGTCAGCATATCTCTCACAAACAATAAGTTATTGTCATTTCGTTCGCCTCCTGTAAAAAATAACTTTTCTACCAGTTGCTGCACACTAGCAGCACTCCAACTTTCTTGCTTTGCTGCGACAATTGCCTCACATAATCTCTGGGTTAGATACGGGTGTCCTCCCGTCCATTTCAATACTAAATAGAGGATTTCTTTTTGTTGGGGAGTTGGAGAGGAAAAGCGGGATGAGGTGGAAGGGGGACGCGAGTTGACCTTGAGTGATTGAGCTTGCGTGTCAGTGAATCCTTGAGCCAGAGGTTCTGCTTCCTCAATGGTAAAGTTGGTAAGTGCGACCCGTTTCCCAACATTAAATGGTGTTCGTCGAGGATTTCGAATGAGGTCTCCTGGACTTGCCACTCCAATCAGCACAAAGGACAACCTTCCAAAATCTTCCTTTTGCGCCCGCGCCACATAAAAGTACCGCATCGCACTAAAAAAATCGTCCGTAAAGTCCAAACTCAGCGTCGTATCAATCTCATCGACAAACACCGCAATCCGTCCAGGGATCTCGGTTAGCAGCACCTCTTCAAAAAAAATCGTCAGCCGCTGCGTCACCCCCAGTTTGTTGTTATTCTCCCACCACTCAAAAATGTCGGTGTCAAACGTCAATGCTTCATCAATTTCAGTCAGCAGCCCCAAATACCACTGCTCAGCAGATACCTCTGTTCCAATTTTGGTGAGGTCAATAATGACCGACGTAATCCCTTTCTCTTTCAGCCGCTCCGCCGTTTGCACCATCAGGCTACTTTTTCCCATTTGCCTCGGCGTCAACACATAAGCAAATTGTCCCTCACGGCACAACTGCAATAACTCATCATCCGCCGCACGAGAAAGATAAATTCCTCCGCCTGCTTGTACAGTGCCGCCAGTGGTATAAATTGTTTGTTGTTCTGCCATAGGTTTATGAATGAAAGTGGGGGCGAAAACATCAGGTTTGCAGCCTGTAAAATCCCTCTAGAGAGGGGCTAGGGTGGGTTATCGGTCTGTTGTAAAAGGGGTGAGTGATATATCGATCCCGACAATAGAAAAACAAACTCATGTCATAGCCCTTACCTCAAATGCTCTCCAAAAAAGCTTGCATACAGTTGACACCTCGGCACCACTAACGAACCCCTTCTACAAATAAGCCCCGCCCCATGCAACCGAAAGTAGATGACCTCATCCGGACAACTCTGGTCCCGTAAAATTCGCAAAAAGCCATTTACCAAATCCTTCTTCCCATACACCCGAAACAAGTGATATCGCAAATGATCACCAAACGGCCCCTTCTCCTCCCCCGCCGAAGCGAAAAGTTCCCTCGCCGTCATTTGCCCACTCGCCACCAAATACAGCGCCTTCCGCACCAAATACGGATGCCCATTCACCAGGTCCATCAGCTGTTGTTCTTCCTTCCCCGTCAGCACCTCCCCATGGCTCACATTCAGCCCATGCACCTGCTCAGCACTAAAATCCTCAAGCCGCAACACCTGCCCCACATTAAAAGGGCTCTGATTCAAATCATCAATCAGCTGATACGGCTCCGTCGACGTCACCAACGCCAAATCCAAAGTTTTCCAAATCTTTTTCGTCGCCCGTTGATTGTGCCAACTGCGCAACATACTAAAAAAATCATTGCGAAACGGCGTATCAAACATCCGCTCCACCTCATCCATCGCCAGCACCAACGGCTCATCAATCGCCTTTAAAATGTGCCGCCCCACATACCGCGTACAGCGCTGCGTACTGCCCAACGGCTTATTCCAATACTCCTCAAAACAATCTTCAATCTCCAGCTCATCGGTGAGCCAATAACAAAACTGCTGATAAAACGCATCCGCATTTTGCAACGCCTCCCGGTCAAACAGCTGAAAATCTAAAAACGCCACCTGCTTGCCCGCATCCACCGCCTTCGCCATCACTCGGTTCAGCAAAGAGCTTTTACCCATCTGCCGTGGCCCCTTAATCGTAATCGTCGCCCCCGGCCTACAAATGGTCTCTAGCGCAATCTCATCCGCAGGACGCGCCACATAAAAATCCGACGCCACCTCCATCGTCCCTTCCGGCAAATCTAGGACTTTTGGTCGATGAGTAGGTCGATGAGGTTGAGCAGCTGGCGTCGGCTTCGGAATCGCAGACGATTCGACGGCAATCGGCTCACTATCCGCGAGCTTGCTTCTAGAGAGCGTTTCCCCTGAAATGGCGCTTTCTAGTTCCTCAATCAGCCCCGCCGTATCCGCCTCACCCTGCCAGCTCGCCCAGTTAATCGCCGCCAAATACGCACTCAGCGGATACTGAAACGGCTGCTCATACGCCAACCGCACCGGCAAAATCCGAGGCCTATTGCCATCGCTCTTGTACAGTTCATGGGCCAGCGACACCTCCTGCACCACCATCTCACTGCCCACCGAATGCTCCGACAGCAGCACAATCAGCACATCCGTCTGCCGTAGCTGCGCCTCAATCTGCTCTGCCCAGCGCGTACCCACCAGCATCGCCTGGTCAATAAACACGTCATGCTGAGCCGACAGCGCCTCATACAGCTTTTCAGCTATCGGCTCATCCGGCTCCATATTCCGCTTATAGCTGATAAAAATCCGCGCCATCGCCGCCTCTAGCTCCTAAATGGCCACTGAGTGGCCCTAAAGAGAACACAAACTAACCCTTATGCTACAAAGCTTCCTCTAAACTATTTCGTGAACAACGGAAAAACGTAACCATTTGACCTGATGGGATTAGCGATGCTGCTGCCTCAGCATTGGTTATAGTCAGATATCTGACGAATTGCCTGACTCAGTAACTTGGGGCAGCTGGCCTGGGTTCCCCTTAGCAAGCTATCCCTTAGGCAGAAGTCGCTGACCCGCTGATATAGCGGGTCATGTGGGAGACAGCTGAGCCCCTTGCAGCAAATATTGAAGCTTGGTATAGCCACGCCATAGGGTTTTAACGCCAGGGTTTCCGTCTCCCTGGCGA
>JBCDAG010000582.1:0-3702 GCA_039186165.1 Cyanobacteria bacterium P01_F01_bin.53
ATCGAGCCATCCGCGCCTACTTCAAGAAAAATCCAGTGATGCTGGGATTGCACGCGCTGTTTCCCGAGATGTTCCTCGAAAAGGTCCGGGAACTATCTTATTACGCAAACCTGGGTTTGTTCTGGGAAGTGATGGCTCCGGTGTTTTTTGAAATGTCTGACATTTACGATGAGGGCGGGTTTGCCGGAGTCCCCGACGCTATGGATTTCCTGGTGAACGGTATTTTTGCCGTAGCCGGTCGCCCCATCTATCACCACGTATACATCGGTGACGAATGCTTTGAGCTGGTGCCCAAATCAAAGGCTTTTACCTGGCTCTACGAAGCTGCCCTGCCCTATGTAGAGGCAATCTTCTATCGCACTGCCCCCTTTCGCGGCACCAAATCCTATAACGCCCAAGCCCAAGAGGTGCCCGGCGACCAGAAGGATTTCCACTACGGCATTCTCTACGCCGACGTCTTTCCTGTGGGCAGCGCAGGCATCCCTCCCACTTTGCTAATGCAGGACATGATGCACTTTCTGCCGGATTACTTGCGAGAGTATTACGATGGCTACTGCCGGGGCGACGATGACGTGCTGATTCAACTGGGCATCACCTTCCAGCGCTCTATGTACAACGTCACGTCGGCAGTGATCCAAGCTCTGCGCACCGCCCTGCTTTATCCTCTGGACGATCCGAATCCCCATCACCGCCTTGCCAACCGCCAGTTCTTTGAGGCGCAAATGGATCGGTTTCTTCGCCCCGAAGCGCGCCTGCGGGACATTCAGAGCCAGGACTATCGCTAGGTTTAATTTGTCCCGTTGAAACTGATTCAAGACTTGAGCGAACCATTCTGCGGTGCACCTGACGCACCCTACCGTTTCACTGTTTTTGTACCTTTGAGCTATGGCTACAATTGTTGATATTGCTGTGAATACTGAGGGGTTTTCTACCCTGGTGGCAGCGGTGCAGGCGGCCGGGTTGGTGGAAACCTTGCAGACCTCCGGCCCCTTCACCGTGTTTGCTCCTAACGACGACGCCTTCGCCAAGTTACCCCCCGGCACAGTACAAACCCTGGTGCAAAACCCGCCTCAGCTTGCCCGCATCCTCACTTTTCACGTGGTATCCGGAAAATATACCCAGGCGGAGCTGTTGGAAATGGGGCAAATTGAGTCCATTGAGGGGGCTCCCATTCCGGTACGCACCGGCTTGAACGACACCTTTGAAGTGAAAAATGCCACGGTATTAGCGGCAGATATTGAGGCGGAAAATGGAATTATCCACGTGCTAGATAACGTGATTTTGATGGGATAACAAGGAGATGAACAGGGTGGGCTTGTGGAGGAGCGCCATCTTGTTTCCGCATCACCACAGCGCTGCCAGTTTAGATTCGAGACCAATTAGTTGACCGTTATCACTAGGATTAAATTTCAAAAACTGGTAGCGTCCCCCTATTCGATAAACTTATGAACAAATCTTGACTGATTTGTCGCACTGAAACACCAACGGCGCCTGTGGCTCCGATTATGGTGAAAAGCTTTAGCAAGGAAGAATGATGGCTGGCTGTGCCGTTATCCTGAGTCTCTGACGAACTTGTGTCAGTCGATGTTCTCAAATAATGAGAGAATTAGTAGCCAAGATTACTGATTGTCCCTTCGGGGACCGTATCTCGGCGGACCGGGGATCGCAGCAGTGGTGATCCGAGTCCAAGAAAGAAGAAACAAGCAAAATCGTCCTTTAGACCCAGAGGAGCTCGACGAAAATGCCCATCGCAGTTGGAATGATTGAAACCCGCGGTTTTCCCGCAGTTGTAGAAGCGGCTGATGCCATGGTGAAGGCTGCCCGCGTAACCCTAGTGGGCTACGAGAAAATTGGTAGTGCTCGCGTGACCGTTATTGTTCGCGGCGACGTATCTGAAGTTCAGGCTTCCGTTGCAGCTGGTAAGGAGTCTGTTCGCCGTGTTGATGGTGGCGAGGTTGTATCTACCCACATCATTGCCCGCCCCCACGAGAACCTAGAGTACGTGTTGCCGATTCGCTACACCGAGGCGGTGCAGCAGTTCTCTGAATAATTTGCGAATCTTGGGTGCGCTTTAGCACTGAAAAATCTCCCTGGCTTGGCTGGTATGCCGTTGCCTATTACCAGCCGAGCTGAAAGACTAGCGCGTAGTTAGCTAAAAGTAATCAGTCGGCGTATTGGATGTTGTCTTGAGTCAGTGCTCAGGATATCTGTGTTCAACCGTCATTTCGTAATGGCTGATGTGAAAGTTTTTGCGGTAACGAGTGTGCTCTCGACAGAGAATTGATCGCTGGACGAGCAAATAGCTTGGTCGGATCTTTCTCACTGTGGAGAACTTACTGGCTTTCATTAAGATTTTTAGTCTGAATAAACGATTATTTGAGTCCAGGCTGAATGGGTAACATTTAGTCGATGATGGACTCAATTAGTTTTTATCGTCTAGTTTCTATCCCCGAATAAACGTTACTGTCGCTCAGTGATTCACTGGTGCACTGTTCTCTATGCAAATTGCCCAAGTACGCGGCACCGTTGTGAGCACTCAGAAGGAGCCTCGATTGAGGGGTTTGAAGCTGCTGTTGGTTCAGCTTGTGGATGATTCTGGGCAGTTGACGGACCGCTATGAGGTGGCGGGAGACGGTGTGGGAGCTGGTGTGGAGGAATGGGTGTTGGTAAGCCGGGGCAGTGCAGCTCGATGCGTGGATGGCGGTGAGGGGCGTCCCATTGATGCCGCCGTGGTGGCGATTATCGATACGGTCAGCGTTGAAAAAATGCGTCTGTACGACAAGAACCAGGAAGAGCGATCGCTGTTGCCTGAATCTTAGGAGGGAGTCACGATGCAGGTTTCACACTCTAGTGCCGCTTCTCCTGTGAGGGGGGAGCCCAGTATTCATCCGTCAGCGTCAGTTCATCGCTTTTCCAATGTGGTGGGACCAGTCACTGTGGGCAAGGGGGCTGTTTTAGGACCCGGCACATCCCTGCGGGCTGAAGCTGATACGCCATTTCATTTGGGGCAACAAACTCGCATTAATGATGGGGCCGTGATCCACGGTTTAGGTCATGGGCGAGTTTTGGGGGATGATGATCGTGACTATGCCGTTTGGGTTGGCGATCGCAGTGTTATTAGCCATTTGGCTCTGGTGCACGGTCCTGCTTACATCGGTGCTGAGTGCTTTGTCGGTTTCCGCTCAACAATTTTTAATGCCCGCCTTGGCAATGGTTGTATTGTCATGATGCACGCCCTCGTCCAAGATGTGGAGGTCCCTCCAGGGCGTTTTGTGCCGTCAGGTTCGGTGGTGTTAACTCAGGAGGCGGCCGATGCGTTGCCTACGGTGCGTTCCCGTGATCGTGAGTTTGTGAATCAGCTTGTGGGCGGCGAACAAGGATTCAATCAAATATCAGAGGCGACTAGGGTCGCTGGTGCTTCTGAAGCCACTAATGCTTCTCGTCCGTATTTCAGTTCGTATTCCAGTCCAACCAGTCAAAATCAAGTTTCTAAGTCCAGGGGGTCCGTGGTGAGCACGTCTCTTAGCCCAGAGCTAGTTCAACAGGTTCGTCAACTTCTCGCGCAGGGCTATAAAGTTAGCGCGGAGTCGGCGGATAAGCGACGGTTCCAAACCGCATCGTGGAACAGTTGCGCAATGCCTCAGTCGTCCTATGAGGCAGAGGTGCTCTCGGCGCTAGAGTCTTGCCTGTCCAATAATGGCG
>JBCDAG010000583.1:0-3694 GCA_039186165.1 Cyanobacteria bacterium P01_F01_bin.53
CAAATTTAGAAACTACTTAAAGAATCCGGTAAAGGTATAGCCAACGCCAAACACTAGTGCCGCTTCCGTTTCGTCAAAGAATCCTACAGCAACACGACCAGTAGCAGTCCAGCGATAAGCCAAGGGTACGTCCACACCACCCGTCAACAGGAATGCGGCTGCGGAATCATCTTGGAAAAGATTACGAATGGCAATGCCAGCTCCAGCAAAGGGTACTGCGGAAATGGCGCTGTCGGGGCTGTCTCCAGAGCGAATTGGGAAATCAGCGGTTAGGGCAAAGCTGGCGACAGGGTCATCCCCCAGCACACTCAGGTTATGTAGGGAAATATTCTCCGTGAAGCCTGTCTTGGATGCGAGCGCAAAGCCGCCGTCGCCTAGTTCAGAGTCGGAATCATCGGAGAGTCCCAACGCATAGCCCACGCCAATGTAGCTAAATTTGGAGCTGGTGCGTCGTCCGTCAGAATTTTCGAAGGGGCGCTGGGCAAACTGAGGAGCAGAGACTTCAACCTCCTCAGCAGGCTGAGTTGTCACCGCAGCAAATGTGTTGGTCTCATCCGCTTCAAACGTCAAAGCCTCGGCCTCAATGGAAACAGGGGCAACATTCGCCAGGGTTTCCACATCGTTAGCGACGGCGGGCAATGCCACCAGCCCGGTAGATAGGGCGACAACCCCAGCCTTTAAAACGTAGTTGATTGCCATAGGTCGAATTAATAAACTCCTCATAGGACAGACATGGTGGACATGCCAGAACGGTATTGATATCTAAAATGCCGTTCCCCATTTGGGAAGGGCGATCGCCAAAGCCTAGCAGAGTAAGCTTTTTAGACGATTTAGGCATAACTGCAATACTTCACTTCAGCCTAACTAGACCTTCATGACGCAGAGGCGATTGCAAAGTTTCGCAACAACAATCCGGTTGTTTTTCGTAAGCTCATAGGGAAGCGAGAACCCTTCCAATTTCCTCTGCCACGCCTATAAGAAGCAGAGGTTTACAAATTGGCGGCCCACGCTATAATTACTAGGCGCAAATTCAACTAGTGGTTGAAATGCGGCTAAGGCTCGGTAGCTCAGTTGGTTAGAGCAGGGGACTCATAAGCCCAAGGTCGGCAGTTCAAATCTGCCCCGAGCCACTCCTGAAACTTCGATACACAGAGGATTTCAGCGATTTGGACCTAGACAATTTTAGAGTCATCACCGAAATGGACTAGGTTTTGGACTAAATGGTGAGATTTTTGACAGGTTCCCCTGTGATTAAGAGGGTGGACTGCCACCAAGATTTGGGCATGAAAATAGTCACTCTCCAATGTGGAAAGTGACTGATTTTAATTGTTGGGATTGCGTGGGGTTAGAGCGAAATTTCTTGGCTCACCATTTCCTTGAGTTTCACAGAGAGATTTTGGAAATCGTCGCCAGCACGGTCAATAATCCACGCAGCAGTCCAATTATCCGGCCCCTCCTTTGCCGTCATATGTCAGCAGCCAAATTTAAGGCGCAGCTAATAGCCTCAAGCTTTTGAGGCACAGCAAGAATTTCCGAACGTAATTCGGCTACAGTCATATTTAATTGCTCCATCGGTTGGTGTTCTCAACTGCTGGGGAAGTCCTAGGGAGGTGCGCTAACACCGCTCTAGGGCGTTTTAAAAACCCGACGCCACTCGCCGGAAATCGGCGCAGTTATTCAAGTGGCGATACTTGATGATGGTTCCACTAGAAAAGTTTGTCAAGAAACAGCATTTGAGCGCCAGATAGTTAAACCTGCGAGCAGAGGTAACCTGGCGAGAGCGGAAATGGTCGCTGCGGTGGTGGAGCGTACAGCTTTTTGTATGGTGATTAAGCACAAAGAACTCAAGGTTCCAGCAGTAGGGAGACCGTTTACCCATTCGCCATGCTCTTGCCTTTCTCTGCCCTGCTATTCGCAGGACTACCTCCGGATCGAACAGTTGAGTTGATGGTATGGTGCGTTAAAAGAATAGAGCGATGTTTCGTGTTGAAACTAAGTGATGGACCCTCAGTTTGAACGCATGGATGAGCGCCGAATGGCGCGTCAGCATGATAGCCAACGGATTGTTAGTCCAAAAGAGCGCGAGCACGAAGACGCCTGGTCGTCAGGACCTAGATTTTGGGCAGAACAGCACCGACGCGCCAAGGATTCTCCTACTGTTGCGACTCCACTACTAGCCTCTGCTAACGCCGGCGCCGATGAGACTGAGCTGAAGAAACAGTCTCCAGAGTCAAGACCGCGTTTAAGAGGAATTGGCACATTTTTTCCCCCAAGTCTCGGTGGTGATCGCGACTCTAATAGTTTAGACTCTGTCCCTGATTTGGGGTCGACAAACCCAACCACTTTCGGCAACTTGCTATACGAGAGCAGCAGAAGTTTTTACGAGAATCGCCCTGGCGACAGTGACGGTATTTTCCCTTACACCATCGGGACTTTTATGCCCGAAGCTGACATAGAGACACAATTAAGCCAAGGGATTCATCCGGATGCTGACCTTCTACGCGCTGGAACAGCAGTCCATACTGGAACGCAAAACCAAGTACCTCCGCTTGATGGATCTCCTGCTCCAAAAAGGGACATTGAAGATTCTCAGCAGGCTTTTGAGGATTTTGAAGCGGCAAAAGCTTTCGCCGCGGTCGCAATTGCTGGTGAAGGAGCTTCAGGTGCTCTTGTTACTGCCAGAACAGAGGTTGTGAATGGTGTTCGTAAGCATTACTATTTCGCAACTTTACTCAGAACGAATCAAGGTTTTGAGAGTTCGAGGCTAGAGAATGGTCGACAGAGTTTAGGTATTTATCTGGAGGGAAATGACTATTACAAACAACCTCCTACAGCCCTAGAGAACATGTCGGCGATCGCGCTTATCACTACCGACGGTCGATCGCTAGACGTCACAGGAAAGTCAGTCGTAACAGCAGTGAGTTGGTATGACCAGCAGCTTCTAGATGTAGGTAGTCCGGAGGCAGATGAGAATCGATTTCCTGGAATAGAGAATCCTCAAATGCCGGAGATTATTGCGGCTGAGGGCTACGATGCGGTGTTGTCTAATGTGAGGAGTGTTGCAGGGGAGGGGGAAGGAGCGCAGCGAGTTCTGAACAAGGACGGATATAAGGCTCTGTTTCTAGGGCTTCTGCAAAGCCGAGCCTTAAGGCAATTGGAGAAAAATCGACAAGAGGTTGAGTCCGAAAAGGAGAAGTGGAAAGCAGGGGGCACTAAGGCAACAGATAAGAATTATAGGCAGTTGCAAGAAGCGGTCGAGAAGGATGATGAGGTGCAAGAGCGTATACGCGAGCTAGAAAGAACAATTGATCCGCTGAGTCCGGATATTGGAGTTGGGGCCCCCGTTGATCCGCTGTACTCCCAAGAAGAAATCGAGAGGCGAGAATCCGAACGAGAATGGCTTTTGGCTGTGCGACAGGCAGCGTTCCAAACGGAGCCAGTCATTGGTTTACTTGATTCTGATGATGTCTCAAGTGGGAAGATAGTCGAGCGGCTAAATGACGTTCTGGAAGTAATCGCGGCTGTAGAGCAGGCAATCTATGCAAGGGATATGCCTATCCTGGAATTTGGTCCTCTGCTTCAAGAAGTATTGCTAGACATGGACCCAGTTGGACGGCAGGAGATGGTTGAGTATGTCAAGGAGCAAAAGCAGAGAGAACTGAATGCAAGCCTGCTATCACTTCTCAGAAATTTA
>JBCDAG010000584.1:0-3653 GCA_039186165.1 Cyanobacteria bacterium P01_F01_bin.53
ATGGAATTGTCCTGGGGCTAAAGATTCGAAAAAGGACTGTGTTAGCAAGTGTTGGGACTAGGCACCGTTTCTGAAATCGCTTTGGCTCTAAAGGCTCAGAAACCCGTTGTGATTATGCCCCAAAACTTGCTAACACAGTCCTTTTTCGAATCTTTAGCCCCAGGACAATTCCATATGACAGATGATGTAAATCTTTGTGTAGAGCATCTGAGATCAGCATTGAGCCATTCCTAGGGTCGTGCGACTCTAACGATTCTGTTTCAAATCAGTCTGAAAGCCCTGCCTTTGTAATAATCGTCGCCGTCGCTGGCGAGCTAATGCCTGAAGGTCTACATTGCGATCAGTTTCATCTACAATTTCACCGATAAGCACCTCAAGGACATCTTCGAGAGTAACTACGCCTAGTACTCCGCCGTACTCATCCACCACAATCATCAAATGTTCGCGGGCAGTTTGAAAGCTCTTCAGCAGCCTATCTGAACGCTCAGTCGCGGGAATATATCGAGCCTGGCGCATACAGCTTGTGACCAAATCCTGCCCTCGGCCCTGAACCAAAGCTGCTAACAGTTCAGCCCGTAGCGCCACCCCAAGCACGTCATCTAGTTCTTCACCAGTCACGATAATGCGGCTATGCTGTGACTGCATAATTTCTTGCTGAGCTGCCTCTAAAGACTGATTACCCTGGATATAAGTAATCGCTACCCGTGGCGTCATGATATCTTCCGCAGCAATATCATTCATGCGAAAGACCTTTTGAATTAGTTCAGCTTCATCATCTTCAATTAGGCCTTCTTGGTAGCCCAACATTGCTAATAGTTTGATCTCAGCTTCGTTGGTAATAGGTTGAGATCGCCCTCGGACTAGAGGAGCTGTAAGCCTTTCTAACCCAAGAATAATCGGCGTCATCAGCCACGTTAAGCTACGAACTGGGATAGCAACCAGCAAGCCTAATTGCTCTGCGTAGCGCTCACCCAGGGTTTTGGGGACAATTTCGGCAAAAAGAATAATTAAAAAGGTGAGCAGGCCAGAAAAAAAACCCAGCATTATCGGTATTTGCGGCGACGCCTGCCCATACCACTCTTCAAAGAGGGCGTAGGCAAGACGGCTAACAACGAAACTACCAACAATGTTAAAAATATTGTTGAGGATAACAATCGTAGCGATCGGTCGGCTTACCTTTTCGCGAATAGCTAGCAAGGCAAGTGTGGCTGGGTTACGATTTTGAGCAAGCTGTCGAGCTTTAAGTAAGGGAAGCGACAGAAGTGCTACTTCAGTACCTGAACAGATAGCGGAACCAATGATAACGATCAAAACTGCGATCGCAAGTTGAGCCATGGTGTAAGTAGAGACAACATACCAATAATCAACGGCATAGGATTCTTATGAAGCTGGACTGAGCACGCACAATTACTGCATACCTATAGGGTGAAGCATTTTGGCAAAATCAGTGACTAAGTCACAGTACCAATCCTTTGCTGATTCGCACTAAGGCGGATCCGCCGAAGTCCCAATGGCCTCCCCTAACTATAATTGTCTTACTAAAAATATGTACACGATGCATCATAGGGTTTCTAACATCATTGACAATTAAGCTTTATCTCAGAATGCTTGGCACTTTTTAGACTAGCTTAGTCCTTCTATTTACTTAAACCAACGATCACCTATGAGCAAGACTATCCTTGATGTCCGCAATCTAAAGGTTGAATTCGATACCACCAACGGCGTACTCAAGGCAGTTGATGGCATTTCTTTTCAAGTTAAACGGGGTAGAACTTTAGGCATTGTAGGCGAGTCAGGCTCAGGTAAATCAGTTACGTCCCTCTCGATCATGGGTCTAGTACCTAACCCACCCGGACGCATTACCCAAGGCGAAATACTTTTTTCAGCCCAGGCAGACACCCCTCCTGTAAATCTATGTCAGGCTTCTCCAAAACAGATGCAAGCCTATCGGGGTAGCCAAATTTCAATGATTTTTCAGGAACCGATGAGTTCATTGAACCCGGTTTATACCTGTGGTTTTCAGCTCATTGAAGCGATCCAACAGTACCATAATGTCACCAAAAGCGAGGCCGAAAATAGGGTCATTGCGAGTCTACAGGAAGTCAAACTACTGCCTAACGATGAAGAATTAGCCACCCTTGTTGCCTCAGAACAGCAGATTCAGGAACGTAATGCCATCGCTCGGGCCGTGCAACAGCATAAAAAGTCTATGCTTAAACGCTACCCTCATCAGCTGTCTGGCGGTCAACTCCAGCGAGTAATGATTGCTATGGCTATCGCTTGTAACCCTGCCCTTTTAATTGCAGATGAACCCACCACTGCTCTGGATGTTACCGTCCAGGCTTTAATTTTAGATTTGCTGCGGGATTTACGAGATCGACGCTCCATGTCGATGATTTTTATCACCCATGACCTGGGCACCATCGCCGAAATTGCCGATGATGTTGCGGTTATGTACCGTGGAAAAATTGTGGAATATGGTCCTGTAGACCAAATTTTTGCCAAGCCAGACCACCCTTACACTAAGGGGCTATTAGCCTGTCGCCCTAGTCCTGAGCATAGATTTCGCAAGCTCCCTACAGTTGCTGACTACATGCAGGTGCAAGATGAACCCGATGGCGAGTTTAAAATCTTCGCCCGTCACTTTAATCAGGATGAAGCATCTGCTCTTACAGCAGAAGTATCCCCTGAGGAAACCACCAGTCGTCTTGAAAAGCTAAGCAGTGCCCCCCCTTTACTCACCGTCCAAAACTTGAAAGTGGGCTACCCAGTCAAAGGGGTTTTTGGCCAAACCACAAGCACCTTTATGGCGGTGGATGATGTGTCTTTTGATGTGTATCAGGGTGAAACCTTTGGCTTGGTAGGTGAATCAGGTTGCGGCAAAACTACTCTAGGGCGTGCCCTTTTGCGCTTAATAGAACCGCTCGCAGGCAATGTTTTCTTTGAGGGCCGTAGTATTCTGCAGTTGTCAAACAGAGACATGCGAAAGCTCCGCCGGGAAATGCAGGTCATTTTCCAGGATCCGTTTAGCTCCCTTGATCCACGCATGAGCATTGGTAAAGCGATTGCTGAACCGTTGAAGATTCATAGTGTGATTCGTAGTCGTCGTAATCTCAAAGACCGGGTGGCTTATCTATTGGAAAGAGTGGACATCGATCCGAACTGTGTCAATCGATTTCCCCATGAGTTTTCTGGAGGGCAGCGACAGCGTATTTGTATCGCCCGTGCTTTAGCCCTCAACCCTAAATTTATTATCTGTGATGAATCAGTCTCTGCTTTAGATGTCTCAGTGCAGGCTCAGGTATTGAACTTATTGAAAGAGCTGCAAGCAGAGTTTGGCCTTACCTATATATTTATTTCCCATGATCTAGGTGTAGTCAAATTCATGAGCGATCGCATTATGGTTATGAACAAAGGTTGCTTAGAAGAGTTGGGAGCCGCTGATGAGATTTACAACAATCCGCAGCAAGCATATACGAAACAGTTAATCGCAGCAATTCCGGCCGGTACATTGGAGAGAATCCAAGAACTGCAACTGGCAAGAATAATGGTCTCCTAATTACCTAAGTTTTGCCCAAATTAACGGCAACATGCTCTGAGGAGAGCATGTTTTCCAGCCCCTGTATCCAAGGCCTGACGAGCGAATCCGCTGC
>JBCDAG010000585.1:0-3648 GCA_039186165.1 Cyanobacteria bacterium P01_F01_bin.53
CCGCTTAGATGTAGAGAGTCTATCGGTTACTGAGTTGATTGTTCTGAACTAACCAGTTCAGAACAGCTTCCAGCTGCTTTTCGCAGCTACAAAACAGTCTGGGGAGTGCCTTTGGGCGCTAAAATTTGCCAGACTCCAGTTTATTATCGCGGGCCATTGCGATTGAATGAGAGTCCTAATACGCTGACCGTGGGTGTGGTCGGGACTCGCCGTCCGTCTGCCTATGGTCGGCGGTGGACACAGCGGTTGAGTCGTCATCTGACACATCAGGGCAGCATCATTATTTCTGGATTGGCCGCAGGGATTGATACGGAGGCCCATGCCAGTTGTTTGGCTCAGCAAGGGCAGACGGTTGCTGTGCTGGGGACTGGGGTGGATGTGGTGTATCCCAAACGCAATCAGAGTTTGTATGACCAGATTGTGGCCACTGGACTAGTGGTCAGTGAGTATCCGGATGGGACATCGCCAGACAAGACCCATTTTCCCCAGCGGAATCGAATTATTGCGGGGTTGAGTCGGGCGACATTGGTGACTGAAGCTCCGGGACGTTCGGGTGCGCTGATTACGTCGCGGTTGGCCAATGACTATGGTCGTGAGGTGTATGCGCTGCCCGCTTCTTTAGACAATGTGCAGGGGATGGGGTGTTTGCAGGCGATCGCACAGGGCGCGCAATTGATTTTGGGTGAGCAAGCGCTGGCTGAGGCTTTGGCCGGGCTTCCCCCTGTTGAAATAGACGTGCCGAGCCAAGTGGCACAATCCCTGGGTGAGCAGGCTACGGCGAATTCCCAGTCCCCAAATATGACGCAGAGTGCTCCGTCAGCCGGTGTTGTGTCGTCGGTAGAGCCCAGTGCTGAACAACGTGCAACTGTGGATGCGCTGCCTCCGATTTTGAAAAAGGTGTGGGAGGCGGTGCCGATTGAACCGGCAGTGCTCGATCAGATTGTGCCGTTGACGAAGATTAACCCTGGAGAAGTGATGGGTGCGCTAGTGCAACTTGAGTTGATGGGGCTGGTAACACAGTTGCCGGGTATGCACTATCAGCGGGTATGAAAAGCGAGTATGAGGAAAAATAGTCACACTATGACACAACAGGGCAAACTGATATAACCGGCGTCTCATTCGCTGTTGTTGCCGCTGCTGGCCCTACTAATGCCTTCTGTTCCTACTCGTGCCCAGTCTGCTCTCGACTTTATTCCACCGAACTACAGTCCTTGGCTAAGACGGTTGATGCGGCCGATAATGCCTGCCTGGACGGCGTGGCAAACAGATATTGCGGATGTCGAGACGCACAATGTAGAGGCGCTAGCCAATCTATATCAAGCCTTTGAAGCGGGTAAAACTCGGTTCTTAATTGCCTTTCGGCATCCGAATGCCACCGATCCCTATGTGTTGAGTCACTTGATGTGGCGGGCCTTGCCCTATGAGGCCCGGCGTTTAGGGATCAAAATAAGCTCGCCCCATTCTCACTTTATTTACGATCGCGGTATTCCGTTGTGGGCCGGGAGTTATTTGAGCTGGGTGTTTTCTCGGCTGGGGGGCGTGCCGATTCAACGCGGCAAGCTGGATTTATTAGCCTTGAAAACGGCGCGTCGGTTGTTTTTAGACGGGCAGTTTCCATTGGCGGCGGCGCCTGAAGGGGGCAACAATGGCCACAATGAAATTGTGAGTCCGCTAGAGCCTGGCATTGCTCAACTAGCGTTTTGGTGTGCCGAGGATCTTAAGGCAAATGACCGGGACGAATCGGTGGTGATTTTGCCGGTGGGCATTCAGTATCGATACTTTGAAGCGCCTTGGCCACAGCTGCATAAGCTGATTGCTCAGTTGGAAACAGAGAGCGGCTTAGGCAAGCCTAATGTCGATGAAATGGCGACGTTGCGACAGCTGTTTGCTGCCGGCGTTACTTCTGGAGCTGGGGAGGATGCGAAGGGCGCTGTGGCAGCTTCTGGGGCGGCGATGAAAGAGCTAGAGCCTGTCGAACTTTACGGGCGTTTGTATCGCCTAGCGGAGCATTTGTTGACGCTGATGGAAGGCTACTATCGAGATTTTTATGGAGCTAGTTTTGAGCAGGATGATGAAATTGTCGAACCCAATGCGCAGCTGGCAGCGCGGTTGCAGTCTCTGATGGATGAGGCGCTGAAGGTGGCGGAGAACTACTTCAATGTGAGGCCCAAGGGGAGTTTTATAGATCGCTGCCGGAAGCTAGAACAGGCCGGGTGGGATCGAATTTTTAGGGAAGATACGATGAGCCTCTCTCCGGTGGAGCTAGGGTTGGCAGATCGGGTGGCTGAAGAAGCGGATTTGCGGATGTGGCATATGCGCTTGGTGGAGAGTTTTGTCGCGGTGACGGGGCGCTATGTGAAAGAACATCCGAGTGCCGATCGCTTTGCTGAAACGACGTTGCTACTGCGTGATATGACGGCGAAAATTATGGGAAAATCCTCAGAGGCGCGTCCGTATTTGGGTGAGCAAAATGCCATTGTGACGGTGGGATCTCCCATTGAGGTCACGCCGAGGTTGGCGGACTACAAGGCAAAGCGGCGCCGGGAGATCGCGTCTTTGACCAAGGATTTGCAGGGTGAACTGGAGTCTCTGATTCTGACGTGACGGCTTTTGGGGGGATTGGCCAAGCCTGATCTGGCTATGATTTTACGAGCGGTTCCATACGTTCTGCGATGACAGCGTAGAAGGGATCACCACCCCCCATGCCCAACATTTTGAGGACGACAGACGCTTCTGAGACGTTGGCGATGGTTTGAATATTGCCAAAGCCCTCGATGGCATCGAAGTATTTTCTGACCAAATCCACGCGGCTCGCTTCGCTACCGTCTCTCCAGGCTGCGATCGCCTTTTGGTAAAACATCCGATTGGAAAAGCTAAAAATTGCAATGCCGCCGGGTTTGAGTACCCGATACACTTCCGCAAAAATCTTTTCAGGGTACTGAACGTATTGAACCGAGACCGTGTTCAAGACCGCATCAAAAGACTTATCCGTTAGTGGGAGAGTCTGATTCTCATTGAGATTTTGGACAAAATAATGATCGAGCTGTTTGTTGCGAGCCAGCTCTTCGGCGTTGAGACCGTGTCCTTCTACATGGGCGTAGGTGCGATCGGTTGGCAGGTGGGAAATCCAGCTGCTCATCATGTCAAAGACTCGGGCGTTTTCGGGGATGCGATCGCGATAAAGCCCAGTGAGCTGGGTAATGAAGCCTTCGTCTACATGGGTGACAAATCGTGGCGAGTCATAAAACAGGGCGTCATCTGAGGGGTCCATTTTCGATCTTTGATCGGCCGCGAGCAACATACAATCACCAAAAAAATATTCTCTCCCTAGTGTAAAGACGTTTTGGTGACGAGCAAGACCCTAATGTGATTGAGGCGTTTTTTAGCTTTCGAGGTTTCCTGAGAGATTTCCTTCGAGGTTTTTAAAGTTTGTGCAAACTTGGATCCACGTCAAAACAGCTTTGAAAATCAGGTCGGTATCGCTGGTTTTTACTTGCTTTTAACTATTTTATGGAAGCTCTGTATCTGGAGTGTCAAGGCTTTTGATATGAAGGTCCTGTAAATCTGTTAGGAAACCAAAGGAAAACCTACTTAGAAACTGCTTGAATACTTTATCTGAGAAATCGAGTGAAAATACGCATAGAAAGC
>JBCDAG010000586.1:0-3637 GCA_039186165.1 Cyanobacteria bacterium P01_F01_bin.53
ATTTTCTTTTTGGCTGACATAGGATGGCTCCTAATGAATTACGTTTGCTTGATTACGCTGGCTTGATGGTGCTGGCAAAGGCCAACAGGGCTGCTTGTAAGCGAGCTGCAATGTCATCATCTAATTGGATGCCATCGCAGCTCGCTTACAAACAGCCCTGTTGGCCTTTGCCAGCACCATCAAGCCAGCGTAATCAAGCAAACGTAATTCATGAGGAGCCATCCTATGTCAGCCAAAAAGAAAATTCATATCTTAGGTTTCCTTCAACATGGGTTTAATAGCCATGCCACCGGGATGTGGCGACATAACAAAGATAAAGTTAACTGGGAGTGGAGTCGCCCTGCCTACTGGCAACATATGGCTCGCACCATGGAGCGGGGTTTCTTTGATGGCATGTTTATCGCCGATGAATTAGCCCCGTACAACAACTACCAAAATAGCTCCGATGCTTGTGTCAAATGGGCCGTTCAATGCCCCACCCATGAGCCCTCCACCGTTGTGCCCATTATCACCACAGCCACCAAACATCTGGGGGTAGGGGTTACCTTGTCAACCGCGTTTGAGCATCCTTACTCGATGGTTCGTCGGCTGTCGAGTTTAGATCATTTATCGGGGGGACGGGTGGCTTGGAATGTAGTAAGTTCTTATTCTAAGAGCGAATGGGATGCTTATGGGGCTGAAATGACCGCTCGTTCTGAGCGATATGACCGGATGGAAGAGTACCTGGAAATTTGTTATCAGCTCTGGGATTCTTGGCAGCCAGACGCCATCATTGCCGATAAGGAAAGTGGTATTTTTGCCGACCCAGCTAAAGTGCATGAGGTGGACTTTCAAGGGAAATATTTTAAGTGTAAGGGGCGCTCCTTCTGTTTCCATTCTCCCCAGGGTCGACCGGTGATCTGGCAGGCCGGGTCGTCTGATCGAGGCCGTGACTTTGCATCCAAACATGCTGAAGCCATTTTTGCTGTCCATCCCACGGTCGATCGCATGCGCCAGTATGCCGATGACTTAAATGATCGCTTGCAAAATCGGTTTCAACGCCCCCCTGGCAGCGTTAAGCTGATCTATGGTTTGCAATGCATTGTGGGAGAGTCTCGTGAACATGCTAAAGAGAAGTATGAACAAATTCTCAATAATATTCCCTTAGAAGGTGCGTTGGCCTGGATCTCAGGGCACTTCGGCCCCGACTTTTCAACCTACGACCTGGATGAATATGTCCAGAATATCGAAATTCCAGGCATTCAGGGACTTTTTGAAAGCATTATTTATGCCAAGGGCGGTGACCCGATCACGGTTAAAGAAGCCGCCCTTTACTATGCCATGGGGATGGGGATGCCCATTTTGTATGGCACCGCTGCGGATATTGCTGACAAAATTGAATACTTCGTAGATGAAGGCGGCGCGGATGGGTTTATGTTGATCGCCTCCTACACCCCAGGCTGTTATGAGGAATTTGTTGACATGGTAGTGCCCGAGTTACAGCGCCGCGGCAGATATCGCACAGAGTACACTGGCACAACCCTGCGAGAAAATCTCTTAGCTTTTTAAAGCCGAGCACCTATAAAGGCTTAGGCACGTCGCGTCTCGCTGCCTTAAAATTCAGCGACATAATATATGTAGTTTCATTACGGAGGAGAGCTATGTGTATTCAAAAATACAGTGATGGTCGAAAACTTCCGATTTACTACTTACACAAGCCGTTAGTTGTTGAATCAGTAAATTAGCAAGAAATCAGGTCTTAATATTGCTACTTTCAATAGTTCTGGCCTTTCTGGTTGCTATTTCCTGAAAGTAATGCCTGCGCTCGCGCACGTTGAGGATTAAGTGAGGTAATGAAACGACGAAGATTCTTTCAGTACACAGGCTTAGGCAGTTTGGGCTTTTTGCTCACGGCCCGCAACAGCGCCTTCGCATCAGCCTTTTCTCAACTAGAGGATCAGAGCCCTCTGGCGTTAGAAACGTTTGAGTTTACCGTCAACACGGTTGATCAGGCAGGCAACATTCGGCAGCAACAAACGCATAGGGCGCGATTTTTCCCGGAGTCTCTTCGGGATGTTAGGGGCAATGTTACTGAGCGATTAGAGATGGTCGAGGTTACGCCTGGCAAGTTTTGGATGGGGGCCTCTCGATCTGAATCCCAGGCTGCTGACGCTCAGGCTAAGGCGCTGCCCCGCCATCAGGTCAATCTGTCCTCCTTTTTTATTAGCAAGTATCCGATTACCCAGTCACAGTGGGCCGCTGTGGCCGCCTTGCCAAAGATAAAGCGTGAGCTGAATCCGGCCCCCTCAAACTTCCAGGGCGGGTCTCGTCCGGTAGAGAGTGTCTCATGGTTAGAGGCGATGGAGTTTTGCGATCGCATCAGTCAACACACCGGTCGCCGTTACCAACTCCCCAGCGAAGCCCAGTGGGAATACGCCTGTCGCGCCGGGACCCAGACCCCTTTTAACACAGGAGAGACCATTACCAGCCAGCTGGCCGACTACATGGCCAGCGCCACCTACAAGGCCGAGGCCACCGGAGAGTATCGGCAGTCAACCGTGCCGGTGGGCAGCTTCTCACCGAATGCGTTTGGGCTGCACGACATGCATGGCAACGTCTGGGAATGGTGTGCAGATAGCTGGCATCGCACCTATCGAGGGGCCCCGACCAACGGCCAACCCAGAGTCACGGCCAGCGCTCAACAGTCCCGCACCATTCGCGGCGGCGGCTGGCTCGATACCCCGACTAAACTCCGCTCCGCCAGCCGGTCTGGCTATGCTGAAACGGCCCTAAACAGAACCATCGGGTTTCGCGTCATGACGGTATAACCTGCCAATCAACACTCCCCCATCTTGTACAGGCGTTGCATGCAACGCCACTATCCACTGCCCACCACCGCACCCTCCAAAAACTAACCTATGGCATTGATTCAAAAAGTCCCCGTCACGGTGCTCACCGGCTATTTAGGCGCGGGCAAAACCACGCTACTCAATCGCATTCTCACCGAAGAACACAACCAGCGGGTTGCGGTGATCGTCAATGAATTTGGCGAGGTTGGCATTGATCATCAGCTGGTGATGGATGCCGACGAAGAGATTTTTGAGATGAACAATGGGTGCATCTGTTGCACCGTTCGGGGGGATTTGATTCGGATCATGAATGACTTGATGACCCGACGCGATCGCTTTGACCATTTGGTCATTGAAACCACAGGACTGGCCGATCCGGCTCCCGTCATCCAATCGTTTTTTGTCGATGAGGTGATGCTCAGGCAAACCCAGCTGGACGCGGTGGTCACCGTAGTGGATGCCAAATATATCTGGGATCACTGGGACAGCAGCGAAGCCCAGGAGCAAATCGCCTTTGCCGATGTGATTTTGCTCAACAAGACCGATCTCGTCTCCCCTGATATTTTGGCCGCCCTGGCTCAAAGGGTGCGGGGGATGAATGCGATCGCAAAAATCCATGCCACCCAAAACTGCGACATTGCTTTGAATGAGCTGTTAGGCGTACAGGCGTTTGATCTCAAAAATGCCCTCAGCATTGATCCCGCCTTTTTGGATGAAGACGCCCACGACCATGATGCGTCTGTTTACTCCGTCGCAATTACTGAGCCCGGCAGTGTGGACAGCGACAAACTCAATCGCTGGCTCTATCA
>JBCDAG010000587.1:0-3622 GCA_039186165.1 Cyanobacteria bacterium P01_F01_bin.53
CACCAAATGCGTAATGCCCTTTTGCTTTAAAACGTCATCGAGGTTGGTATTAATAAACGCGTTGAAACCTCGTTTGCCAGGAATTTCTAAAATGTCATCTTGGAAGGGGCGCAGTTCCTCAATCGTTTCAGAGCCTGTGGTCCCTTTTTTAAAGGCACCCACTTCCTTAATGGTTTTTAGAATGCCGACTGGCTCAACCAATTCGGTGTAGTCGGTTGTGAAGAAAATGGGCGTGGAGATAATAGAAATGGGCGTTTTGACCAGTTCCTGTACGAGCTTGGTAGTGTTTTCTACGGTTTTGACCGCTTTGGCTGAGGCCTCAATGACACCGTGCAGAATGCCTTCTGGTGAGAAATAGTCATTTTGGAAACCGATTAAAAGCAGAGCCGTATTTTGTGGAGTCATTGAATTTCAGGTGAATTTAGATTAGTCTCACAATTCCCTGCCCAATCAAACGGCTAACAGTGCCCAAAAGGCAGGCCAAAATAGAGATCGTGGGTCACAAAAGAGCTTTCTCGGGCGGCTCCATGGGCGGCTCTGAGGGCAGAGCTCTAGGTTCGCGATACGCTTTCAGATTTGCTGATGGGCCACTCAATGAGAATCCTTAATCAAGACAATGCAGCAGCTGTCATTGATTGATTACAATCAGACGTAAATTGCCCTTTATTGCTTTTTTCGAATGCTCTATCGCCGCTTTGGTCGCACCGAACTGCAAATATCCGTATTTTCTTGCGGAGGCATGCGCTATCAGCATTCCTGGAAAGATGTGCCCCCAGCGGACATTCCCCAGAAAAATCAGGAAAACCTAGAAGCCACCATTCACCGAGCCCTGGAGCTGGGCATCAATCATTTTGAAACGGCTAGGGGCTATGGCACCTCTGAAATTCAGCTGGGCAAGGTGCTGCCAAAACTTGATCGCGATCGCTTTATCGTCCAAACCAAAGTCACCCCTCGTCAGGACGGCTCTAACTTTTTAGATACCGTCAACAAGTCCTTGGCCAACCTCAAGCTTGACCATATCGATCTGCTCGGGCTCCACGGCATCAACAATGCAGAAACGCTCAATAACAGTGTGCGTAAAGGCGGCTGTGTCGATATTGCCAAGCAGCTCCAAGCACAGGGAAAAGTCCGCCACATTGGCTTTTCGACCCACGGTCCCACCCAGGTGATCGTCGATGCGATTGAAACCGGTCTTTTTGACTACGTCAATATCCACTGGTACTACATTTTTCAAGATAACTGGCGTGCCATTGAAGCGGCCAGAAAGCAGGACATGGGCGTATTCATCATTAGCCCTTCAGATAAAGGTGGTCACCTCTATTCTCCACCCCCGCGCCTGGTTGATCTTTGCGATCCGCTGAGCCCAATGGTATTTAATGACCTGTTTTGCCTGAGCCATCCCGAAGTGCACACCCTTAGCCTCGGTGCGGCTAAGCCATCGGATTTTGATGAGCATATGAAAGTGCTGCCCCTGCTAGAAAAGGGAATAGACAAGGCCGATGAGGTGTTAACGCCAATATTGGACAAGCTGGAAAAAAGAGCGATCGCAGCCCTTGGCGAACCCTGGTATCGCACCTGGAAAGAAGGCCTGCCCGATATTCAATCCACCCCTGGTAACATCAACATCCCCATGGCCCTATGGCTTGGCAACCTTACCGAAGCCTTTGATATGAAGGAATATGCCCAGGCCCGCTATAACCTGCTCGGCGGAGCCAGCCACTGGTTTCCCGGCAACCGTGCTGAAAATCTGCACAAATACGATCTGACTGAAAGCCTTAAAGATAGTCCCTACGCCGCTGAGATTCCAAAGCGCTTAGAGAGGATTCATGAGATGCTAGGCGGCGAAGCCGTGAAACGCCTGTCACAGCAGTAGGGTCGTTTTTTCCTGTCTTGAATAGCCGCCCTTCGACTACGCTCAGGGCTCGGTGTTCGGCATCTCCCGGTGGCTGAGCGTAGTTGAAGCCAATATCCCCTCTTTCCCCAATGGTCGCCCACGCCGCAAAATTCCAAGGCCAGTCAGCTCTCCTCTCCAAGGAAATCCTGACCTACTATCGACAGGTGAGCCAGTCGCCCCTCACCGTCGTTGATATCGAAACTACCGGTGCACTCGGGCATAACGCCCGTGTTATCGAAGTCTCTATCCTCCATGCCAGCCTCGCCACGGGCATCGAGCATCAAGAAACTCACCTGATGAATCCTCGGGTGAAAATCCCTGAGTTCATCACCGATATCACCGGCATCACCCCTGAAATGGTGTATCCATCCCGGCCCCCAGAAGACATTTGGCCCGAGTGCCTACCGCTTCTGATTGAGGGCGATCGCGTGTTTACCGCCCACAATCTCGACTTCGACTACTCCTTTATTCGTACCGAATACAAACGCATCGGCACCCGCTTTTATAAGCCCCCCTTACAAAAGCTCTGTACTGTTATTTTGTCGCGCATGCTGTTGGCTGACTTACCCTCCCGCAGCTTGCCAAACCTGATCAAGCACTTCGACTTTGATATCAGCACCTCCCACCGCGCCGAAGCTGATACTAAGGCCTGCTGGCTCCTGGCTGAAATTCTCCTCACCCAAATTCAAAACGAAGACGACGAGGCCCTGCTCAAACGCTTTGGCCAGCAGTGGATTCGTCTGCAAGATGCTGCCAAAATCCTCAACTGCCGCAAAGAGGAAGCTCAGGTCAAACTCGATGCCGCTCAGGTAGAAAGTCGTCTTTCGGTTAAACGCAGGCTCCCCATGTACCGTCGCTGGGGGGTTGAACAGTTCTATTACGAGCAACAGGGCCAGCAGATGTCCCTCCTGTAAAACCGCTCCTGTAAAATCGTGCTAACCGCGCCGTCGTAAAGTGCTAACTAGCGTTATGCTAAGAAATGTAAAGCTGCTAGGAAGGATTCATGGCTCAAAAAACAGTTCAAAAGTCATCTGAAACAGATAAGAGCAATTACTCTTGGAAAGGTAGCTGGGATGCAGGCAAAGCTCTGATGATTCTGGTCGGTGGGCTAACAGTTGTATTATTTGTATCTGGCTTTATGTACTAGGTTTGCCGGTGGGCGACCCCTTTTGAAATGCGCCTACCTGAAGACACTGATATCAACCGACCCAGCGTTAATATCTTGCCAATGATCGACGTTATTTTTGCGATCTTGGCATTTTTTATCCTGTCTACGCTGTACCTCACGAAGGCGGAAGGGTTGCCGGTTAATTTGCCGCAGGCGGTTACCGCAACCCCTCAAAATCAAATAGATGTCACCCTCACCATTACGCAAGCGGGTGATCTGTTTTTAGGGGATGAGGCCGTGGTGCTGACTGAGCTGGCCGATGAAGTGCGATCGCTCGGTCAGGCAACTGGCCAAACAACCGGCCAGTCAACCGATCAGGTCCCCAGTCCGCCAATCATGGTGACCATCCGTGCCGATGAGGTGACTAGCCATGGCCGCGTCGTAGCTGCTATGGATCAGCTTAGAACCGTTCAGAATGTCAAACTGGGTATCGCTACAACCCAGCCATAGACGACCATACATAAGACTTTCAGCCATTGATTTTCGTTTATGGACCGCTGGTCGTAGACGTCCTCCGGCGATAGCCGCCCGCAGTCAAATCACCGTAGAGCGATGACCTG
>JBCDAG010000588.1:0-3619 GCA_039186165.1 Cyanobacteria bacterium P01_F01_bin.53
ACAGCCTGGGCACCCCACTGAAAACGCAGCCAGGCATAAAACGCCAGATACCGATGGGTGGGCTCTAAATCTGGCGCATGGTAGTTCAACGAGGGATCATCGTCATAGCCGCGAGAGGGTTGAATGCCCACAAAAATGTTGCCCAGTTGAATCCCGGCAATAGGAATATCTGCATCAGGGGGCACATCTCCCCAGCGTTCGATTACTCCCTGTTGTACGGGTGCAGGCAAGGTTTGGAAATATGCCTGGTAATCTCTAGCGGAAAGGATTTGACGGACAGGGCGCATATCTTGCCCCTCTGGATCATTAGTGACACCCTGGGTGAGCCAGTTGATTAAATCTGCACTGGTGGCCGACAAAATCTCTTCTGGGGTAATAGAGCCGAGGGTGTAGCCTGCTGATTGGAGCGATCGCAAAATTTCCAGACAGCTAGCCGGAGTATCTAACCCCACTCCATTGGCCAAACGACCATCTTTATTAGGGTAGTTAGCCAAAATTAACGCCACCTTGCGCTGCTCAACTGTCGTGCATCGCAGCGTCACCCAATTAGCTGCCAGGTCAGCAACAAACTCAATCCGGTCAGGCTTTGGCTCATAGGCCATCACCGTTGTTTCTAACTGGGGATGGTCAGTCTGCACCGCCTTAAACGACACCGCCCGACTAATAATGCGACCATCCACCTCCGGCAGCGCCACATTCATAGCAATATCTCGGGGAGACAATCCTCGCCATTGTTGTTGCCACTGGTCTTCACTGCCGCCGCCGAGCATCACCTGAATCACCTGCACGTCTAACGTTTGCCAAAAGTCCACCTGAGGAGACTCACTAGTCAACTTAGCGAGAGAGAATCCAGTCGTATTAAGAACAAGATCAATGCTCTGATCTTTGGTTAGTTCAGTTAACAACTGAGCCTGAATCTCTGGGTTACGAAGAGAGGAAAGAAAGAGAGGAAGCGGATTAAAACCACGGGCCTGTAGTGATTCACAAAGCGCATCAATGACGCGGGTGTTGCCAGACAGATAGTGCGCCCGATAAAAGAAAATAGCTATCGTAGGTTGCTGCCCCCTTTCCTCCTTTCCTCCTCTCCCCCTCTCCCACACATACTCTCCCCACTGGGGCACAGCCTGCGGCTCAGGCACCTCATAGGAATAGTCCAAACAAGTTTGAGCTAGATATTGCAGTCCATAGGCTAGGTTTTCCGCACCCCCTTCCACAAAGTAGTGCCAGAGTTTATCCGCTACCGTCAGGGGCACTGTCCCCAAACTACAGAGGACCGGATCGGGGCGATCATCCCCTGGTAACACCACTAAGCTAATGTCATAAAATTCTGCTATTTCCCGCAGACGCTCTAAACCATAGCTCCAGTAGCTGCGTCCCCCCAACAGCCTCACCACGATTACCTTGGCTTTGCTCAACACTGAGTCTACATAGGTGTCGATGCTCAGTTCTTGCTGCAGCTGAAGCAAGCTAGCTACTCGAAACTCTGGGAAGTCATGGGGGAGTCGCGGCAGACTAGCGACCAGGGTTTGGATTTCCGTATCAGCAGCCGTGAGGATAACGATGGGGGCAGGGGTTTGGTCTAGGATGATGACCCCGTCGGTGTCTGGGTTCCATCCCCCCGGTGTGGCAGCAATGCGATGCATGCGGTCATAGGTGTATTTGAGATAAGGATCGTAGCACTTTTAGGTCAATAGTTCGTTTGAACTAAAACTTGAAGTTTTCTGGATAACTCCGACTGGAAGGTAGTTATCCCACTTGAGTAATCAAATGCCCGTATAGTGAAGTGAGCATAGTGAAACGCCCATATGCGAGATGATTTTTCTAAGCCGACAAAGAGACTCTTAGCGGAACGCGCGAACTTCATTTGTACCAATCCTTCGTGTAGAAGAAATCAACTTGCTCCATCATCTGAACAGAAGGACAAGGTGATACACCTCGGGAAAGCTGCGCATATTTGCGCAGCATCTTCGAATGGCCCGAGGTATGATGCAAGCCAATCATCAGAAGAACGAGCTTCAATTGACAATGCCATTTACTTGTGTGGCTCTTGTGCCGATAAAGTGGATAAAAACAATGGAGCAGACTTTTCTGTCCAGTTACTGCTTGACTGGAAACAAACCCATGAGGAATGGGTCGCATCCAAGCTCAACAGAGGCGAACTCGATGAAGTGGTTACGCACAACATAATTTGGCAAGAATTTGACGCAGTGGAAACGGCAATCAACAACTCTGGTACGGTGATCGTAAATCAGGGCATCACCGAGCAGCGTGCCAAAGAGATTGCCTCAGAACTTTTCGAGGCAAACTTCACTAAACTATCGAAAGAAGCGTCGGATACAGCGCTCAGTAGAGCGAATCTATTGACCGAGCGCCTACTTACAAATCTCGAGAAAACCAACAGCACTCTGGAACGATTTAGTGACCCAGCCGTTCAATCCACACTTTACGACGCTCAAAAAACGTACGCTCTTTCTGGCCATAGTGAGAAGCTAGAGGCATTGTGCGATATGCTCACAGCTCGTGTTTCTGGAGCTGGTTACGATTTAGTCGACCTAACATTAGATAAGGCTATTCAGGTTTGTCGCGAACTAACACCTGCCATGATCAATACTTTGTCGTTCGTGATGGCAGTTCGGTATCGCATTGTAGAAAACAATACGATACCAAAGTTCATAGATGCAAACATCAAGCCTCTAGTCGGAAACCTAGCCTTGTCTAATCCTGAGCTTAGACATCTAGAGCAGGCTGGATGCTTGGTCGTTTCTCGAGGCATGATAAGCAAGCAGTCAATCGGCGAATGCTACGCAAAACTCTACCCCGAGGTAGCGAAACAACTAAAAACTCAGAGTACCAAGTCTTTTGATGAGCACCTTATCAAATGGCATCCTTTCTTGGCGGAGGTGATCGAACGCTGGGAGGATAGCATTCTTTCACATTCAACATTGCAGCCAGCAGGTGTTTGCATCGCTTGGGCAAATCTCTCAACTGACAACAAGCAAATCTTTGACTACCTGCGATGGTTACACGCGAGATAACAAAATATTGCACCGGAGTCGCGGGGCGCGCAGCCTGCTGAAATCAATGCTGTTCGTCGCGACCCGGTGAACATGATCGTTAATCCTAATTGAAAGTTGCTGGGGCCGTCACCAATTAGCTTATAGACAGTGAGCTACCTGTCAGGAAAAGTCGTTCCTTCAACGCATAATTCGAGACCTTACGGCACATCTCTAGATCATGCTCAATCTGATCGGCTTGCTGCTTGGTTAGTTTGAGCTTGTACTCATACGTCAGGTTGAGCATCTAATCTGCCCTAATAGATTGAACAGGCTCGGAAATTTCTTTTCAAGCTAAAATAGGATTGATTCTATTATATATATTGATCCCTCTGGAACATCAGTATGGTACGAACAACAGAGCACTGCCATATTGTCAGAAATGACGAAATACTGAGCAATGAACCTATTATTAAAGATACTCGTACGCCTGTTAAAGCAATTGTAGAAATGTGGCGTATTGGAGTTTCACCTGAGGAAATCCCCCAAAGACTGCCACACCTTGGTTTATCCCAGGTTTTTGATGCACTCAGCTATTATCTGGATCATCAAACAGAAATCAACGA
>JBCDAG010000589.1:0-3601 GCA_039186165.1 Cyanobacteria bacterium P01_F01_bin.53
AGTTGGTCGGTGAGCGCTATAAATCGCTATTGGATTATTATGGGCAGTCATAGGGCTACACTGGGCCTCCATTTCCAACGGATATCCACACCATAGCAAGACATGTAGCGGTTTCTTGTACTTGTGTGTACACGGGAGCCCAACGAGGGGTGAAGTGGTGAATGCGCGTAGCGAAATTGCGAGGAAACTGGGCAACGATGCGTGATCGCCCAGGGCTGGTCGGCACACAGTACGTCACCAGTCCAACTTTACGACCGTTGCCAAAATCTAACGTATACTCCAACCTGCAAGGTGGCTCAAAGATAATGTTAGAGCTGAACTGACCCTGGGTTTGCACTTCTATGCCCTCTGGTGTGGAAGAGAGAACTTCCATCGGAATCGGGCGGGCTCGCTCTCGATTTCCCTGAACACCATGATGGGCAAACGGTACATGACTCGGATCGGCCACATTCTCTACCAGCGTCTGCTAGTCATAGGCCAAATCCCGTACCATTGAAGACCACACAAACCCTTTGTCAGAATCTACTTGTGGGGAGAGTGGTAAAGACTTTTGAGCCGCTAACTCTGCACTCTCAGCATCCGGCCAAATCCACACCAGGCCATTCGCAACCAGGCAAGGGTAAGCCGTAACGCAAAAGTTATCACCTTTTTCTTCTAATATTTTCTCTAGTAGTTCAGGGTTATCAGCCTGCGGAATTTTTTGGCACTTGCCCCCCTTATCAAACTGCCAACCGTGGTAGCTGCACATCAAATGCCCGCTTGTTTCGTCAATCCGGCCTTCACTCAAAGGCGCTAGCCGATGGGGACACTCGTTTTTAAGTGCGATATAGGTGTCGGGTTGTTCATGCTCAGCGCCTGATTTCCAAAGAACAAATGACTGGCCTAGCAGTGTAATGGGGACAGGTTTCTTGGGATCTAAGTCTTCTACTGGGGAAACGGGATACCACTGCCTAAAAAAGTCGAATTCGGATGGCATCGCTGACCTCATGGTGGCAAACATCTGTTTAATGCGTTAGCTGTTTGGGAAGGCAAACTTTGATTTGGGTGCCTTTCCCTTCTTGGCTTCTTAACTCAATGGTGCCATCGTGCAAATCGACTGCTGTTTTCACAATCTTGAGCCCGAGCCCGGTTCCGGTAATGGCACCCACATTGCTGCCACGACTAAAGGGCTGAAACAACTGCGCCTGATCCTGCTCAGAGATGCCAATTCCCTGATCTTTTATAGAACAAACAATCTGTTTGTCATCGCCAATCAGATACACTTTCACATCACCGCCGTCAGGTGAGTATTTAATCGCATTGGATAACAGATTAGAAAAAATCTGTTGCATGAGCCCTAGATCTCCTATAAATCCGTCGATATCACCACGAGTTTTTAGCAATAAACGATGCTGCTCAGCCGTTATCTGTTGTTCTGTGATTAACTTAGTCAGAAAGGCCTCTAAGTCAATCGAGGTGGGCTTGAGCTCAATTTCATCTAATTCTGAGCGATGAACCACTAGCATGTCATTGACAAGGGTTGACATATGCTTGGACTTTCTTGAAATAATATCGAGCAGGTTTGTTCGGGTAGAAGCATCGAGGTTGTTGGCGTGGCCTTGAAGCAAATCAGCAGCAGCTTGAATAGCTGTTAAAGGGGAATTGTATTCATGGGATACCGTCGCAATAATCTGTGACTTAAAGGTATTTAGGGACTTTTCTTTTTCTAGGGCAGCCTGGGTGGCAGCCAATAGCTCTGCATGCTGAATGGCGATTGCACAGTGAATCGACAGGGTTTCTAGCATGCGAATCTCATCTGTTTGCCATGCCCTCACTGCGGAGCACTGATGGGCTACGATTAACCCCCAAAGCCGGTTATCTTGGGCCTGCTCTGCCCCTGACTGTTCTGGTTCTAAGGGGCCCAAGGGCGCTAATGCCAATGGATCTATTCCTAACTGACCGCCTAACTGACCAGGTTCCAAATGTTGCGTGCCTAACCGCTCAGAACTCATTAAAACAGGCACGACCAAAATGGCCTTCACTTCAAATTGTTCTAACAATTCAACATGGCATTTATTGAGTCCGCCATGATAAATATCGGCGACGACCTGCTTACGTCCCTGGCAGTAGTCCGCTGTGCCCTCAGTTTGAAAGAACGTGTCTTCAACTGTTTTTCCTAGGGTTTCGGTCCAGCCTGTGCCGACGGATTCGGCAATAATTTGGCCGCTCATGTCATCGGCAAATTGGTAGGCCAGGACGCGATCGCACTGCAAAAGATGGCGTACTTTATCTACAGCGGTCTCTAGCGTCTTTTCTAACTCCAAAGAATGGCGAATCTGAAAGGCCATTTGAGCAATGAGCTGCTGCTGTTCTTCCGTTTTCTGCAAGCGCTGTTGCAGCTGTTGCTTTGAAAGGACATTGCGCACAGTTCTTTGGAGCGTGTCTTTCTTAAGCCGGTCTTTTACCAAATAATCCTGGGCACCGCCCTTAAGCGCACTCACTGCGATTTTTTCATCACCATGCCCTGTCAGCATAATCACAGCCGCTATCGGGTCTTGCTTCTGAATCAGGCTCAAAACATCGAGCCCGTTCATATCCGGCAATTGGAAATCTAGCAGGACAACGTCAAAGGTCTGCTGGTCAAAAAGGGCTAACCCGTCCTCCGCACAGCTCACCTCACTCAAGGCATAATTTTGCTGTGTGTCTTGCTGCAAATAGCGCCGGTAAATCGTTCGATCCGCTTTGGAATCATCGATGATGAGTAGAGTCTTACTTGTTTCTGACTTCGTCTCTGCGTTGGTGGGTTCTGTTCTGATGGGTTCTGTTCTGGTGGTCTCCATAGGTTATACAGCTGCCCTTTTCCCTACATTCCTAAGCTTAGGAAGGCTCTCAAGACGACCCGCAGTACCGTAAGACCCACACCTACATGCCAAAATAAACAGCCCGGACAAAGGGCCGTACAACAGGTAACAGGTTCATCTTATCGGTCAGGTAACAGGTTCATCTTATCGGTATAGATGAACAGGCGGTGAGCTAACACACAAACCTTTGCTTAAGCCAATGTTCTCAGTAATCGCTGACAAATCTTAGCCAAACCCTCACCCAGGTCTCACTAAGCACCTTAACTAAGCACAAAAAATGGAGAGGTATTTGAGCCCAGCCAGTAGTCTACGAAGGCCTGAACCTTCCTTGTTAACTCTTGGGCCTCAACAGGTTTGACCAAATACCCGTTCGCGCCCTGCTGATAACAAAAGTCAATATCGCTACGCGCAGAAGAGGTGGTAAACACAATAATCGGAATTTTGTTAAAGTCTTTATCTTGTTTTAATTTTGTTAGAACAGCTCGACCATCTGTGCCGGGTAAATTTAAGTCCAACATGATAATGCCAGGAGAGGCAATCGTGTCGTCGTCTTGATAACGGCCCTTTCTGTAGAGCAAATCTAAGGCCTCGTCACCGGTAGCGCAGCGATAAATTGGACTTTTAACGTCCATTTGTCGCATCAGCCGCTTCAGCATGTGAAAGTCGGCGTTGCTATCTTCAACAACCAAAAGGGGCTCTAGGGAAATCGTGGTCATTCGTGTTCGATTAAGTTAAAAAATGTTTTGCACGCGTGTCTTATG
>JBCDAG010000590.1:0-3587 GCA_039186165.1 Cyanobacteria bacterium P01_F01_bin.53
CCGAAGGTCATCGAGACGATCAGGGCTGTGCGCAGCAATTGACATGGACTTCTTTTGATAAACCAGAAATATATACGCTTACTGAATACAAGGCTGCCTTACATGAGGGTGTTGATAGTGGGGGGCTGTCGTCAGCTCTAATTGCTTTCATTGGTTCTGAGCCTCAGTGAATTTCGGCAGGATCACGCGTGGCACAAATCTCCAGTGTTCTCTGGGTTTGTATACAGCGACAGACCCCCGAGAGTTTCTTTAATTCCAGCGGCATCGCTAGCCGGGTTACCGATAGAGCAGTACTTGCCGCTAAAACCACACAACTACCCTCTTATGTTGTAAGGTCCACATCAGTTGTTGGGCTAAGCGTTTCTTTCCGAGACAAGCTAAAAAAAGTCGTGTACCTGATACCCGCGCGACGGTCACTACGCGTTAGTAATCACTCAATTCATGGGCGGAAGGAAGCTGCCAAGCTTCGGGCTAAATCAGAAACGAAATCTCGGAATACTACTTATGACGAACCAGAAATACGTTGGCGTCTTCGACGGCTTTTTTGATGCAAAAGCTTGCGGATGGCTTAGTGGTACGGGGTCCGGGCCCGTCAGCATAAAAGTCGTGATTGATGATCAATTTGTCGAGTTGATCCAGGCGGATATTCCGCGTCCGGAGCAGGAAGATGTTAGGGCAAAAACTGCTGGTTTTAACTACAGCGTTCCGCTTCGATTCCATGACGGGATTGAACACGACCTCTATCTGCAAGAGCCTCAATCGGGTCAGTTGTACTTCGGTGAGGGCTTCAAGTTTAAGTTCGAAAACGAACCGAGCTTTCTAAAGCAGTACTTTGACTTAGATTGGTACACAAAAGAGTATTCAGACTTACTCCGTTTATGGAGTGATCCATTCGAGCATTATTGTAGAGAGGGGATATCAATCGGTTTGCGACCAAACGAGTTTTTTGATCCCGCCTACTATTGCAATCATAGTCAAAAGGCGTCGCTGGGAGTTTCCCAGGCTCTTACCGACTACGCTACGCGCGGATGGTCAGTTGGACTTGATCCCAGCCAAACCTTCTCAGTCGCATCCTATTTGAAAGACAATGTCGATGTGTTGCTCGAAGGGACGGAGCCTTTGAGGCACTTTATTCAGCACGGTCAATATGAAGGCCGAGACGTGCCAGCTAACAAAAAAGGTGTGCAACACTCGTCCAGGACGTATAATTCGCCTGAGGAGTTTTTTAACAATCCTGCCTTGAGCATTTACTCTCGACCCAATGCGACCAAGCTAAACACTGGAAAATCCAGGTCTGGACTAACGTTTGATCCTTCAAAGCTCAAGATTGCATTTGTCATCCCGGATTTTTTGCCAGGTGCTGGCGGGCATATGGCAATCTTCAAAATGATCTATTGGTTGGAGTTTCTTGGCCATTCGGTGGATATATGGATAAACTATCCACACAAACGTACATCGGCAGTGCCCGTAAAAAATGAAATCCTGACGCATTTTCAACCTCTAAAATCGTCAGTACGCCTGTTAGATCGTATGTCAACGATCAATGTTGATCTTATTGTGTGTACGGATGCTTCGACAGTTTGGTCGGCACAGCGACATGGCGACGCAATTTCCATGGTTTATTTTGTTCAGGACTATGAGCCCTTTTTCTTTCCGCATGGATCGTTCTATTTGCTCGGAGAAGAGACGTATAAATTTGGGCTGCCTTGCTTCTGCTCAAGCCCTTGGCTCAAGGAAAAAATGACCGAATTCGGCGCTAGGGCAAAGAGCTTCATTTACCCAGTTGATCGTAATCTATATTTTCCTTCAAAGAACAAAGAAGAAAAAGACGATTTGTCTACTGATGGCCCTGTGAAAATCGCCTTCTACGCAAGGCAATTCACATCAAGGCGAGCCGTTGAGTTAGCAGTTTTAGGGCTTCATGCCTATCATGAGCAATACGGTGGAATTGTAGTTCATGCCTTTGGGCAAGACTACGGAGACGACCAAGAGTGGCCCTTTCCAGTCGTTAACCACGGAGTGATGTCAGAAAAGGAACTCTCTGAACTCTACAGGGACTGCGATATTGGCGTTGCTTTTTCCGCAACTAACTATTCTATCAGCACTGTTGAAATGCTCGGATGCGGGCTTCCAGTTGTCGAGCTCCTTTCTGAGAGTACAAGCGCTACATTTTCTGAAAAGCTGCTGTTCCTTGCACCACCAAACCCGACATTGATCGCCGATACGATACGAGAGGCCATTGTCAATGGAAAGGAGCGACAAAGGCGAGTAAAGAATGCGCTTGACTGGACTAGCAAAGCAACGTGGCCAGATGTTGCAAAGAAGTTTGAAGAGTTTGTACTGCCGGAGCTCAAAAAAACAGGCGTCAAAAAGGCACCGACGAAAACCGCTGCGAAACCTAAAGCAACCGTAGTAATTCCAACCTTTAATCCGGGCGACGATCTCGAACAGGTTTTGCAGAGAGTTGATGAGCAAGAAGCTCCTTGGGACTTCGATGTACTAGTGGTTGATAGTTCGTCAACGGATGGCAGTTTGGCCATTTGCGAAAAGTATGACCGGGTCAAGGTTGTAACCATAGCTCAAGAAGAGTTTTCGCATGGCGGAACAAGGCAGCGCGCGATTGGGATGTGCGAGTCTGATTATTTTGCAATGCTAACCCAAGACGCTTTTCCCATCGGCAATCATTGGCTTTTTAATCTTGTTGATTGCCTCGCATCTGAACCCTTGGCGGGTGCGAGCTTCGGGCGGCATGAGGCGCACGTTGGTGCAAATCCGTTTACGGTCCGTGACTTAACCGAGCACTTCGATATGATTAAGAGGGAGCTTCCGCCTTTCACGAATAAAGATACTAACCAAGAACGCTTTTTGAATAGGGATCAGGCTTGGCTTGGAGCAATTGCTTTCTTCTCCGACAATAACAGCTGTTACCGACGCTCCGTTTGGGAGAGACTCGCATTGAGGAACATCGAATTTGGCGAAGATCAAGCCTATTCGTTGGACCTATTGCGGGCCGGGTATGGTCGAGTTTACGTCGACAAGGCCGCCGTGAACCACTCTCACGATTACACCCCTGATGAAATCATTAAACGAACTAAAACCGAAACGCTATTCTACCTTGATCTGCTCGGAATCGATGTTCGAGTAAAGGGCGTCGAAGACGTCAAGCCGCGGATGGAAGCCCTGTTTGCGAGAGATGTAAGCTTCGCGCTGCAAAACCACATACCACCGCAAGAGTTGCTAAAGCAACTTGCACGGAACTATGCGACGATCCTTGGACAGAATATTGCCGGGTACGACATTCCACCTTTCGAAGACTATATTCCATCTACGTGGAAGAATGTGTTTGCGGTCAACCACCTCGAGATACCAAATGAGTTTTAGCTGTTGCGAAAGATCTGTTTATTATTTTTGCTTAGAGTTGGTGCGACCGGCTAGCTATGAAATGTGAAACACGCGATGGCATCTTTCAGAAAAGGACAGTTTACAGAATATGTATCGTGAACATGGTTCTGAAATGCTTGACAGTGCTCCAATCGCCAAACTGCATATGCCGGCCAATTAAGCCATGTAGCGCTACGTGTTGCCAA
>JBCDAG010000591.1:0-3571 GCA_039186165.1 Cyanobacteria bacterium P01_F01_bin.53
AAGGCGTTGAGCACAAAGCTGCCGAGGCTCAGCGGACCCGAGAGTACAACCTGCCAAACCTCTGATGCCGTAAGGCGTTGAGCACACTGGATTCAGCGCGTTCAAAAGAAAATGTGCTAGTGCTACCAAACCTCTGATGACATAAGGCCTCGTAGCCTTACAATTGTCTGTTGATACTCTGAAAAAGCAGCGATCGCATAAACTCTTGACTCGACTGCTTCGCCTTCGCTTCGTTGGCAGCAATCAAAGCAAAGCCCGCACTACGGATAGCCGATTTAGCAATGGCAGGTGTCCTGAGACCACTGATGAGATGATCGATGGTACTTGCGATGTGCGAACCCAGCAGCAGCAAACAGCTTTCCTTCAGCCCAGCCCATTGCTCTCGGGTTGTACTGGCATAATCAGCTAGCAGAGTTTCAAAGGCTTCCAATAGCGCTTCTTCCTCAACATCTAGACAAGCCTGCTGGAGCCCGCACTGCTCGTGACCGATCATTTGTTGAGCAATGAGTGCGATCGCCTCTTGGCTCTCAAGACTACCAACGTGAGCGAAGTATTCCTGTGGCGTATTCGTGCGGGCGATGGATTGTGACACAACAACGTCCGGAAGCTGATCCATTCAACAGCCCTCTTCATCAGCTAGGTATCTGATAATGCCTTTTCGCTTTCAGTATTTGGAACCCACTCCAGTATTTCATTTGGCTGGATTTCAAATGCATCGCAAATCTTTGTGATGACGTTACCAGAAGGGATCTGCGTTGGTGTGTTTACCAAGTCGTAGGCTGTTTTGTTAGCAATGCCAGCCTTTTCACGAAATGCATAAACAGACATATTTTGACTTTCGACGAACTCCTTAATCTTATTTCTCACAGCCATATCTGGAGTACAACGCCTCAGCCTATAGCTAGCAAAATAGCTATAGATGAATTATTAGTCATATTTATATTTTCAGTCAATATAGATAAACAGGTAGTATTGATATCAAGTTGTATATAGATAACTAGATAGCTATAGTTGATCGCAGAGCAAACGGCAGGCATCACCGTAGAGTCTGATGTCGTTGTTCAAGTCGTAGCTATTGCCTCAGCCATATTCAATCCGAACTTTCTAAGAGGTTCGTCTATATATGAAAACTTCTTTCTTGAATCAACCCGACCTAGACGCGATCGCCCGAAACCTCGCCTATCTAGACCTCGCCCACCTTACGCCCGAAGAATCCACCGAGTACGAGCACGAACTCAGCGCGATCGCTTCCCTCAACGAAGCCCTAGAAACCGCGACCGAAGCCCTCACAGGCTCACCTCACCCCGAGCTCTGGCAAAAGCTCACGCCCATGCTTTCGGATGCCGCCGCCCTCCTTAGCAGCCAGCTCGCGCCCCTAATCGACCTCAACGCCGAACGCAGCTTCCCCATTGCCGATAGCCCTGTAGAAAGACCACTCGCCCTAGCGGCACCCGCACAGCACTAATCGCTTTTTATTTCCCAATCCAGATCCACGGTCACAGCACGGCCCTGCCTTAAGCCAACCTATGAACCCCACACCTATTGCCACACCACCAGCCAACGCCAGCTACGCGAAAGTCACTGAAGTCGCCAAGACCCTGAACCGCCATGAACGCACCATTCGCGGCTACATCCGTGTCCTCCGTGAGGACTTCGGGCACCCGGACTTCCTCGAAAAGCTCAACGGCAGGTCACTTAACCCACGCCAGCAAAAAGTACTCGCCCAGCTCGTCAGTTACAAGAGCCAACGCACACCCATCAGCCAAATCCGCGATTTTCTAATGGCCGACTGTAGCGTGCGCCTCACTCTCCAAGAAGCCTGCGACTGGCTCACCCCACACCTTTCCCCTGCCCTGCTCACTCAATTCCAGGAGCATTTTTCGCCATGAAAATAAACCAGCTAGCCGACCAGCTCCACGCCAAAACCATTGAGCTAATCGCCATTACCCAAGCCCTTGAGTTTACCGACCTGCCGAATCCTCACGGCGGTACACCGCTAGACACAGCCAAAGCCGAGCAAATCACCGCCCTCTTTCGATTCATGCGGAAACGGCAGATCACAGACCCCATAGCCGGGATCGCGCAGATGAAAATGACCGAGGCCGCAACCACAGAAGAGGTTGCCGTGAGCCTGCGAGTGTCGGTGGCCGATGAGCTATGCCGCCGCTACCCAGCAGACGGCAGTATGTCGGATCGCATTCTGCGGCTGCTCGGGGCACTGCAAGCGTTCGAGCGATTGCATGCGCCATACGGGCAACCGAGTGAGATCGCTCAACCTGTAGGAGCACTCCATGACTAAACACATTCCCATCAAGCTGCTGGTCGTCGGTATCTCCCTTAGTGCGATTTCACTTTGCCTGAGATCGCCTGCTCCAACCACGACCCACACCGACTATTTCACGCCGACTGTTCCTGCTCGCGCCATCGTCGTTGATCCCACCACACAAGCCGTCACGCTCGAAGCCATCGGCACTGACTAACCAACAACAAGTTTCACCACAACCAAATAACTCTCGAACGGCCTAAAGACTGAAGGGCTAGGGAATTGAAGCGCCGTGCGTCGCCGCTGCCCTGTGTGGACAAGGGGATAAACATCTACCTGCACAAAGCTAACAGTCCTCGGAAAAACCGAGCGCACGCTAACACCGCCACCATCATCACAACCAAAAACAACCCCGTCTTCAGTGTCTTCAAAGACACAAAACTACTCAACTCTCACCAAGGAAGTTTTTACTCATGGCTCAAAAAAGAATTGCCGCCCTAATCAACCAAGAAGTGCAACAGCCCGATGGTCAACCAGAAAACAACATTGCTGAAACCAGCAGTGAGATCGCCATCACGCAAAACACTCCACTGGCCGAACTCCAGCTCACCAGCCAAGGCCTGTTCGACGAATCCAAAGCCCTCTGGGAAGAGTTTGTTGCCTTCGACCAAGAACACCAGATAGCGCAAAAAGTCGGCGCACAGCTCTGGCGAGTTACCAAAGCTGTCGGCAAGCCCGCCCTCATCCTGTCGCTCAAGGGAATTCAAACCGCTATCGTCACCGTCGCAGATGCGGACAAACGAGCGGCCCTAGTGGAACGCTTCAGCCGTTCCGAAGCCGCTCAAACAGCAGAAGCATCCCTAGAACCCACAGAAGAATAACGGAGGTGTCCCCACCTGTCCCCCTCCCCTGGGTGTCCTCTGTCCCTGGGTTACCGCCGCCCCCTGGGGCATCGCCGCCCCCGGGGGCACCTAATGAGCCACAGCTCTCTAAATCCCGTCTACACACCATCAAAAACAGAACCAAAAATCAATGGTTTCAGGCTCTCCCGTATCGTCACCCCCTACTATCACGGTTCTCCACCAAGAGTGCCGGGGGCGGATCAGCCTGCGACAGCTCGCCAGAGATTTGGGTGCCCACCGCCGTAATCTGAAGCGAGCAAAAAATTGGCTCATCGAAAATCGTCACCCCACCTTCAAGGGCTACGTGCCTGACTCACCCCTCAGCCCTGAGCAAGCAGAGGCCATCATCCGCTACCGCAGCTACACCACAACCGGCATTAAAGGGGATGCCCTCACCGAAAAGATG
>JBCDAG010000592.1:0-3551 GCA_039186165.1 Cyanobacteria bacterium P01_F01_bin.53
AGAAAGTTGAGCAGAATCTCACTCGGATGGATAATGAGTTTTATCATGAGTCACACTATCAGGCTGGTTTGGTTATTAGCCTGAATCTACTATGGTGTGGCTCTTTCCTTCAATTACAGTCTATTTTTGCCAGACTCCAGCTTTATATTGGGCTATCTCAGGCCGAGCATCCAGTTCTGGATATTCGGCTTTTTTTGGTATTCATGAATAGAGCAGCGTGGTCGCCATCTCAAAAAACTCTCTCTAAGGTGGCAGAAAACGTCAAAGACCAAAGGCCCTAGAACAGAGTAATCCATCACAGGGTCATTTAGGATACAGCGCTATTTAGGAGCAAGCTATCTAGGACAAAACAGCTATAAAAACAGGATAAATTCCCTCAAAACATATCCATTTTTTCAGAAAAATCGTTTTTGTAGTGGGCTTTACTTTTTAGCCGACACAAGAAGCGTTATGGTCTCACTAGATGAACTTGCGGAGTCATCGATTTTACAAAGAGAAATAAATTATGAGACAAAAGTTTATTTCTCTCCCTATGCTTATCCAGCACCTCCTAAAACGCTCTAGCCATCCTATGACAGCCATCCATAGCATGGCTAGAGCCAAATTCGACTACGGCAAAACCAATTGTGAGGTCAGTTTAGCTAGTCATTTCTTTAGTTGCCCATCTCTAAAGAAAACGAAATTCAACAACCTCGTTTACTAATCTCTCTTTTTCGCCGATTCATACTTCCATTTCAATATTGAACAAAATCTAGTCAACTAGAGGAGTAGCGCGATGCCTGAGACTCTCTTTAAGATAGATCTCACGAAGCCCATGTCAGAGCAGGAGGTGCCAGGCCATAATCGTTGGCACCCTGATATTCCGGCCGTGGTCTCTGTTAATCCAGGAGATGTTTTTCGCATTGAGTGTAAAGACTGGACCGATGGTCAAATCAAAAATGATGACGATCCTAGCGATGTGCGCGACGTTGACCTGACAAAGGTGCATATGCTCAGTGGCCCTATCTACGTTAACGGTGCTCAACCCGGCGATATTCTGGTAGTCGATCTCGTTGATATTGGCGCACTGCAAGGGGACGAATGGGGATTTACGGGCATTTTCGATAAAAAAAATGGCGGCGGTTTTTTAACCGACCACTACCCAGATGCCGCCAAAGCAATTTGGGACTTTGAAGGCATTTATACTTCCTCCAGACACATTCCAGGTGTCAAGTTTGCAGGCATTACCCACCCAGGACTGATCGGTTGCGCCCCCTCGCAAGAACTGTTGAATAAATGGAACAAACGGGAAACGGAACTGGTGAATACCGCACCGGACTTGCGCACGTATGGTGCGGGACTCTCAGGTGAGGAGCCTGTCTTGGCCGCCCTGCCCAATCCGACCAATGCCGTTTTGGGTAAGCTCGATCCAGAAGACTATGATCGCGTAGCCGCTGAAGCAGCCAGAACAGTCCCCCCTAGAGAACATGGGGGAAATTGCGATATTAAAAATCTCTCTCGTGGCACCCGCATTTACTTCCCGGTATATGTGGAAGGGGCGAAACTCTCCATGGGTGATATTCACTTTTCCCAAGGAGATGGTGAAATTTCATTCTGCGGTGCGATTGAAATGTCTGGCTACATTGATTTGCACGTGGACATTATTAAAGGTGGCATGGACAAATATTCCATGGTGAACCCCATCTTTAAGCCCGGCCCGGTTGAGCCCCATTATTCAGAGTATTTGGTGTTTGAAGGGATTTCGGTCGATGAATTTAGTGGCAAGCAGTATTACATGGATACGCACATTGCCTACCGGCAGGCTTGCTTGAATGCAATTGAGTATCTCAAAACCTTTGGCTATACCGGCGAACAGGCCTATCTGCTGATGAGCTGCGCGCCCGTAGAAGGCCGCATTAGCGGCATTGTGGATATTCCCAATGCCTGCTGTACGCTAGCACTACCGACGGCCATCTTTGATAAACCGATGCTGCCAACCTAAGGCGTCAAGATAAGAAAAAGATCAACAGAAGAGATCAGGAGAAGAGATTCCATGCCACTGTATGACTACCAGTGCGATAGCTGTGGCCCGTTCGAGGTTTGGCATAAAATGTCGGAGACCTCTGACCCCAGGGCTTGTCCAACATGTGAGGTCACAGCATCCCGCATTTTCACCAGCCCCAATATCAGCTTAAGCGCTGGTAGCCTAATGACAAGTATCGGCTCTAAGGCGCCTCGTCTTGTCAGGCGTCAAAGAGAACCTGAAAAGCCAAAAAATCAGAGCGCTCGCAGCGGCACTCGCCCTTGGATGCTAGGCCACGCAGCCGAAAGACTTTAAGCCCTCGCCATCTTTGCTTTGACACGTCGTCTTTGACATGTTGTCTTGGGCACGTTAATTTCTTTGTCTTGTAAAAAATCTCCCCTGTGAGTATTAACCCCTTACTCACAGAGGTTTTCTTATGCACTCATCGTCTATGCGTCTGCCAGCATGCGCCCACCATCGGCATAGGACAATTTCCCCTCTTAAAGCTTATACCGCCAGGAATTTTTGAATCACATCACCACTGAGCTGACTCGCGTCGCCCGAGGCCACAATGCCACCTTTTTGCATCGCGTAGTAGTAGTCAGCCTGCTGGGCAAAGTGCAGATGCTGCTCTACCAGCAAAACAGACACGCCGCTGGTTTCGACAATTTGACGCACCGCATTTTCAATATCAAGAATGATAGAGGGTTGGATACCTTCGGTGGGTTCATCGAGAACTAAGAGCTGAGGACGTCCCATTAGGGCACGGGCGATCGCAAGTTGTTGCTGTTGTCCGCCACTCAGATCTCCCCCCATGCGCGAAAGCATCTGCTTAAGCACCGGAAACAACTGCAAAATATCTTCGGGAATCGTTTCGCGCATAGGGTTACCACTCTTAGGACGCGCTTCTAGACCCACAAGCAAGTTCTCTTTGACTGTTATTCGGGGAATAATCTCGCGGCCCTGGGGCACGTAGCCGATGCCGAGTTTGGCGCGGCGGTGAGTGCCCAGCGGCAGGAGCGATTTTCCCTGGTAGTCAATCCGGCCACTGCGGGGGGAGAGCAAGCCCATGACAGTTTTGAGCAGGGTGGTTTTGCCGACGCCGTTGCGGCCAATCAGGCACACCATTTTGCCCTGGGGAATGGTCATGTCCACATCGCGCAAAATATGGCTCTCGCCGTAATAAACGTTGAGGCCAGAGATTTTGAGCGTTGGGGTCGTGGCAGGTGTGTGGGTGGTGGGTGCGGGGGTGGTTTGAATCATGGTGAGAATTAAGGGTCACAAGAAGAAACACGAGGCCTCGCCGGAACACCCCCCTCCTTTCCTTTTTGGAGGAAGGGGGCAGGGGTTGGGTTTTCGGTGTGAACAGCATGTTGCCGACCCACCCCGCCCTGCGGGCACCCCTCCCAAGAGCTATCCCTTAGGCAAAAGTGTGTAGAAGCTTTTCAGAGAGTGGGTTTCGAGCATCATCTGTGAAAATATATTAGCAGTCGTGAGTGAACGCACCTAGCCATCATGAAAGATTGGATAAGCTAAGAAATAAACGTTA
>JBCDAG010000593.1:0-3540 GCA_039186165.1 Cyanobacteria bacterium P01_F01_bin.53
CGGGTGAATTATCGGTTCTTTTGAAATATCTGAAGTGAATCAGTGTATATGCAAGTGTGTTCCCCTATTCTTTCTTATTGATTAGCGAAAATATATCTGGAGATGAGCAAGGTTTGAGGAATACAAATAACAGGCAGTTATCTATGGTCGGTACAAATTTAACTTGCGATGCTTAAAGAGCCGAAGAGGATCAACAGCTTGGGTCTGTTTCACTATTTACCAACCAGTGGGATTAGTTCCGAAATCTTTGAGGCCTCCGGACTATTCATTGCATGCCAAAGATCCCAGTCCTGTTGAAGCCCAAGCCAAAAGTCTGCTGACATTCCCAGCACTCTAGCTAACCTGAGAGCAGTGTCAGGGGTAACAGAACGTCGTTTGTTGACTAGTTCGTTTAGTCGTGGGTATGAAACATCCAATCGCTTAGCCAACTCTGTTTGAGTGATTTCGAGGGGGATGATAAATTCTTCTAGAAGCATTTCCCCCGGATGCGTGGGAGGCCGATTTTGCGGCAAACGTCTAGTACCAAACGGGTTAGTGGTAGTCGGTGATTTGGACTTCGAGGGCATTGCTATTCTCCCAAGTGAAGCAGATTCGATATTGCTGATTAATGCGGATGCTGTATTGACCTTGACGATCTCCTGTTAGCTTTTCCAAACGATTGCCAGGTGGAACCGTCAGTTCAGCTAGCTCGGCTACCCGATTGAGTTGGTCCAATTTTCGGCGAGCAGCCCTCCAAAGGGACTGCGGGCAAGCTTTTCGTGCAGTTTTGGATTCAACCCCATCAAACACATCCTCAGTACCGCGATCATAGAAAGAAACTATCACGAGTAGCATTATAACGTTATGCGTTATAGTACTGCACTCTGAAGGATAAGTCGCATCCACGCTAGCTATTGATATTGCTAAGCAAAAAAGGGACTAAATGAAAAATCAATTCTTCACTAGTTTCCATTTATTCAGAGCATTCGAGGAATGATGAATATTTATCATTCAAATCTATCAATTAAGTATTTTACTAGAGCTAATGTTGCAAAGACTCATTAATTCTGGTTTAAAATATATATCCGTGAATTCTTCAAGTGAATTTCGATCTTCAGGTATGCAGAAGAGCGTTTCATTTAATTGAAATGTCCCTTCAATACTTGAAATATTGAGGATTTATTTCATAGAATCTTGATCGATTCTCTTGTAATGATGAAACTTGCTTCACTCCTCCTATAATCAATAGTTAAAGTTACCAGCGATACATATATCTTTGACTTGTGTCTATCCTTAAAGGCTTTGGCAGATAGGTGCACAATAGCTATGAATTATCGTATTGATTTTTCCTCTGCAGACTTGCTGAACTTGAAGAGTATAGTGTATTTTAATAATCGACTGACATTTATCAGCAAGAAGCACTACTATTCACCTCCACGTTAAAGCATGAATATTGGATCGCTTGCTCGGCCTAAATATCATTTTGAAGCAGACAAACTCAATTTCAGCTTATTTTGACTAACAAATGAAGAATATCTAGAATTGAGGCCTAGAAGCTTTCCAATCAAATATAATGACTTGTTTCAACTCTTTCTAGTTGATGACGATGGTGCATCTTTGAACCTGCCCAAATAGCTCTTATTGCTAGAGCACAGCTTTGGGTGCAGCTCTAAGAACTACGACTCTTGGAAACAGGGATTCTCCTTTCCATTTCTGCGTCAAGTTGAAAATTCTAAGAACCCATTTTACTATCTTATCAAGATAGAAGACTATAAAGGTGAACTTACATTTAGTTTTTACCGCGTCATTGACAATATTATTTATGCTGACAAAAGTACTGATATCTCACACGAGCCTATTTCCAGCGAGCTGTCAGAAGAAGAGATTAAATACATAATTTGCTATAGCAGAGAATTTTACCAAGGATTGGCAAAATCTTATTTTGCGCTGGCCCCTCACATTACTACGTTCTTCAGACATATTAAGAGCGTTAACTTGATTTATGGATACTGGGAGGAGCAGTTTGTTCAGATAACGTTTGATGAACCCTCAGACTATATTCAATTTGTTGAGAAGTTGGAAAATTTATTCGGTCAATTATTTATATCTAGACAGGATAGCATATTCATCACTCAAAAAATGATTCATAGAATCATTGCTTAGATATCTCAAAAATATTCGAGTTAAACCTCAAATGAAATCCTACAACTAAAATCATCAAATCCTGTCCGGTTGGCACTTCTCTGTTTCTGGTTGTTTTCACGGCCAGTTACTCAGCCCCTGGTGGCTCAGACCTGACGCCTTCGTCACAGAGACATCAATCGGTAATGACAACTGTTGCGGAACCCTTGCATCAGTCTCATTTGAGATATTGGATGCTGTCAGTCCCAGTAAGCGAACGGGACGGGCATTGACCTCCGTCATCCTCAAAAGATCGCTGGCTAGCTCCAGAACTATTTCTCGCTCGTGAAAAGAAGTTTCTAACGTCAAACTGCGAGTCACCTGCTCGTAATTGCTGTACTTCACTTTCAAGGTCAGCGTCCTTCCCCTGCAGCCATGCTTTTCTAAGCGGGCTTGCAATGAATCGGCCAGTGCGCCTAGCGCTTCCGAGATCGTTTCAGGCGAGCTTAGATCCTTGACGTAGCTCCTTTCGACACCAATGGACTTGCGCAAGCGATCGGGTTCAACTGGTCGTTGGTCGATTGCCCGAGCAATGGAGTAGAAGTGATGCCCCCGCTTGCCAAACTGTTCCACCAGCGTTTCGAGGGTTTGTTGCTTGAGATCGGCTCCGGACTTTACTCCCATTGCTATCAGTTTTTTGGCCGTCGCTGGCCCGATACCGAAAAACTCCTCGATGGCTAACTCATCCACAAACGCCTCAGCCTTTGCGGGAGGAATGACATACAGCCCATCAGGCTTTTGCATTCCCGATGCAATCTTGGCTAAGAACTTGTTGCAAGACACTCCAGCTGAGGCTGTAAGGTTCGTTTCACGTCGAATATCTTGACGGAGCAAGCGAGCGATGCGAGTTGCGGAATCAATACCTAACTTGTTATCGGTTACATCTAAATACGCCTCATCTAGCGACAGCGGTTCAACTAAGTCGGTATACCTGAAAAAGATCTCTTGGATTTGCTGGGAAACAGACCGGTAAATGTCGAACCTTGGAGGGACAAAAATCAGTTGCGGACACAGCTGTAGGGCAGTTCGAGATGGCATGGCAGAGCGGACACCAAACTTGCGAGCCTCGTAGCTAGCTGTTGCTACTACTCCTCTCTGTGCGGGAGTTCCTCCTACGGCAATCGGTTGATTTCGGTAGTTAGGGAAATCTCGTTGCTCTACAGAAGCAAAAAATGCATCCATATCGATATGGACAACTTTGCGCATACTCGAGCAGGTGGGAAATCAGCCTATATCGGTGAGCATCTGGCACTCATATAGACACAAGGGTATCTCAGCGACTGTATGAAAGTATGAATGGCGGCCTCAAGCAGCTTGGAAACGGTAGCGTCGAAAGGTGATGTTGATCCTGTAATCTTTGACTCGCTTGCGGACTGGAAG
>JBCDAG010000594.1:0-3529 GCA_039186165.1 Cyanobacteria bacterium P01_F01_bin.53
GTGGTTTTCCATCATTTGAACCGGTAGGGAACCACGTCCGTTTTCTCAGAAATGGGCCCCTGTCGCACGGTTCATCTGTACTATCGACTCATGTAAGACTGGTGCAAGATGTGAGTGGTACGCATTAATCCAGACTTAGCCTTGGTCAATGGGATCATCAGGGGTGCTGTCAGCGGAGAGTTCGAGTTCTTCTATGGAGTAGTGCAAGGCCCTGCGTGATGTGCCATGGGGACCAGTAAGGATGACTGTCACTCCAGGAACTGCGGTGCTGCGGCTAATCACTTACTCAAGGGGAACTTGGCCCAAGGCGGTGATCGAGATGGTGTACTTTGTGGCGCGACAGAGGTCGCCGCCTAAAATAGCAGCTACACTCTGGGTGTTCAAACAATCTTTCATGCCGCGATAGAGGTCTTCGACCCAAGGCCAGGGTGTCTGTCCAGGTAGGCCTAGGGCCACGGTAATGCCTAAGGGGCTAGCGCCCATAGCAGCGAGATCTGCCAGGCTCGAAGTGACGGCACGCCAGCCCACAGTATAAGCGGGCATGGTGTAGTCGCCACAATGTACGTTTTCGGTCAACATGTCGGTAGTAACGACCAGTTTGTGGTCTGATTGAAGGTCCATTAGCGCAGCATCGTCACCAATTTCACCTTCCGCGCAAAAGGGTTTGAGCCGTTCGATCAGTGCGAGCTCACCGATATCTGCAATAGTGAGATTTTCGCTTGTCAGGTGAGGCGGCTGCAAGCCGGTTTCGTGGCGGTGGTGGTGGGATTTCTTTGGCAATGATGTCTCAAATACATTGCAATTGTTCTGATTATCTTCCTGGAGGCTCTGTTGTAAATCCATAAGCATGCTTTTCCTGCGTTACTCTCTAACCTGTGACGCACTGTTGCCTGACAAATCACGCCGCCCCAATAAACAGTAGTGTTCTTTAAGCTGATGTTCTGCCAGATCAACAATTAATTGCGAGTCAATTTTAGTCAAATAAGGTCAAAAAAATTTGAAATTGAACATTTATTACCATATTCTAAGCTTTTAACCATAAAAACTGCTTTAAAGTCATTTTTCTGCTATTTTTAACTTTAGCCTTAAATAATCACTCCAAAACTCAAGATGATCGCCTACCGAGGAGGGTATTTATGCCCATTTCAGTTGTTGTATTCAAACAACATCGACGGCAGATATCACAAGAACATCAGAGAGAATACCCCAGGGCCATCCTAAGAACTAAACGGCTACCTTTGTGGTCTACTGTCGTAGTAACAAAGGCGGCTAGCAGATGACAGCGTTCGGCTAGCTCAGCCGGACAAGGGCTCCCGTCTTAATATCAACGACCATTGATATAGCGATAATTGCTCTTGTGGCGGTGGGATATCTTGGTCAGCTCCAGGTGAGAGCGGATCTTCCCTTACTGGAGATGGAAGGTGATGAGTAAGGCACCTGATTGTATCTCACGGATTTGGATAGTGGCTATCCATCGAGCTATTACACAATCCCCTATGAATGCCTTTCTATAGAAAATCTGGCCCGTGTGACTATGGATTAAAGCTTCTCGCTGATGAAAAAATGATTGCAGATCACGAGGAATAGAAGGTTGCCTGATTGTCCCTCGTACACCAGATTTGGCTATATCTCTCGAAATAGTCAACCACTAAATAAGCGATTTTCAGAGGATCAAAATGGATTACATTGTTTGAAACATAATTATGACTGCTGTGTCAGCCTTTCAGTTTTGACGGAATTCCTAAATTCTATGCAGTTCTCATGACTACTCGTAAATGATTCAGCCCTATCATTTTTTTCATGAAACGGTTATACAACTAATTACTAGCCGTTCTGAGCTCTCTTTTTGGTTTAGGCCCTACAAGACAATACATTCTATTACTTGTTGGGTGCGCGTTTCTAATTAAGAGAGCGCCTGTTGTAATCGCATCCGCTCTTCTTAAACTACCTAAAAACTCTTACAGCTTAAATCGGATAGAACATCACCTCATGCAGAAGCTTTGCCTTTCGCCCCTGGTAAAGGTGCATCTAAGCTTCATAGAAAACGATTCGCACTTGAGATGCGACCCCCTTACATTTCTTCTACAGAAGTATCTAACGCATTAGCAACCTCTTTGTCAGTGGGTTGTCGATTGAGTGTTAGCTGTAGTTTTAGAGAATGATCTCAGCAGAATGACTTTGTAAGGTTTGTCAGTGTTGAGGAATTCGTCCGGTTCCACTCTTAATCTCTAAGATGATGCTGGATCTCACCTCGGATGTAGGAAACTGAAAACGAGCTAAAGGCAAAGCCCTTTCGGACGTCAAAGCGTCCTACGGCCTTAATCAAGGCTAGACTCCCAACCTGCACCAGCTCCTTGAAGCTTTCAATAAAAGTATGTACAAAGCAATGAGCCTCTTGATGTACCAGTCAATTTTCAGTTGCACCAACCAATTGCGTAACTGGGGTGATGGTTTCTTTTGATAGGTGGTTAGCATTTCAAGTGACTGACGATTCAGTAAATGGTGCGAAGAGGAAAGCATATGTAGAGAGACCAAGGTGTTAACCTAGTTTTTGGGTAGATGGCTAAGGAGCAGAACCAGGCCGAGACACAGCACCATAATCATGCTGAGAGGGAAAGCAAAGGCTAATTAATGATGCCGTCAGCTTAAATCAAGCTTTGTTTGTATGAACATCGAGTTATTGCTGAAAATGGAGCACCTTTTTCGACTGTATTTTACCTATTGTTACTTACATACACTAAGCTATGTAGGATCTAGATCAAGCCCTAGCATGACCTACAGTTTCTATAGGTTAAACTCAGTAGGGTAGGCAACTGCTCTGCTGAGTTTAACCTTGTGGTTTAAGGCCTGGGGCCTTGTTGGAGGGTGTCGTGGTAGTTGTTGGACTTGTCGCGATCGCCGATGAATCCTGCAAATTCACACTGTGAGTACGCTCTTCTAACCCTTGCAGCACGCGCGTCAATGCGGCGGTATCAATTGGCTTCGTTAGATAGTCTTGCATGCCAGCTTCCAAACACTTGGCAGCATCACTGGCTTTTGAACAGGCGGGAAGGGAAATAATATAGGGCCTTTGCTCGGCTGGATACATCTGATAATCTTTTTTGAGTGGCTGTTATTCCACTCATCCCTGGCATATGTACATCCATTAAAATCACGTCATAGGGATTGTTTTGTAGTGCTTGCAGGACATCTTCGCCACCGCTGATAGCATCAGTCTGGTAGCCCAATCGCTTGAGCATCATGACTGCTAATTGCTGATTGACTAAATTATCTTCAGCTAACAAAATTTTGAGGCTGCTGAGAGCCTCAGTTGTGTTGAATGGCTCTAAGTTCATTTATTTAAAGGGCCACGCAGTGTGACCTCAAGTAATTTTTGTGGATTGTTGTAGTCTGAACAGTGCGAAGTTTCTGTTGAAAGATTTGGTTCTCCCTAAACAACCAAAGGCGGCTCCAGCCTCTTGTCAGGTGGCTTAATCTTAGACGCGAGTAATTTAGGCAGACGTAGAGCGGGCGTGCTTTTCGATAAAAC
>JBCDAG010000595.1:0-3523 GCA_039186165.1 Cyanobacteria bacterium P01_F01_bin.53
AGGAGGCGATCGCGCACCACACTCTCGACCCAAAAGGATTCCATACCTGGGGGAATACTCAAAGGCTCGTTCAAGGCAACTTGACTGGAGATAACCAGTAATTGACAGACCTTTTGAGTCAAAAAGGGCTGACCACCCGTCCAATTCAACACCTCTTGCAAAATTGCTTGAGTATTCGGCGTTTGAATCCCTAACCCGATAGCCAAAGGCGCAGCTTCTTCCAAGCTAAAGCCACTCAAGACGATGGCGCGGCCAATATTGAACGGCGTGCGTTGCTTATCGGCAATCAAATCGGCAGGAGCCGCTACTCCAAAGATGGCAAAGGTCAAGCGTTTATAGTCCGGCTCAATAGCGCGACGGTTGTAGCAAAAGCGAATCAACGCAAAAAAGTCATCCACGGAAAAGGGTAGATTTAATAGACTGTCCACCTCATCGACAAAGATGAACAGCCGTTGCTCAGGGCACTGAGTCAGCAGCCGTTCAATGAACTGACTCAAGATTTGGGTTAACGAGAGATGACTACGCTCATCCCACCAGGTGCGAATGTCACGGGTTTTCAGATTGAACTGCATCGCCAAGGTCCCCATCATGCCCCGGTACCATTGCTCAGGCGTAATATGGTCGCTGCCGATGTTCGTCACGTCTACCACAGCACAGCGATGCCCTGCTTGGTGTAGTCGATGCCAACTGCGCACCATCAGCGACGACTTGCCCATCTGACGCGAATTGAAGACGTAGCAAAACTCGCCTGCTAACAACGCACTGAAGAGCTCTTTATCCGCTTGCCGTTCGATGTAAGTGGGGGCATCGTAATCGAGACTGCCGCCGATTTGGTAGTAATTGGTCATGGCTCTAGTTGGGACGCTAATTCACTCATTGATCACCAGACAACACCAACTCTGGCAATAGGATATGACACTCACCCTATCTCCTTCCAGGAGTTAGTAGCATCACGACTGAAGACGTCAGACTTTAATTCAAGTAAGATCTCTAAAATCTTGTTTTTTTATAATGCTTCAAAAAAGCATTTTTTGCGGCGGACGAAATAAATCAAATCGAGCCATTTACCGACAATTCCGACAATTCCGACAATTCCGAACTATACATATTTCTTCGTACATCAAGACATAGCAGACAGCCCTAATTCCAAGTATAGTAAATTAAATTGACAGTCTTTCTTAGAGCTTATCTATGACCAATTTTTTGGAGAAGTTTCTCGAAAAGTTGAAGCCTAAGCTTACATTCTGGATTTTAGTTGCATTAGTCTATATCGTATTATTCTTCGCTACTGACCAGTTGGGGGATTCGCTTTGGGGAGATGAAGCATCCTTCTACAAAACCAGTCAGCAATTCAGCCATCAGCTTCTTCCTAACTTTGATCAGCTCAGAAACTATGGTGAATTAAATACACCACTGCCGTTCATCCTTTTCGGCCAAATTCAATACCTCTTTCAAGGAGGTGTATTTGGTGGACGTTTATTGAACTTCGGACTATCACTCGTCATTGCCATTCTGATTGGTCGACCACGCCACCAGCATCAATTCCTCCCTATTCTAGCCCTTGTTGGATTATTTTCATATCCCTATTTCCTTTGGTTCAGTACTCGATATTACACTGACATTGTCGCAGCCTTTTTGACTTTACTGGGAATTATTTTTTATTTAAATAAATTTCGTCTTTTAAGCAATCTATCCTTTGTGCTAGCGATCGCAGCTCGTCAATATATGCTGGCTTTTCCCCTAGCTGTTGCCTCACATGAATTGATCATTGCTATGCAAAAGAAGAAATATCCTAGTTTTAGTTTTTGGGGGCCTACAATTGCGGCCTTCTCCATTTTGGGATGGTTTTTATTATTTGGCGGATTAACGCCCCCTAATGTCGTTCAAAACAATCCTGTTCCAGTACAGCAAACCCTTCTAGCGATCGCGCCTAGCCATGGTCTCTATGCCCTTGCTAACATTGGGCTATTTTATGTTGTTCCAGAATGGGTTTTGTTCAATCATTCTCTTAATTGGAGAGTATCACTAACGAATAGAAAAACTGCAATCGCTATCGGATTAGTTTCATTATGTATTATTTTTCCTGTCCCCGAATTTGGTAGAGGAGTATTGTGGAATCTATTTGGTTTGATGAGCAATATTGGAGTAAGTCCTTTCTTTCTTTACTGCGGACTTGTGGTGATTGCTGGGTGGCGATTTTCCCAAACAAATCTGAGTTTATGGTTGGTTTTATATCACATTCTAATTATGATGAAGGCTTTTCCTTGGGATAAATATACATTACCAATTCTTGTATTACTTTGGTTCCTGAAGGCTCACGATACTAGAAAGAAAGCAGAGAGAAATGACCTCTAATTTTGCCTTTACAGTCCTGGCGATAAAGCTATCAGACGACTGGCACGTCCAGGTAATTCAAGCCTCACAACTCCATCCTCAATGGTCCCTGACTTCATACTCAACCTCTTGAAGGCGGTGGACAGTAGCAGGTTTTGAGCACGGTCGTAGGCTATCTGAGAGGAACTTGTCCACCCTAAAAAGCGGTCAGGTGGGCCACGCATCAGAAGAATGCCAGCGTGTTCCCAGTACTCACTGTCGATGAGAGGAACTATGCCCTCATCGAAGCGACTTGATTACAGGAAAGATCAGCTCAAAAAATGCTGTGAACGTTTACATTTGAAAGGCTTTTGCTAATGGAACTGGTGCTCCATCGCTGTGAAGCTTTCATAAAAACATCTGAAAAGAATCCTGTCACGGTTTACGTAGATACACAGTAACCTCCCATTGGAATTCATCGTCTCTTTAAACAAATGCGGCTTCAGGGGGTGTTATATGAGCGGGTTGCAAAAAGGTCGGAAAAGGCGGAAATGCTTATGAAACAAAGATTTCGGAGATATTGATCACCTCTTCCATGGCCCACCGCGATCGCCTCCGAAACGCAAATTTACGTAGTTGATATCACTTAGAAACTGCACGGACATCACCACATCAATTGCCTTGGCGAATCATTCATCCCGGCTCCAAGGTCCAGACTCATTCGGTAAACAAGTGCAGATTTTGAAGACGGTCACAGGCAGCTGTGAGGCGGATGCCCACCTTACTGCTTTGTAAGGTGGACATCACCGCATCAGACAAAGTTGATATTGCTATCTATCTCCGCCACCGTGGTATTCGCCACCTGCAACACCGCCTCACCACCGACAAAGCCAAAGACATCCGCTGCCACATCGCCCGTGCCTTGGAAGAAGCTGAGGTCAGCGAAGGCAAAATCCGCCAGCTCAATCTGGTCGATACCCAGTTCAAAGTCCCCGATGAAGTTGTAGGCACCCGTTCGTGCCGTGAAGATATCGGCTCCGGTACCGCCAAAGAGCGTATTGAGCCCTAACCCCGCATCAATGAGGTCATTACCGCCCCCGGTTTGGACGTAGTCATCCCCCAGCCCCGTGAGGATGTCTTTGTTACCGGCGGTTGCGGGGTCAAGGGTGTCCACTAGATAGATAATGTTGTTGCCATCGCCCGCGTTGAC
>JBCDAG010000596.1:0-3514 GCA_039186165.1 Cyanobacteria bacterium P01_F01_bin.53
CGGTCATCGTCGTAGGCGCGGAGCAGCTGAGGCGACTCTTTTGGCGGCGGTTCTACGGTGATTTCTTCCGACGCTGATGAGGCAACGATACCGTTGTTGAATTTGAGTTGGCCAATGCCTTTCATAAATCGCCCATAGGCACTGCCTTGGCCAGGACCACCGACAAAGTCAAGCTTCTCAAAGGCAAATGGTCCGTAGGTTTTGAGTGCTCTGGTGAATTCTTCTTCGCTGGCCAAGTTACCTTGCGCAGGCCGTAAACCGGGTGAAAAAGTTAGGTCGTAGCGAGTGGCTTTTTTGAGCGTTTGTTTTGGGGTAATGCTATATCGGTGCGGGACAGCATCCGGATTGAACCGATCTTTAGGATTTCTGTTCTCTTCGCTGTCTTCTTCTATCAAAGCGGCTTCGAAACTGACTGAACGACTTTCACCAACAGGCGTTAATCGAACGTGTTCTTCAATTGAGTCGATATCTAGTGCTGTGTTTGCTGAAAACTCCAGGGTTGGCTCCAGCTCTGATGGAAAAAAGTTTTCGGCAGACGTATCTGCTCCGGGTAAGCCGCTGAGCGCTATGGGAGGCGTATGAAAGGTCCAGGCTAAATCTTCTGCTAGCTGGTGGTCGGCCAGATCACTGAGGCCAGATTTGAGCGTGACTCGAAAGCGGGTGGCAGTAGGCAAGGCGATGTCGCTTTGAAAGCCCACCATGCGCGGGGTTAAGAAGCGAAATTTCCCAGGTAGCTCTGGTACCAGTTCAAATTTATCTAGTAGTGCCTGCTGACTGGGGCTCTCCAAACTTTCTAATGGGATAAGTGGCGACTGGAAGCGAATGCGAATTTGAGCGAGGGAGGCCGCATTATCTACAGGACTAATTTGCTCAATCCATTCGGGCAAGTCCGGCGTATCAAGCGCCAGCACTTCAGGAAAAGGCTTGAGCAGCGGCAGTGATGAACCGGGCTGAGTGGTCTCGTTATTCGTTGGGTTGAATGGATTGCAGGCAGCAAAAGCGATCGCAAGCACTACGCCGAGTACGCCATAAGCGATTCTTCTCCATCCACGTCGATATCCCATTTTAGCTGCCTTTCAAGGAACTTGTAGCCTGTGCTACATCTTAAATGTCGAACAGTTCGGAAGGACCTAAAGAAGTCGCTAAAATTCTTAAAGCAGGGCTGTTTCCTATGTGCTGAGCATGTAATTGCCAGTTTTTGAATTGCCAGTTTTTGAATTGCTGTTCTTTAATTTAGGCAAGTATCAATGCAAGCTGGTAGATAACGCAGATGGCTCTCGTAGGATGAAAGAATGACCACGCCCCAAAAACGCCACGGATGGCTGATTATCATCGTCATCAGCTCTATAGGAGGCTGGGTTTTCCTATCTGTATATCTGGCCGATTTCGGCGAAGCATTATCTGCCTCGTCGCAGTCACTGGTGCCTGTGTTATTTGTGGTGGTCTCTTTGAATGTGGTGTATGCGATGGCAGAGCCCTTCCAAGGGAAGATCGCACTATTCAATTGGAAGAAATGGGGATTTTGGGGATTATTAATTACGGCTTATGTGAGTAGTCAGCGTCAATAGCCAAAGAAATGAGGAGTCTTCAAGATCAAGGTAAGCAAATACAAAACCTTGAAACTCCTCATGACTATGGTAGAAGCAGAAGACCTGTTGATACAGGTCTTTGTTCTAGTCGATGACTGGTACCAAACTGCGGGGAAGCGCTTGCGTCCCCGATTGCCCGGAGCCAGCTGCGTGTTCAGCGAAAGCGAGATGCTGACGCTGCTACTCGCGATGGATTACTTTCCCTATGCCGGCGAGCAGCAGTTTCTGGGCTATATTCGAGCCAACCACCTGCCGTTATTCCCTGCCCTACTGGAGCAAAGCCAGTTCAATCGACGTGCTCGTCGTCTCTCCGGTTTGCTAGAAGCACTCAGACGCTCGTGGCTGTGGCAACTGTCAGTGACTGACGAAGATACGCTGGTGCTGGATACGAAGCCAGTGCCCGTGGTCGGCTACAAGCGCAGTAAACGACACAGTGACTTTGAAGGCAGTGCCAGTTATGGCTACTGTGCCAGTCGACAGCTCCACTACTTTGGTTACAAGCTGGTGATGCTGACCACCCTCTCAGGCATACCGCTGGTCTATGACTTAGTCCCTGCGAACACCGATGAAAGAGCAGCTGCTGAAACTGTGCTGTTGGACGTTCAAGGGTGTACCATCCTGGCAGATAAGGGATTTATTGGCACTGACTGGCAAGCTGATGTGGGCAGAGTCACAGGCAATCGCATCTTTACACCCATGCGCAGCAATCAACATCAACAGAATCCACCTGAGTTTAATCGACTACTGGGCAAGTTTCGCGAGCGCATTGAAGGGGTTTTCAACGAAATCCAGAATACGGGACGGCATCTAGAGCATTTGCTGCGCAAGAAAGTCGCTGGCATTTGCACGCATGTGGCTGCGAAAGTCGCCAGTCACACACTGCGAATCCTGCTGAGAAAACGCTTTGGTATTGATGTTCTCGCTTTTGAGCGCCACCCCGTCCGAAACAGTTTTACACTCACATAAGGCGTAGTAAATAAAGGGTTGAGCGCGATTACTACGCACTCCGGCGGCGAGGGCGCTTGTATTCTGACTTTTTCTTGTAGCCAACGGCTTGAGCTTCGTCGCTATTGGCACCAAACTGTCCGCGTACAGATTCTTTCATGGCGAGTACCGCGTTGTGGAAGGTGACTTCGGCCTGGCGGGCGGCATCGGCGGAGGCTTTGACCATGGCGGCGAGTTCTGTTTCTTTTTTTTGCTTTGAGATCATTGCATCGTAGGCGCTTTTGATGCTTTTTTGGGTGGCTTCGGTGCGGCTGGTGGCGTAGTTGGGGATGGCGCCTAAGCCGTGGTATGCGTCGATGTCGGCGGCGATGGTTTTGGTTGCGAGGCGGCGAGAGAAGTTAGCGGTTGTCATGGGGTGATGTCCCTTTAGTTTGAGTTGAGTAGGAGGAAAAGCGAGACTGTGATGGTGTAGTGGGGCAAGTGTCTGAATCGTCTCGCTTGAGAGAATAGTGCCCCGGATAAAAAGCGGAAATGTTGAGGGATTTTCAAGATAATGCGTGAAAATGAAGCTTTTCTGTAAAGAGTGGATGAGATGCATCAAGAGAGTTTTTAATCATTTCTGTTGTTTGTTCTTTTATGTTGTTGATTGCATCGTTTGTTTTTGGCGTGGTTGGGGTTCTTTGTGGCTTTGTAGCTGAGCAATTGGATACTGAAGGAAGGGATTGCGGTTTGCAAGGAAAGGTTTGTGGGGTTGGAGGAAGCGATCGCACCTTGCAAGGAAAGGATCATGACTGCGAACCAAGGGTTAGATCTATGCAAATAAAGGTAGCCATAGAGTAACTAAAGGTTGCAGGGGTGTGAGGAAAGGTTGGTGGGGGTGAAGGAAGCGATTGCGTTTCGAAGCAAGAGGAGCACGGTTGCGAACTCAATGTTATGTCTAGGCGAACGAAGGTATGTCTAGGCGAACGAAGGTAACCGAA
>JBCDAG010000597.1:0-3476 GCA_039186165.1 Cyanobacteria bacterium P01_F01_bin.53
GAAAAAGATTGTAAATCTGACACAATTTTTTGAACTCGGCGAGCCCCATCAAAAATAGACTTTAGGACCTTTGGAATATCTTCTTGGATATAGTCAAGGTCAATGTCTTCATTGTGTTCATGGATAGTCTCAATAGCCGTCGCTTGAGCCTCAGGGCTACTTACCAAAGAGAACTGCTTCTGATAGACCTGAATCGTACCGAGCAAATCTTGAACATAGTCTTTCATACAGCGCACATTTCCCGACAGAAAAGTCAGCGGATTGTTGAGTTCATGGGCCACACCACCCACGAGCTGACCGAGGCTAGACATTTTTTCTGTTTGGATTAGCTGAGTTTGAGTCCGTTGCAATCTTTCTAGGGTGGTGCTCAGCTCAGCTGTTCGCTCGTTAACGCGCTGTTCTAGCTGCTTTTCGTGTTCCCTAAGTTTTTGCTCGGCCTTGTGCTGACGCCGAATGGCATAGGTCATGACGGTGATGGTAACCACCCCACTGACAAACAGGGTACTGACCACCCAAACTAACGTATGATATTGGCTGTAAAAAGAGGGTTTCACGTTGATTAAAACGCTCTCAGGTGGCAGCAGTGCTGTATTGATTTCTGCGCGCTTAAGTTCTTGCGCATCAAAGACCCACTGGTTATCAGCTTCAAGGATGGGGGCAATCTCACTGATCGAGGTTCCGGCTAATACGGCCTGGGCCAGCTCTACAGCTTGTTGCGCGTGGTAATTGCCATCTAACACCTTCCCGCCCACGGTGCCGTGTTCGACCACCAGCCTTGAATTTGTATATAGCGGGTTGGGCAACTGTGATCGCAATAGCTTCGCCCCTTGCCAAAACTGCTTTAGCGCCCCTGTTGCACTCCCTTCACGGAACTGACCAATCAAGAAAATTGGCAAATGATCGGCATACCCCCCCAGCCGAGATTCAACGTCTGAGGTCACAACATCTTTCACCTCAATCAACGCTGGAGCACTTTCATATTCCATGAGCCCGGATTCAAGGCGGCGGAGATTGCCCTGACTTGTTGAACTATCATCAGTAATGACAATTACACTGTCTGAGCCGGTTTGACGCGCGGCCTCTATTACGGTCTCAACATTGCTATTTGCCTCAAATACGCCCGTGAGTGAAGGCTGATTGAGCAAGTTCTCTGGCGATCGGTTAATGCCTAAGAACACAATCGGCAGGGTAGGGAAATAGGCCTCTCGCTTTGCCAGAATTAAGTTCAAGCCCGGATCATCAGAAACCATCATTACTGACAGGGGCGTATCCTCGTATTTATTTTTTACGTAGTCTAAAAACGTTGTTTGATAGTGCAAGTCTGGATAGCGTTTAGCATCTAAAAACTCGTGGTAGACCGTAACGTCTTGTTCCTCATTCTCGAAACCTTGGTCAATCCCCTCTTTTTGCGCATGGGTCCAAGGATATTCAGGGTTATAGGAGTGGATGACAAGTACACTTTTGTCTTCCTTTGAGGCCTTGGTGGTGCTGGCCATCGCGGCTGTGGTGTAGGTATTCAGGAGCCCACTTAGACCCATCAGTGGAACTGAACACAATATTGAGCTGAAGAATATTGAGCTGAAAAGGGTCTTTCTCCACTTTGACCGGTGGCTATGGGAGGTGTCCATAAGGCATTGAATAGCAGCAGTTGCCTTTAATTATTCCCAATGCATGATCGCGACACAGCTTAAGGTGCGGGCCTCAATCGATAAGTTACACCTAACTCAGCTTTTCCTAGCCCTGAACGTAGCCTTTCAGTCGATTTACTGAATATAGAGCGCGGCAATTAAAGAGCGCGGCAAGCCATTATTTGCCGCCTGTTCTGGTTGTAGTGACCTCTCTTGCAATGTTCTCTTTGTTATTTGATTAAGGCTAGGAATCGTTCCATGAAAACTCATTTTTGTCTCGCTCAGTCACGTCTTCAAAAGCAGTTGAGACTAGGCCTCAGTTATTGTTTGTCTTTGGCAAGTGTCTTTGCAATTTCTGCCGAAGCGATTGCTGTTCCAGTTGCGCCTGATGATATCGAGCAAAATCACACAGCCCAAGTCCTCATTACACAGCAAACATCGGATAAACAAACATCGGATTCGGATGAACAAGCACCGGCATCACAGGAATCGGCTTCATCTCCCACCGCCCAGAAAAGTCCAACTGAGACAGAAACCGCTGCACGCCGCATACAGCCCTCCTACAATATCAACTTCACTGAAGGGGCCGGACATGAAGGATTTGCTAGCTTTGGCAGCTTTTTCCCTATCTTTCAAACCCCTGGTGAAAATGTCACCTTTTTAGAAGGCCGCGTCAATGTCGATACCGATGGTGACTTTGGTGGCGGCCTGCAAGCTGGGTATCGAACCCTGCTTAACGACAGCACTATCTTGGGGGCCTATGCCGGGCTAGATGCTCTGGGTACAGGCAATGGTACCTTCACCCAGGCGGGCGTTGGCGCTGAGCTGCTCGGAGAAAGCTGGGATCTGACGCTAAATGCCAATCTACCTTTGGGGAATGCCCGCCGAGTGATTGATAGCGCTATTCAAGCGGCGAATCCCGAGTTTGTAAACAATCAATTGCTCATTGACGAGCAGCAGGTTGATGAAGTTGAAGCGGCGCTGACCACTGTTTCGCTTGATGGGGGCCTAGAGCTGTTCGACTTTGGCGGCGATAGCAGCCTGTGGGGTCGAAGCGGTGTGTACTTTTTGGGCGGGGAAGCCTCTGAAGATAGCCTGGGGGTGCGGGCTTCGCTAGACTACCGGGCCACGAATAATTTACGCTTTGAGGCTGGTGTACAACATGACGGTGTGTTTGGCACCAATGCGATCTTTTCTGTGAATGCATCGCTAGGGGGGCGGCCCCGACGCGCCTATGACGCTGATGACGGTTCTATAGAGCGGCGCGATCAGCTCTGGGCGAGAGCCGCAGAACCCATTAACCGTACTAATACCGTCCTTGTTGAGAATCGAACAGACGTTGAGATTCTTCAAGAAGACGTGGCGGCCATCAATCCAGATACCGGTAATGAGTTTGTCTTTCGTCATGTAGATCCTGCCGCTAACGGTGTAGTGAACGGAGTGCTAGCAGAAGAGCTTATCCGAGAAGGGACGTTTGAAGATCCGTTGAACACCATTGCCCAAGCTGCGAATGTTGCCGATGCCAATGCTGACAATATTATCTTTGTGCAGGAGGGCAATGCAGGCGGTGGCTTTACCTTGCCAGATGGGGTGCAGGTGCGCTCGGTAGGGCCAGTTCAAGAGTTGAATACTCAGTTTGGTGAAGTGGTTTTGCCAGGTTCAGGTAGCGGCAACTTGCCCACGGTTACGGGCCAAGTTACTGTTGGCAGTGGGGTTGTTGCATAAAGAACATGAGTTAGCTGCGATAATAGTGTCTAGCCCCCTTCCTTTCGCGCCCATGTCAGAAAAACCCGTCAAAACCCAGTATCGAATTCGCAACTGGCGAGAGTACGATGCAGCGCTCAAAAA
>JBCDAG010000598.1:0-3472 GCA_039186165.1 Cyanobacteria bacterium P01_F01_bin.53
AAGTTAGGATCTAAGCCCAAATCGCCCAGGGGAATGAGGCCTAGCAACGGCGCTGCCACACAGGTAGCTCTACGAATTTATAACTGCCTTCATGGGCCTGTTGAATATACTTATTCGTGGCTAACATCAGAGCCTTCAAGTTATACAAACTTTTAAAGTTATACAATAGAACACCATTTATCAAACACCATCACTGACATGGCCTTGGGATGATAGTTATATCGCTGACACTTCAACATTCCACATCGAGCCATGACAAGTTTTAGTCTTTCTCTTCAGGCCCCCAACGCTCAGTCTTTCGTTGATGTAGACAAGGTTGCTAGCATTAGTCAGTTTCATCAGAATATCTTTGCTTCCTATAACCTCAAGTGGCGTCAGAATATTCTGTGGGTAACCCCTAAAGAAAACCAGTTAACACTTGGGACTGTTCCTGTACAGCAGCTTGTTGACCGACTAAAACAATCCTCCGTTCGCTGCGTATGTGTTGATGTGGCCCTTGGTGAAGCACACTTGAAAACATGGAGCGATGCGTGCGGTCAAGCGGGGAAAAAGCTTCACCTACGCACCCCTAAGGGCTCAGCACAAAACGTATCTACGTCTCAGCGCTCTACGGTTAAACGATTCTTTCAGAATAGCCTTCGCTGGTTAGAACTCCCCAGCACTCAAGCTATGTCTGACGCAGGCTCTTATTAAGCTAGGCATCATGGATGACAAGCTTCAACGTCCTTCTTAACAGAAATCACAAAATGACTCGACACCCGAGTAGTCCCAGGTAATGTGGGCCATGTCCTGGGCTCCAGCTGATATTAGGCTGAGGCCCAGTTGTTCTACAGCAGCAAGGTGCTTCGAATGGCTGTTGAAGGTTGGACGTTCCACCTAACGGATCCATCTGGGTGAGAATCCAGCTTTACAGCATAGCCGTGGCTATGCTGTAAAGCTGTGGGCCAGGTAAGACCGCCGTGAGGAGCGCCGCTTCGTCCGGTGTGAGGTCACGGAGATGTGAAAAAATTGCTGATTGGCGGCTTCTACCCCAAAGGTGCGACCGCTAAATTATGCAATGTTCAGATACGTTTCTAAGATTCGCTGTTTTGTCCACATCAGTTCTATCAGTGTTGTCAGCCAGTCTTCGACACCTTTACATACGAAGCCCCCTTCAGGCTAGAGGAACAGGTTCTTGGCAACTTGTTGGCTAATGGTGCTGGCCCCACGCAGGCTGGCCCCGTTTTCGGCATCCCTAAGCGCGGTGTGAATCTCATCGACATCAAACCCTTTGTTCGTGGGGAAGCGTTGATCTTCAGCCGCGATCTCATTGAGTTTGCCGAGGAACTAAGCTATCAACGTTGTAGATTAAAGCAACTGTGCTCACTGCTTGATAGCCGCTGCTGGCCTATGACTGCTGAACACCAAAATCAGGGGCCTTTGCAGGAGGGGGCAGACGAGCGCAACCTGAGTATTCAAGGGAGTATAGCAATATGATGTAATTTGGCTACTCAAAGCTGACACATTCGATGCGTTTGCCTTGGCTATTCGTATCTTAACTTCTATCCACATTACATTCGAGATAGGCTAAAATATCCCCAAAAGAACGGTTTTGCGCCGATGAGTGAAAATCTTTCCCCTAAGAAAATTTTGTTACTGTCTGCCAATCCGGTGGGGACTGAAAAAAGGCGGCTGGATGAGGAAATTCGTGACATACAAGAAGGTTTGTTTCAGGCAAAGAACCGTGATAACTTCGTTCTTGATTCTATTTGGGCAACCCGACATAAAGACATCCGACGGGCTATCTTGCGCGTTCAGCCGAACATCATTCATTTTTCTGGGCATGGGTCTAAAGAGGGTGGACTAGCGTTTGAAGATGAATCCGGTGGAGTCAAAATATTGCAAGCATCAGCATTAGCGGGATTATTTAGTTTAATTGCAGAATCAGTAGAATGTGTAGTGCTAAACGCCTGCTATTCTGAGCCCCAAGCTCAAGCGATCGCTAAGCATATCGACTTTGTAGTTGGCATGAAAAAGGATATTGGCAATCGTGCAGCCATTGAATTTTCTGTGGGATTCTACGATGCTCTTTGCTCTGGCTTATCCATAGAAAAGTCTTATGAATTTGGGTGTAATGCAATCCAATTGGCAGGTCTTAATGAGAATCTTACTCCTGTGCTTAAAAGAAAAAATGCAGCCCCTACAGAAGAACAAGACCGAGACGACTATATAGCCATTACTAATTCATTGAATGAAGTAACTCAGACTCCTCCACCTCATAACTATCAATCACTTTCAGAATTTTCGCTTCTGAACAAGCCTCAAATGGAAAACTCTTATTCAAAAGCCCAAGCCGACTATCAAAGAATATTAACTAATAATAAAGCTCGTTTGAAAGACGTAATCAGGCATATTGAAAGTTCTGGAGGAGTGACTGAATGCCCGACTTACCTAGTGAAAGAATTTACTCAGTTGCGCGAGGAGATAGACAACCTAAACAAGATATTGTCTAATCTCAATTTACCTCCATCTAATATTCCTGCTGCTGCACAATTTATAGATAGACCACGTGAGAGGGAGCGTCTTGAAAGTGCTCTTAGATCTACAGAAGACTGGGTGAGAATTGTCGTTGTAAAGGGAATGGGTGGAACAGGGAAAACCGCATTGGCCGTACAAGTGGCGCGTACCGTTACAGGAGCATTTACAAAAGTTATTTGGACTACCGCAAACGATGATCAATCTATTACTCTTGAAAATCTTCTAGACATTATTCTGAGGGCCGTTGACTATCCGTCAGATCAGCTGACAATGCAGCAAAGAAAAGCCAAGGTTTCTGAATTATTACGAAAAGATCGATATCTTCTTGTCTTAGATAGTTTTGAACGGTTTGGGGATAGAGCCATAGACGAATTTCTAGCCCATAATGATTTTTGGCCTAGCAAGGTTTTAATTACAACGAGAGTTATCTTTCCAGAAGATGCCTATACAACCGAGTTAAAGGGGCTAACATTTGAACAAACAAAACAAATGTTGGAAGAGGTGGGAGAGAGTAAAGGGATTACCGTTCCTTTAAGTGAGAAAGAAATTAGAGGGGTTCACGATATTACCTCTGGCTTACCTCTGGCTGTTGAGCTTATTATTGGCCAGCTCGCCCAAGGCATTTCCCTAAGAAATGTGCTTGATGCCTTGATGAGTGGACTAACAAGTGATGGATTGTTAGAGCCTTTGTTCGGCCGATCATGGGACTTATTAAAAGAAAATGATAGGATTGCTCATGAAATATGGATGAGTATGACTTTTTTTGTCGCACCTGCCTCGGAAGAAGCAATCCGAGAAATTAACAAAATTAGTATTCAGGAATTTGTTGCGGCGATTGCACAATTGAATAAGATGTCTCTGATTCAACCCGGTCGTGATCGGATAGGAGGAGATGAATTTCGTTATCGTCTTCACCCAATGGCTCGTCAATTCCTCGATGCAAAGCTGATTGAGG
>JBCDAG010000599.1:0-3456 GCA_039186165.1 Cyanobacteria bacterium P01_F01_bin.53
CTAGAGTTCATAGGAGCGTGTCGTTTGAGGAATTAACCGATACAGAACCGCGTACGCAATCGCCGCGATCGCAATACCATTAACGGGTCCAATGCCGATTTCCGCGCTGCCCGTCACAGAGGCAACAACAGATCCCAAAACATAGGCAATCACCCCGGCCCAATTAAACGCGGGAAGCCGAGAAGAGAGCAAGGGAAAGCGGCCACCATGGCGCAGCCAAAAATCCACCATAATGATGCCCCCAACCGGCGGAATCACCGTCCCCAAAAAGATCAGATACGTCGGCAGCAAATCGTAAATGCCTGAGAGCGTAATCACCAGCGCCAACGTTGCACCCCCTAGCACAAACGCATGTCGCTTCGTGGTCCGAAACATGTTCGCCCCAGCGACTGAAAAGGCATAAATCGTATTGTCCTGCGTTGTCCACACGTTCAAAATCAACAGCAATACGCCCCCGGCCAAAATGCCCTGGGTCGACATCGCTGCGATCAAATCTTCCGAGCCATACACCAATGTACAAAACGCACCTGCAAACACCAAAAGCCCATTCACGACTAAAAACGCACTCAGGGTAGAGATCACCGCATTTTTGCCAGAATCCGCAAACCGACTCCAGTTTGTTGCCTGGGTTCCCCCAGAAATAAAGCTACCGATAATCACCGCCAGCGCCGCACCGGTTGTCAGCGAACCACTGGGTTCAACAATCGTCGCACTGCCATAGTCTGCACCGCCAACATCAAACTTATTGCCACCAATACCAGCATTGCCGGGACCGCCAACCGGCTCAACCAGTCAATTGCCCTGTAGCCAATATACGCCGTTGCACAAAAGGCGTAGTTAAAGAAAAACACTAGTGCAAAGTAAGGAAAGCCACCGCTCTCCAGGCCCATTAAGTCCAGCAAAATCTGCACAATAATGGCCGTTGTAAAGGCATACCAGCCAATTTGCGTAAAGCCCAAAATAAAATCCACCCAGCGGGAGCCCACATTGCCAAAGCTGAAGCGAGCCATTAGGACGGTGGTGAGTCCGCTTTGACAGGCAATATATCCGAGGGCCGCGCAGTACACACCCAAAATAATATTGCCCAGCAGAATAATGCCAATGAGTTGAGGAAAGCTAAAGGCAGGGCCAATGGCCCCCCCAGCAAATAGCGTGGTAGAGGTCAAAGCGAAGCCCATGAGCAACAGGGATAACGACCAAAAAGGCTTGCGATCGCTCCTGGGCACCGCACTCAGGGGATAGTCCTCCTCTGCCGCTTTTTGAGCGGGCGCAGTTCTCACAGAAAGCTTAGTAGGCGGCTTGGTAGATAGCGGCATTGTGTTGTTTAGCGCGTCAATTCTTTAATTTGTAGGGCCTTTTTGGGTACCTGGTCGTATCGTTCACTACGGTCGAGATAAGAAAACGCGCCTTTGTTATTTCCTCCCCATAATTCTCACCCGCGCAGGTCTGCAAAACATGGCTCAGATCCACAAGCCCGCTCCTATTCCGACTGACTTTGCCACTGAAGACTTTTGGCAGCTACCGCCAACCCTGCCCGATATCCATAAACGACTTCACCGCCTAACAGAATTCCTCTATGCGGATTTAGATATCGTCAGCTACCCTGGCCGCACGTGGAACTATAGCCGCGATTCCGACATTCTAGAAGTGGCTATTTTAGGGGCAGGCCAAGCGGGCAAATCTGCTGCGTTTGGCCTCCGGCAACAGGGGATCAGCCGTGTGCGTGTGTTTGACCGACGCAGGGCTGGGAAAGAAGGCGTTTGGCGAGCATTTGCGCGAAATGCCACCTTGCGATCGCCCAAAAAGATTACAGGCGGGCTGGACTGGGGCATTGCCAATCTCAGCTTTCGTCGATGGTGCGCAGCCGTTTACGGTGATGAGTATTGGCAAAAAATCAAATACATCCCCCGCCTAATTTGGGCGGAGTATTTGGACTGGTATGGCAAAGTGTTGGACTTACCCATTCAAAACGAAACAAATATTCAAAGCATCACCTGGAACGAGGCTGAACAGTGCTTTTTGTTGCAAGCTCAGCATCAGGGGCTCGAGGTTACATACAAAGCTCGCTTTGTGATTTTGGCAACGGGCATGGAATGCGCTGGGGGGAAAAAGATTCCGGCTATCGTCAAAAAGAATCTCCCCGAGGGTGCCTATCACCACACCATGGACGCCATCGACTTTCCAGCGTTTGCGAACAAACGAGTGATGATAATCGGCGGTGGGGCCAGCGCCTTTGACAATGCACTGCTCCTGTTAAAGGCAGGTGCTAAGTCTGTTGATATTGCAATTCGTCGCGATCGCCTCCCAAACCTTAACCGCATTCGTTGGAGTGAGTGGAACGGCTACCACCGCCACTATATCGACTTGCCCGATGCCGACAAATGGGCCTACAGCCGCTCAGAATTCCGCATTGGCCAGCTGCCCCCCGCCCATACTTACTATCAAACTGTCAGTTACCAAAACTTCACGCTCTATACCAGCGCGCCGATCAAGCAGCTCAGCTATCAAAATGGAGAAATCATTGGTGAATACGGTGACCATACCTTTCACCAAGATGTGCTGATTTGTGGCACAGGCTTTGAATCCGACATTGCCCTTCAGCCAGAACTCACCGCGATCGCGCCCCATATTGCCCGTTGGCAAGATCACTTTATCCCACCCGATGGCGAGGAACATGCCGAGATGTCCCGCTATCCATACTTAGGAAAAAATCTCGAATTCATGCCGACATCAGCTGAGCACAGCTATCTTTCACGCTGCTACTATCCTTCCTGCGGTGGTGCCTATATCAGCGGGTTTCGAGCCAACCTGACGGATCTTCAATTTGCCCTACCCCGGATTATTTATGACATTGGCAGGCAGTTGTTCCTTGGGCAGCAGGCCGATATCAAAGCTGATTTTGAAGCTTATGACACTGTGGAGTATTGAAAAAAATACTTTTTTGGGGGTGGTTCAAAAAAGGCCGATTTAGGGCGACACTTTCAGCACAAAATAGACCATCATTGGTGATGGCTACTGTGCAGGCGATTGGATATCTCAACCGTTTCCTGGGATGGCGGTTGAGGAAAAACGACTCTGTTGCAAGAAGTTACCGATGATAGAATATCTGCATCATTAACCCTCCGACTACGCAGCGAGCCCGAAGATTTGATTGATGAAAGAGAGCTGTCCCATGACCAGAAACAATGGGATACAAGCCCCGTCCTTCTAGGACGGCTTTTTCGAGTCGTGGTCTTTCCGTGTTATTGGTGCCAGCCTCACGCGTGGGTGGTACAATAGTTCTATGAAAGCGCGATACCAATATAGACTCTACCCTAATGAACAACAGCGCCGAGACCTAGCTAAGGTGTTCGGTTGTTGTCGCGTTGTCTGGAATGATTCGTTGGCGTTAGTTCGCGCTGTGCCTGATGGTGAAAAGTGGCCAAGTAATGGTGAATTGCAAAAGTTGTGCATCAC
>JBCDAG010000600.1:0-3449 GCA_039186165.1 Cyanobacteria bacterium P01_F01_bin.53
GCAATTTCATTTTCATAACGCGTCCCCACAGCCATTAAGCCAGCGGGGTCATAAGCTTCCCCCTGACAGCCAAAAGCAGCCATTAATGAATCGGCCACGCCAGGCACTTGCTGCTCCAGCAAATAAGCACGAGTGCCTGCGAGCTTTTTCAAAAAGGCATGAGAATCAGCCAGGGTTCCATCCTTATCGAACAGAACAGCTTCAATATTCTTGAAACCGATATCGTTACAGCACAGCGCAACCAAAACTTTCGGCTCCCGTCACCCGATGCCGATACTAAACGATTCAGCCCAGATATAACCCTAGTCCTCGTCGTCAGTCGCGGAGAACTCTTCCAACTCTTCGTCGTCGTACTCGTTACTCTCAACCACCTCTCCAGCAGCTTCAGCAGCTTCAGCCTCAGCTTTTTTACGGAGCTGTTCACGATACCGCTCAGCCATTTCTTCAGCTTTGTCAAAGACCAAGTCTGGGTTTTTGACCATATCGCCAGGTTCTGGCTCAAGCTGCTTGGTTGAGAGTGAGATTCGCCCCCGCTCCGCATCCAAGTCAATAATCATGACCTTAATTTCGTCATTAACATTAAAGACGCTATGCGGTGTGTCAATGTGATCGTGAGAGATTTCCGAAATGTGAAGTAGGCCGCTGACCCCACCAATATCGATAAAGGCTCCGTAAGGCTTGAGGCCACGCACAGTACCTAAAACGACCTCACCCACTTGCAAGCCATTCATCTTACGCTCGACAAGGGCTCGACGATGACTCAAGACAAGACGATTGCGCTCTTCATCGACTTCCAAGAACTTTAGCGGCAGCTCGTCGCTTACCAAGTCCTCTTTAGGCTTGCGCGTACTGATGTGTGATCCGGGAATAAAACCGCGTAAGCCCTCAATTCGGACTAATGCCCCCCCGCGATTCGTGGCAAAAACCTCGGAACGAACCGTAGCATCTTCTTGCTGTAACTGACGAACCCTTTCCCAAGCGCGCATATACTCTATGCGTCGGATAGAAAGCGTTAGTTGACCATCTTCGTTTTCGTCAGCCAGAATAAAAAATTCGCGCGTTTCATTGGCTTGAAGAACTTCGCTTGGGTCCTCAACACGGTTGATGGACATTTCCTGAATAGGAATATAGGCGGCAGTTTTAGCACCGATGTCGATGAGTGCGCCCCGAGGCTCTAAGCTGAAAACGACCCCTGCAACAGTATCACCAGGGCTGAAGTGATAATCGTACTTATCTAGAAGCGCTGCAAAGTCCTCATGGGTAAACCCAATATCTGTACCCTTTTCCTGCTCTACCTGATTGACCATACTAGTGTTTACCTACTGTTGTCTCCGTAATAAACTGTCTTCTACAGAAATTTTAGCCATCAGACAGCTAAAATAGCCATCTCAAAGAATCGCAGGGCTACCAATAAGGAACCTTACAATGACAGGGCTTTCCCCTGCAGGGCTTTAAATTATACCCGAAAATTCCGACTTTGTAATCCCTAGGAAATCAGCGCATTCAGCCGCGAATCCACCGTCGTGTCTGGCGAGGTTTCAATGGGAGGTTTGGCATCTAGCTGTTTCAAAGCATCGGCAAAATCTTGAATGCCCTGAAACTGTCGATAGACCGAAGCGAAACGCACGTAAGCCACTTCGCTTACCGTTTGCAAGCGCTTGAGCACCAATTCACCGATTTCTTGACTCTCAACCTCACGGCGAGACCGTTGCTGCAGTTCAGCTTCAATATCATCCACTAAAGCCTCCAACACCTGGGAAGCAACCCCTGTCTTTTCACATGCACGCACCATCCCGCGCAAGATTTTAGAACGATCCAACGATTCGCGATCGCCACTTTGTTTAATGACCGTAATCGGGACATATTCAATCCGTTCGTAAGTTGTGAAGCGCCTTTGGCAGGCTAAGCATTCTCGTCGCCGACGAATACTTCTGCCGCTCTCAGCTGAACGAGACTCTAAAACGCGGTTGTTAGGATGCTGGCAGAAGGGACACTGCATTCAGCTAAACGTCTCCGGTGGAACTCATCGACACAAAAAGGCACCTACACATTACAGAGAATTTCTGAACTTGCAAGTCAGTGTCTACATCAAAAGAGTGAACTCCTTTCTTCAATAGTATCGAAATCTCTAAAGATAAAGCGATGGCTGTTCGAAAACAGGCCATCGCTTTATCGAAGCTTCGGCAGCAAACACTGCAGAGAAGCTTAATAATAATTTGCAGATCTCAATCTTTGGTAATCCGGGGAGGTTCACGGAATGCGATCGCAAAAAACAGCGTTCCAATGATGCAAACGAAAATGAAAATGTAGGCCACGCTTTCCATTGGTAATGTCTCCTACCTTGCCAGCACATTATCTAGTCTACGGGATCTCATGAAAAAACGCTCGGCTGATTCGTCACCATCCTAGGCATACAGCCGAGCGCTTCACATCAATTTTGACCTAAGAGTAAGCGTTAGACGCCCTCTTTTTGGGCTCGGGTGCTCTTATCACCCACCTTCTGGAACATACCCCATTCCACCTGATCGGGTGAAAGATCGGGGTCGATACCGGCGAAAACGTCCCGGTAGAGGGTACGAGCACCATGCCAGATGTGCCCAAAGAAGAAGAGCAGCGCGAATACCGCGTGAGCATAGGTAAACCAACCACGAGGGCTTGTACGGAATACACCGTCAGAACCCAGTGTTTCACGGTCAAACTCAAATGGTTCACCCCGCTGAGCCTTACGGGCTAAACGCTTGAGCAAAGCAGGATCCGTAACTGTTTGACCACCCAATTCACCACCGTAAACGGTAGCCGTGACACCCTGCTGCTCAAAGCTGTATTTAGACTCAGCCCGACGGAATGGAATATCCGCACGCACAATACCGCTTTGATCAGTTAGGACAACAGGAAAAGTCTCGAAGAAGTTGGGTAAACGACGTACGCTCAACTCACGTCCTTCGCCATCTGTAAAGACAGGGTGACCTAGCCAACCCTGGGCAATGCCATCCCCTTGGTCCATGGGGCCAACCCGGAAAAGGCCACCTTTAGCAGGGCTATTACCAACGTAATCGTAAAAAGCCAGCTTCTCAGGAATCTCAGCATACGCTTCAGCTAGCGAGGCTCCATTAGCGGTCGCAGCCTGAACACGACGCTCAATTTCCTGCTGGTAGTAACCGGCATCCCATTGATAACGAGTCGGTCCGAACAACTCAACCGGGGTTGCCGCATTGCCATACCACATCGTCCCAGCGACAACGAAGGCAGCAAAGAATACCGCAGCAATACTACTGGATAGAACCGTTTCAATGTTCCCCATCCGCAAGGCCTTATAGAGGCGCTGTGGAGGACGCACCGTTAGGTGGAACAAGCCAGCAATCCCATGATGAAGCGATTGACCCGCTCGGTGCGCGCGTTGCCTCCACGATTCTAGGGGATCGTAGTGCGGTATCGAACCGGCAGCAGCC
>JBCDAG010000601.1:0-3431 GCA_039186165.1 Cyanobacteria bacterium P01_F01_bin.53
GCTCGATGCAGTAAAGCACTTCCCATGACAAAACCTGCATAGCGTATCCTAACGCGATCGCCAGGCTGAACGGTCCCATTCATGAGCTGATGCTGCTGGGGATCATAGGGTACTTCGGCTCCGACGGGGGCGATCGCTTCAACTTCCCATTGTGACAATAAAGTCTGCATCGGCTGGACAATGGGGATAAGTCGTGTCGCAGGTAAATCAGGATTTTTTTCTACTGCGTGAGTTACCGTTGGCCATTGCAAGAGCCAGGGTTCGATCTCGGTAAGCACTTCTTGTTGAAACCGCTGGCGTAAAGTTGTTTCTTGCTGCTCAAGGTGAGTTTGCAAGCGCTGATATTCGGTCTCCAATCTGGCGATGCGATCACGACTATCGGTTACGGCAACCGAAGATGTGGCGTGATCTTCTACTACGCCAAAATGGCTGAGCAATTCGACTAGCGAAAGCTGCAAGGTCACCGCCAGCTTTTGCAGGGTGTCTAGGCGCATGTCTGTGATGCGATCGCGCCTCATTTGCCGCACCGCCCACTCCGAGACCCCTGCTTGCTGGCACAAGGCTCGAAAGCTAGGAATTGCAGCCGCTTCCATCAACGTTTTCAGTACAGCCGTCTTATCCAATTACCTATCACCCATCATCGTTCGGCTGAGCTTCGGTCGAAACTCACTACCCATCATCCCATTACCCATCTACGCCAAATGCATTTTCAAGACTGATTGGGGAGCCCGTCGCACGCGGCAGCGAATTGTCGTGTGCCCCAAGCGGCTGCAGGCTTCATAACGATGACACCCAGAAAAACCATAATATTGGCCGTCAACCTCTAATACCTCAATGGGCTCTTGAAGACCAATTTGGTTAATTGAGTCCATGAGTACCTGTACTTTTTGAGGATCGTTTTGCCGATAGAGGGGACGTCGAATCTGCTCAATAGGGATATTGAGAACACGCATAATAAAAAAGCTTGATTGATTTGACCTTGATATCCCTCTACACATCTACACCAGCAGCGACGGGATACCTTTTATGGATTCGTTACCAGGAATGATTTGGATTCAAATCGAGTCGACATACCTCTATTTTATTCGTAGTCATTACGAGTTTGTATTTTCGTCAATCTCAAGGGTTAAAGTGTATGACCGCTCGGCTAGAATGCACACAGCGTTTGTCTGCAGGTGGAATTGACTAGCCATGGTGCGATCGCAGTCTTCTTTAATTTCTTCTTCCCGATGGCTGGCTCAAGTTGTTGGCTTGGCAGCCTTGGGAAGTCTCACCTGGCAATCTTGGACCCAGGCCCAAACCCCACAAAATCCCACCTTAGAGATTGGCATCGTTCAGCGGTTTGGCCAGGATGACGCTGAAACTTTGGTCTTAGAGCCACTGTCAGGTGATCAGTTTACGGTTTGGCTAGAAACCAACGGTGAGGTCGAAACGCTCACAACCAATCAGATTGTTTTGGATACGGCTTTAGTAGATTTGGCCGATCCTTACTTGCAGGAATGGGTTGTGCTCAGTACCCATCGTAGTTTTGAAAGTGCTGAAGATAGTGCCCACCAATGGCAACAACAGGGAATCGAAACCGAAATCGCTCAACCTGATGGTTGGCAGGTGTGGGCTAAACGGGATATCTACAACACGCCCCTGTTGAAACGGTTACTGCTGGAGAACCTACAGGCAGCTGGCTATCAAAACGTTTTCATTGACAGCTACGTCCGGACGTCCGTCCCCAAGGCCGCTGCAATCACCAATGGCTACCGCTACAACCGTGATCAGTTCAACATCACCACTCAAAATCAGCGCGTTCGGGTTATCCGCAAAATTGGCGATCGCGAAGAGAGTGTCCGGGTCTATGGCGGTAATTTACGGCTGCAGCCGAATGCTTATGGTACTTATACGTTGGTCAATCTGGTCCCGATTGAAACCTATCTACAGGGGGTGGTGCCCTATGAAATTGGCTTAGCTGCTCCTACGACAACGATTGAAGCGCAGGCAATTCTGGCCCGGACCTATGTATTGCGCAATCTTCGACGCTTTGAAATTGATAACTATCAGCTCTGTGCCGATACTCAATGCCAAGTTTATCGTGGGCTTTCTGGGGCAGCAGAAGTAACGGATCGCGCGATCGTAGCCACCCAGGGATTAGTGCTTACCTATGAAAATGAACTGGTTGACGCGCTTTATTCTTCTAATACTGGGGGCGTCACGGCGGCTTTCAGTGATGTCTGGAATGGCCCGGATCGTCCCTATCTGCGTCCCGTCGTTGACTCGGTGAATAGCGTTTGGGATTTAACTCAGCGTCCCCTGAGCGATGAAGCCAATTTGAAGGCTTTTCTGGCTTTAGATACAGGCTTTAATGAGGAAACCTGGGATACTTTTCGGTGGCAAGAGGACAGCAGCCTCACGGAAATTGCTCAGGACTTAAAGGAATACCTCCAAGCCCGTCAGCATCCGATGGCAAACTTTACGCGGGTTGAACGTTTGTTCGTGAGTGAACGAGCGACTTCGGGACGGGTGAAAGTCTTGCTAGCAAGAACGGATCTAGGTGTTGTCACCCTAGAGAAAGATGAAATCATCCGAGCGATATCCGCACCGCTGAGTTTGCTCTTTTACATCGCCGGACTGTATGAGGAAATTCCGGGAGAAGCTGAACCGCAACTGAAGGGCTATCGTTTCATCGGCGGTGGTTTTGGTCACGGTGTCGGGCTGAGCCAAACCGGGGCTTACAATCTGGGAGCCCTGCGTTGGAGTAGCGATCGCATTGTCCGCTTCTACTACCCTGGCACCGAACTCCAACCCATTAGTGATCAACTCATCCTCTGGCGCGATCCTTATCTAACCTCAACGCCAGTAACCTCTCAAAACACAACTCCTTGAATTCGAATGCAAGATTAAAATTCCTTTAAAGCAATTAGGAAAATAATTTAGGCCAAGAAAGTCGAATACTTAGAAGAGTTGATATAAGAAACGTTTTACTTTTTTGTACCAGCTCATAAAGAGTTTATATTACACATCTCTAGTACAACCCATCACGAATATCCAGGGAATTATCCCTTTTGAGGGCAATAAACTTCTTAACTGGGCTGACAGTCTCAATGGTAATCATTTGTTTTTCTTGTTTTATTTTTGTAAACTCTAGGGTCACTTTCTATCTTAGATACGCTTTAGTAGGAATGTTCGACTAAATCCCCAAAAGCGATCGCTAATTAGATGAGTGCTTCTAAAAAGCGTGATTTCTTTGGGCCCCTGAGTGCGTCTCCAAAGGGTTGAAATTTTCTAAATAAACTTTCCGGATCATTATTCGTCCGCATGTAATGGCTATAGGCAAATATTCAAAGAACCATATTTTAATCCACGATCTGCGCACGTTCCTCGGGTGATATCGCCGGGCCGGGGGCCTCTTCAAAAACCTTCTGGTGGCGACGTTGCAGAGA
>JBCDAG010000602.1:0-3425 GCA_039186165.1 Cyanobacteria bacterium P01_F01_bin.53
GCGATGGCAAAGCCCGCCGTAGGCGATCGCGCTTCGGAGAAAACTTCAAGAAAAACTTCGCACTGTCTAGTCATATGGTTCCGCGAGGTTTTGAAATTGATGCTTGGTTAAAAAGCAATATTTTCAACGGTTTGTTTTACATCCTTGATGACCGAGATGACATGGAGCCACATCAGGGGCGGTTAGTGCAGACCCAATAAATCAGTAGCTCCTGCAACACTGGCTGCAATGCCCCCGTTGTGTGAGCCATCATCCACAGATAGGAGCCAGCACAAAACAGCTCAACATCATTAGCTATGGTCAAGAGAGTTTTGGCGTGCCTTTTGAGAAAATTGAAGACGTTGTGGAGGTATGTTTTTCGAGAGGAAAAACTCTTCTATCTCACCATCGGCAGGCCCGCTACAGACTCAGAAAGAATATAGTCCATCGCCGACAAAAAGAGATTACTCGGCATTTGCTCTGGCAAGTCGCCGTGCCCTGCATTCGCAACTTCTTCGTAGTGATAGTCAATGTCGAGCGTATCGAGCGTATTGAGCGCGTTGTGCATCGCATCCCGATTGCTATCGTAGCCACCCATCACCATAAAGTAGCGAAAGTTTCTATTGGCAAGCAGTTTTGCACTATCAGCGTTGCGATAGCTTGACATGCTGCCCATCACAATCGCCCCGCTAAACAAGCCTGGATTGCGCAAGCTGAGCGTCCAGCTCAAATCGCCTCCCAGAGAAAATCCACCTATCACCATTTGATTAGGATCTACGTTGTACTTAGCGGCAATCGGGTCTAAGTCTTGTTGTACATAGGCTTCGTACTCACTCACCAGTGCCTCCCAGCCATGACCAGACCAATTGGCCGAACTGCCCTGTCCTGGCGGCATAATAATGACAAACGCATTGTCAGGACTATTGCCACTATTACGACGATAAGCATCGTAAATGCCCCAATTGAACATCTGTAGCGCCGTGCGGTTTGTGTAGGGCATGAGCACGAGTGCGGGATACGCACGACTGGCATTGTATCCAGGCGGCAGGATTACAGTGGTCCCATCTGGCTCTGTAAATTCCGTAATGTCAGCACTAGTCGGTGCGCTAAAATCAGTCGGGCTAGAAGAGTCTACGTTGGCGGAGTCCCTTCTTTGGCGGAGCGCATCTTCACCAATTTCTACTGCTGTTTTACGGCTTGTCTGAAGAGAAAAATCAAAAAAATCCTTGGGAGACAGTTCTTCTTGCCAAGCAGCAGCATGGGAAGGTATTGCAGTTACACCCACCACACCTGATATTACACTGGCTACTATAGTCGTTACCCAGCGTCGCTGAGCCATAACGGCAGCAACTTTCTGAGTGGCCTCTGAGGCACTAGTCGTTCCGAAAATCAAAACCATGACACTTTCCCTGAGTTTACCTCGCATACTCATTTACGATTAAAATTCGTGCTCAGAGTAAAGGGTTGTTCAACAAGTGGGTTTTAGGTTAACACTGAATATAGGCTGGGTCGAGGGGCACTGTTTATGCTCTGTCTCTCCCGTTTTTAATCCCCTATCGGAAAAAGTCCAGGCTTTGCCGACTGTTCAATGGGTGAGTCGTGGCTTGGAGACTGAACTGTATAGTGATGGTCCTGCAATTAGAGGAAAATCCTCTCTTCACTAATTTCTTGAAGCAAAATCTCCTTCTAATGCAGGAGTGACAAGCACGGCTGAGTAATCGCATGGGTAAGAATTGGTTTTGTTTCCAATGACAGGTAAATCGAGTGCTTACTCAGCCAGCAGAGCTGCTTTTGTGCTTTTCGACCGATGCTCAAAAGGTCAAGATTGTGGCCTGGCTGCTCCCAGAAACTGACTATATAGTTATGCTGAGGCGTCGTTCCCTTTGTGAGTCCTATGCACTGGTTAAGCAGGTCAGTGAGCGCAGGTTCCCATTGAATGCTGTGAGGGGTGTATTCGATATCGATTTTGCGGCGCTTGGTATTGATGCTAACCGTTGTGCAAAGCGCTCGAATAGGGGAGGTCTGTTGTTGCATAACTTGGTAAAAGCGATAGGTTAGTACACACCATCGACTGTGGCTTTTCCGTAAGACGTAGCCGATGGTGTTATTGAGCTAGATGATTGTATTCGCCAAATTAAGGTGAATTTGGATAGTGAGCTTAAATTGGTGCCTAAGATGACCTAAGGCGGGAATTTGATTACTCTTCTAGCGAAGACAAAATTACAGACACTACAGAGTCACAAAAATGGGACTGAAAAGCTGCAAGGGATCGAAGTGGTGGTAACTTTGTCTATTTTCAGGATTCTTGAGCGACTTCAGCTGCTGAGTAGAGCTATACGGCCATAAGACTATTAAAGGTTGCCTAACCTTAATAATCGTCCGAATGGCTCGAATTTTGGGTGTATGAGGCTCTCGAAAGACTCTATGCTCTGAGCTTGATAGCCTGATTTTAATGAGTAATTTAACAAACCATGCTCAACCCTTCCTAAAGAAGAAAAGGCAGGGAAGATGAAATATTTGATTTGATAAAGATGAGGCACCCTGAGTTCATCTGAGCTCGGGAAACGGGCCTGCGAAATGACTTATAGAACAGGAACTAGTAGAACGGGAACTAGAACAGGAACGACTTTGTAAGTCAGCTATAGGATTATAGAAAAACTCGAATTCTGATTCTGTATTTTTTATTGCAGAAGTACTGGTATGTTGCCTTTAAGTGCCGTACACATTGGTACGGATGATTTCACCCCTATCGACAAAAGCCCAGACTTTGCCGACTGCTCACTGGGTGAGTCGTTCAAAGTCTGGGCTTTTGCGTATTCGAGTAGAAAGGGATGCCCCAGCTAATGAAGCATAGAAGCCTTATGGAGTATGAAAATGGGCATCCAAACCTAATCAGTCACTCCCTGATCCGAATCATTGGCTTCACTAGAGTGACTCATAGCCCTGGGCTCAGCAAATGTCCTGCCGAGCCTGGGGTTGAATGCTTAGCGAAGGTTGCCTTTGTTGCGACGCGCTCTTTCTGCTAGGCGAGTCTCGTGGACATTTTCAACCGCTTTAGACTGGCTATCTAGAAACTCAAGACGTGTCTCCTGGACATTCTCGATGGCCTTGGATTGGTTGCTGAGAAATTCAAGGCGTGCTTTCTGGATGTCATCAATGCTCTTGGACTGATTGTCGAGAAATTCCAAGCGAGTCGCCTGGACATTCTCAATGGCTTTGGATTGGTTGCTCAGGTGCTCAAGCCGAACCTTTTGGATATCATCGACGGCTTTGCTCTGGTTATTAAGAAACTCTAGGCGAGCAGACTGGATATCTTTGATGGACTTGGACTGGTTATTGAGTTGCTCTAGGCGAGTGGCTTGGATGTTGTCTACGGCTTTTGACTCGGCGGCATTGGCGCTAGGTGCAAAGGCAACGGTGGCAGCGGTCAACAGTAGGGCAGTGAA
>JBCDAG010000603.1:0-3408 GCA_039186165.1 Cyanobacteria bacterium P01_F01_bin.53
CATAAATTTGCACCAGTGCTCAAACACATTATCTTCATCAGCTGCTGAAAAAGGGCGAACGAGGGGACTCGAACCCCCGAATGGTGGAACCACAACCTACGAAAGTGACCACCGCATAGCAAGGCTTCCCACCCATCATCGACAAAAACGTTTGATATTGCTGCATGAGCGTTTGTACTATTTGCCGTTCTTGTATGATAAGAACTAACCATTTACGGCAAATTTGCGGCAAAGATGGCAAAGAAGTTTGACTGTGATGCTGAGTTAGACAAGTTAAATGAAGCCCTCAAACTTGCCCGTGCTGGCGTGTCAGTTAAGCAAATCGGTCAGCGGTTGTACTTGAGAGCTACCTTGCCACCCAAGCCAGATAGTAAGCGAGTAAAACCTAGCTCTCAGCGTATTAGACTAGCGGTTTTTTCTAATCCAGCTGGGTAAGAACGGCGAAGAAGAAGGCATTTGAACTCAGTAATGACATCGCATCTCAATCGTTCAGATGGGAGGATTGGGTGGATGGTAAAGGCTCAACTCGCAAGGTGTCTGGCTGGATCGATGCATTCGAGGCCGATTATTTCATCCGGCGCGAGCGTAATCCTAAAAGTGAAACGACCTGGGACAAGGACTATCGAACGCCCTTTAAACGATTGCCGCAGGATGATGAACTAACGGCCAACGTATTGATTTCTGCGGCTGAAAGTTATCCAGCGGATACTAGATCCAGGAAGCGGGCATGTGATGCGTATAATGCGCTGGCTCGATTTGCCAATGTGGATGTTAATCTCAAGCCGCTACGAGGTAAGTATCGACCCAATGCAGTAAACCGAGAAGATGTGCCGAGTGATGAGCTGATTTTAGAATGGTGCGATCGCATCCCAGATCCAAAGTGGCTTAATTTCTATCGATTGGTCGCTTGCTATGGTCTACGGAACCACGAAGCGTTTCATGTCGATTTGGAAGCGCTCAAAACTGATCCGATAGCGGTGGTCACGGGTGGCAAAACCGGATATCGAGCTGTGGCCCTTCCTTGCCCGGTGGGTTGGTGGGAACAGTGGTTCGAAGGGAAAGAAATTACGTTGCCTGAAATTAATGCCCGGACCAATAGTCATTATGGCAATATCAGCAGTCAATATTTCCGACGCTTAGAGTTACCTTTCAAAATCTATGACTTACGCCATGCCCATGCAGGCAGGATGGCAATCAAAGGAATTGACCCGGCTATTGCAGCCAGGTCTCAAGGTCATAGTCTGAAGGTTCATTCGGAGATCTACCTGAATTTTCTTGGAGCAGAGCAATTGCGTGGTTTATTGGACGACTTGCGATAGCTTAGAAGTCAAACTTATCTATTTTGGCTCAATAAGTCGTCTAGGTTGGCTACAAATAATATGGAGCGTCTTAACCTTCACTTTGGTTGGGGGCTTGAGTGCTCTGGGCTTCAATTTCCTGAAATGCAGTCTCTAGTTCCATTTCCAACTGCTCAATAGTGGGTAGGCTACTTTTAACTGTTTCAGGTAGCTCATCGCTGAGGTGATAGGTAGAAACGCCGATAGGTCTTTGGAGATCTTGAAGTGCGAATTCGACCGTTGTTTTACGTTTACTACGGCACAGAATAATCCCTATGGTTTGATTGTCGCTGTCTGTACGAAGATAGTGATCAACTGCTGAGACGTAGAAGTTCATTTTGCCTGAAAACTCAGGCGCAAATTCCTTCATTTTGAGGTCGATGACGATATAGCAGTGGAGGCGAGTGTGGTAGAAGAGCAAATCCATCCGGTACTCGATGTCATCCACAACCACTGGGTATTGACTCCCTAAAAAGGCAAATCCCAATCCCAGCTCTAGTAAGAAATCACGAATATGTTCCAGCAGTCCGCGTTCTAGCTCACGTTCCAGGGCATCCTGACCAAGGGTTAAAAAATCAAAATTATAGGGGTCTTTAATCAGTTCCTGAGCCAGCTCTGATTGTGGCTTGGGCAGAGTTTTCTCAAAATTAGTAACAGCGCTACCTTGACGATGGTACAAACGGGTATCAATTTGAAGCGCTAGAATATTGCGGCTCCAGCCATTTTCAATGGTTTTATGGATGTACCAACGGCGCTCATTTGGGTCTTTGACCTTATCGAGAATGATGCAGTTATGCTTCCACGGAATTTGTCCACCAAGCTGGTGGACAAATTGCTCATCAGGCCATGCTTCAGCAAGTGCCCGCATATACATCAAATTTGTGCGGGAAAATCCTTTGATATCTGGAAAGGAACGTTTGAGATCTTTGGATAAGCGTTCAATGACTTTGCTACCCCAACCTTCCTGCTGCTGACGCTGTAGGATGTCTCGACCGATTTTCCAATAGAGCAAAATCAATTCTGAATTGACCGCAAGGGCAGCTTTGACCTGGGATGTTTTGATCAGGATCTTGAGGTCGCTCAGAAAACGGTCATAGGCATCGGGAGGAAGTAAAGGTGGTTGCGATGACATAGGGCAGATAGTCAGTGCTGATGCTCCATAGGCTTAAGCGTTCTTGGGAGTAGAACACTTGAACCATATCATAACTGCCTTGGAAATCTACCTAAACCAATAGATGAGTATTAGTATTATTTTGTGTGCTGAGAGGTACCAGCTTGAGGTGGAGTTTAGCCTCAAGTCAAAGGCGAACCCGATTGGGATAGTCACCTATCAATTGTATCCTTCAGCGCCAGAAGAATATAAAGGAATGCTGCCTGCGGGAAATGATTGGCAGCGGCTTCTGGATTCGACTTTGCCAGCCTAGGGAGGAAACTGTTTGAGAGTATAAACTGTTTGAGAGTATTTATATTAGACCCCTCAGCGTAAAGCATAAGTGATCTATAGTTTGTCTATATGAGAGCAGACAGGGGATTACCCAAGAGGATGAAAACTGATTTAAAGAAGTTTTATCGGGCTACCAACCCTAGTGAAACACTGCGAGCTGACAATACTGAAGATCGCAAGTGCTATATTGATTTTGCCTCAGTACGAGGTGGCAATATTATTGGCAAGCTAAAAAAGAAGATTACATTTCTATCTCCAGATGAACCCACCTGCGTCTTATTCACTGGACATATTGGTTGTGGAAAATCAACTGAGTTATTGCGACTTAAGAAAGAACTAGAGGACGAGGGGTTTTATGTCGTCTATTTTGAGTCGAGTGAAGACTTAGAAATGGCTGATGTGGAAATTGGGGATATATTGTTAGTAATCGCCCGTCGGATTAGTCAAAGCCTAGACAATCTATCAATTGAGGAACCTAATCGGCTAAAAAAATTGCTACAAGGTGCGGCGAGAGTCTTGAATGCCGATGTTGAGGCAATGACATTCAAGGTGCCAGGCGTTGGCGACATAGGTGTTGGTGAGCAAGAAGGAAAGTTTTCTCTAGCGCTTGGGATTGGAGAAATTACC
>JBCDAG010000604.1:0-3385 GCA_039186165.1 Cyanobacteria bacterium P01_F01_bin.53
ATTAGCTATCTTAATGAGCGTTATTCTTGCCTGTTTTCCTCTAGGCTCCAGAGAATAGAGCCAACTTTCAGTTGTAGGGTCAAATCGACCAAATGCCCATTGAATGAGTGATTGAATTACTGTTTCAGAATCTGGATAACTTGGTAACTCAAGACATCCCTGTGAGGCTAAAAAGAATGCTCGATCAGAATAGAAGTATCTACATCCATCATCAAAGTCCAATAATGCCTCAATAAAAGCATATTTTTTTTCACATTCACTATCTTTTCTACCTAACCATAGCAGAATCACTTCTTCCCATTGTGGTTCAAAAATTCGGTAGGGCTTTGCCTCACTTAAATATGTTTCATATGTGATGAATTCATCCTCATGCTCAGGTAGCATGAAAAAACTCCAATCCTCAATATTTTGAGTAGCAAAATATTCTTGAAATGTGGCATGGAAGAAAGCATAAACAGGCTCTCTAGGATTTTTGGGATCGACACCCACAGCATTGAGCCATCCTAAGTCTAAGGCAAGCTTCAATACAGAATTAGGCTCGTCTAGCTCTCCGAGCACTTCAGTAACTAAACTATGCCTAAGGCGAAAACGAGTTAATTCTTCATCAATAGCTCTCTTAGCTAATTCGCCAAGCTTATGATTGAGTTCTATTTGTTGTTGAGGCGTAGTCGGGAATGCCTCACGTTTCCATTCGTATAAATCGTCAACAAACTGCTCGTAAAACTCTGCCCGTGTATCTGGAAGCTTTCTCTCCCGCAAATGCCAGGTTGAGCACAACAATGTGAGACGGAGTGGATTCCTGACAAGATCTCTGATACGTTCTTTGCCTGGTTGATTTAAAGCCTGCTGCAACCACTGTCCCGCTACCTTCTCGTGAGAAAACCATTTTTGAATAAATTCCTCGATCTGAGGAATTCGGAAATCAAGCATTTGGTAGGTTTCAAAGCCATTGATAATGCGTGGATTGCTTTGCCAAACATTTAATCGGCAAGTCACAATGACTCTAGCTTGTGAGACCCAGCCTTTTAAGGATAAAACATCCCGAGTTTCGGGAGTCATCTCATCCAAGCCATCAAGTAAAAGCCATACCCTATTCTGTAGAAAATGAAGCCTCCAATCTTCTAAAATCCGAGAGTCGGCATACATCACAGCATCTTGTAGCCAATCTTCAGTCAAATAGTCTCGGAGGGGTTTATCTCTCAATTCTCCCAAAGAGACCCAAAGTACTAAATCCTCAGTGTTATCGAGCAACCAGAAAGCTATTTTCTGTAGGAGTGTCGTCTTACCCGAGCCTGGTTCGCCGATGATAGTTAGCTTTTCATTTTTTTGAGCGAGTAAAACGTCCTCAAGAAAACGTTTGAATTCAAAGCGCTCAGAATCTGAGTATTGAGAAGGTTTATAGAGTTTAGATCCATGCTGAGGTAAAATATCTCCATCATGTTTGCTTACTCTTTTCTGTTGAACTAGGGCAAGATCAACAAAAATATCAAGAGTTTTACGCATATCAGGAGACCGCATCAACTTATTGCTGGTGAGCTGTTCTCGCTCTACCAACATGCCTCGACAAATCTTTTGCCAATCAATCGGAGCATCCTGCTGCTTTGTTGAATCATCAGAGGATGATCCAACAAACATGTTTTCTATATTGACCTGGCTGTTTGGGGCATTAACACCTAGCTTATCGGCGATCTTATCTGGATTTTCAGGCATCGCAACACTTCCTAGTCAACGGAGAAGTTTTGAATATTGACGGTTCCACCTTGGACGAGTAGTCCAATCTTGTCCGCTATTTTTCCAATGTTCTGAACGGTCGGTTGCTGGTTCTGGAGTGTATGGAGAATTTCTTGAATTACTTGCTTGAGAGCTTCATTGGGTTCTCGCTCAGCAACGGTTGCCAAGACCTGTATTTCCTCAGCCAGCTCTGCATCCCGTTCAGCGATCGCACTTAAATCAAGGACCGCTTGACCATATTCCTGGGGCGATTGGGGGGCTTTCTCAATAGCTGTGGCTGTCTGAGGGGCCTTTCGCCTTAGGGATTTGTAAAATTCTTCACTTTTCTCGAATAGCTCCTCGCTCAGCTGCTCGCCCGTTTTTCCCCAAAACTTGGTCATAATCGTGGCGGCAATTGCCGTAGCTGCTAGAGTTAGTGGTTCCATGGCTAATCGCCTCAGCTTCTGTCATTAATGCATGTCTACCATCTAGAATTCTAAAGACTGATCAGGATAATAGGGCTGAATTTGCTGATTTTTAATTGAATTGATATTACCTGACATATCTGGGCTACGGCAGCAAACGTGTCTATCAACTATCAAGTATCACTGTACTATCGTTGGCGTAGCAGACTGGGCCTCTACAAACTCCAGAATTGCCTCGTTGGCGTCTTCGGCATGAATGGGTAAGGGTAAGGCTTCAAGACCAGTGGCATCGTAGCTGGCCAGGAGCCAGTCGCCTTTTTGAAGCGAAAGGTTTGACGGAACATGTCATCGGAAATGCCGAAGGCTTCGGAGACCGCAAGGGATGGCTCATGCCCAGATTGAGCGGCAGTATGAGGTGAAAGGGTTGGAGGGGATTGAGGAACGGTGGCGGGATGAGCTGCTGTGGTTATTGGCTGGTCTGTCGAAACTGTTGGAGATTCGGACGTTTTATTATCATCTTAAGGAAGACTGCCAGGCTGATTTTAAGCGGGTAAAAAACGTGAAGCGGCATTTGCGGCAGATTCGGTTTCAGGTCTATTCCCTGCAAGAACAGCTTAAGTATTGCTCTCCGCTCGGAAGTGTACTAGGAGAAATTCGACGATTGTTGCCTCGGGGAATTCCTAAGGTGGGAGTGCAGTCAGTTCGAAAATTAGAGGAGGCTGGGGTGACGAATCTTAAAGCATTAGTTAGTTTAAGTGAAGATGACTTAGTGAATCTTGGGATACAAAAACAATGGGCTAAACAGGTTCAAGCTTACGTTATTCAGCGCAGACGTTAATTCTATTACTATTGACTACATTGAAAACATTCTGAAATGAAATTTCTGCTAACTACGTTTTGGCTTACTCTGCTTGGACATCAGAAGATTGTCTATACCATTGTTCGTAGAACTCAGAATAGGGAACCCGAGATGCGCAATAACAAAGGATCTCAAATGAGCTTTGAGAGAGATCAAATTTTTCATCAGTTTCTTTTTCTTTATTGAAGAAAGCTTTCAGTTCTGTCACCATATCTTTCAACACATCAGGAGAGAACACTTTTTGCAAACCTGAAGTTACGACATCAAGGACTATATTTTCATGCTCTTTCGAAAGAGGCACTCATCGTTGCGGTTTGCGTTCGCTGTCCCGATCAATAGCACCATGGCACATGCTGCAAGCGCGCCGCGCCTAATGAGCGACTGGGCGGCG
>JBCDAG010000605.1:0-3370 GCA_039186165.1 Cyanobacteria bacterium P01_F01_bin.53
GTGAGATTATGGAAACATGAGATAGAGAAAAGCCATGAAAGATCTGATTAAAGGGCTACGAGAGTTTCAAAGCAGTTACGTTCCACAGCATAAAGAGCTGCTACAAGAACTTTCCCAAGGTCAGCATCCGCGCGTACTGTTCATTACCTGTTCAGATTCTCGCGTACAGCCAGAGCTCATTACCCAGTCGGACTTAGGCGATCTCTTTGTTATTCGCAACGCTGGCAATATTGTGCCGCCTTACGGTGCTACTAATGGAGGTGAGGGGGCGACCATTGAGTACGCTATTAAGTCTCTTGATATTCAGCACATTGTTGTTTGTGGGCACACCACCTGTGGGGCTATGAAGGGCTTGCTTCAAGTCGGTGAGCTGGAAGAAAAAATGCCCCTGGTATATAACTGGCTAAAGCATACTGAGGCGACGCGTGAGCTGGTAGAGGATCACTACGGCCATTTACCAAAGGCAGAAAAGCTATCGACCCTGGTCGCTGAAAATGTGCTGACGCAGATCGATAATTTGAAGACATATCCTTCAGTGCGATCACACCTTCACCGCAACGAAGTTCAGCTCCACGGTTGGATTTACAATATTGTCGACGGAACTGTCCTCACCTACGACCGGGCGAATCACACCTTTGTGACTATTGCGAACTCTCCTTATGAGAGGAATGAAGAGCCGATTGCTGATCGGGGTGGGTATGGCTCTTCGAGATTGGCTCAGGGACAACGCGATCGCATCTTTCGAGGTTCCCCTGCCTTTTACAACAGTTAAATTAGCCTAAATTAGCTGTCTGTAAGTGAGGTGACCGTCAGTGAGGCGCTTGCCAGTACACCAATACAGTGCCTCTCTCTAATCGGAACTGGGCATCAGCACCGACGTGACTTCTTTGGGCGTAAACTATACCGCCGCCCTGGTCGATGTATGTTCCTGGTTTTTCATCGACTGCTTCAAAGCGAGTATAAATATCACCTTCTTCCCAGTTAATTTCGATCGCTTCTCGATTTCTGGAGTAGGTGCAAGCCGTCATGATAGAGGTTTGCAGCGGTGAATCGGGAATATACCCACAGAAAGACTGGCGAGCCTCTGCCCGAGCCGACTGAGCAAAGCCCATCGTAGCAAGCACAGTCAAAACTGTCATTGAAATAGTTGCAAGCGTTTTCATCGCTATAACTCTCAAAAGTTGATAGGTTTCTCTGAGAGATACCTCAAGCAAATAGCGAGCCTTTTCGTAAAAAATCGGACAACAAATCAACAAAAACTCAAACGTAAATCTACGTGTCGTTAATTGGGTTTATTCGGGAAATATTCGCGTGAGGATGTTTCCTGGTGGCCAAGGTTTTCGGAAGCTACACAGCAATTCTGGCAAGTCATATTTTGCGTACCCTTGCTTATCGGGTGACTAGTTAAACATATGTTTGATGCCTCTTCCTTACCGAATGTTGATGAGCTTAAGTTAGAACAACCGGGCGAGGTTGCTTACGCAGCACAAATGGCCGCCCGCGAGAACGCTTTGAGCGCCATCTTTGGGGCGACTGAGCCATCTGATCAGATTATGTCACCTTGCGATCCTCATCTGTTTGTCAACTGGGCTGGTGGTGGTATCTATCAGTACCCACCCAACGAACATCGCCCATCGTGGCATTACGTAACTAGCGGACTCTCACAGCCTGACATTGACGACGATGCGAACCCAAAACCTATCATTGATGATGATGGTGAGCGCTACTCTGGATTGGGCATCGAATTGGTAATTTCGACGCGTGAAAAATCAGCTTGGGTGCCCAATATCCTGATCAATCTTGTGAAATATCTTCTATTTTATGAGAACGCACGCATCATTCTGCCTGGCGATCACATTCCATGCTACGGACCGCTCGTTCAAGAGACGAGCACTCTACTGACATATCTCGTGGCAACCGTAAGTCCCGAGTATGAATCAGATATTCTATTACCGGTCGGTCAGTGTCAACTTGTTCATCTTATTGGTTGTACACAGAGTGAGATTGATACTGCGCTTACGATGGGACAAGGCAGTGCTGGCTCGATTGTTTTGTGTCATGTGTTGCGTGAAATGGGCGTTGGTTGTGATTCAATTCTTGAACGATCATGCATAACTAGCGATGAAACGTTTGCGTCTCGGTGGACAGATATGAAAGCGATGTGCGAGTCGGAATGGTAGCGCGTAAGTGAGATCGCAGCATCTAGCAGCAACACGCCTGCTAGTTCCTTTGTTGTATGAGCTATGCCATTGTTTTTCCCACAATTGATTTATTGCTGTTAAGTGTGCTGGACTGTGTGTCTCGCTAGCCCCCGATTATGCTATGAGTACAACAGAGAAACAGCGTAATAAGGTCCTTTCCCTGCTCGATCATCCAGAAGAATATCCGGGGCTGCCGATACGCCGCGATACTGATAGGCGGCTCCTTATATTTCGCTACCCATCGTTTGAACCCTATTTCTCCTGGTCTCTTTTCTATTCCAATAAGACCTACTGGATAAGGAGAGTCGGATGGGACCCATCAAAATGCTTTCCTTCAGAGAATGCTGAGCCTCTCACCTTTGGCAGTGAAGTCGTCTGTCCTAATGAGGTTGCAGAAACTCTCCTGTCCTCGCTGGCCACCATTTCCATACGACCTCTACAGCAACCAAAACTCATCGGCATGGATGGCACAATCTGTGGCATCGTGGTTGGTAATTATTGGCTCTCTTGCGCTTTGTGATGGTGGTATTTGCCTTCAGATGATTGGAAGCCTATAGCGGAGTGGTTTTATAAGGCCATAGATACGTTTGAGGAACGCTTACCAGAAGCCTCATACCCACAGAAGTAAGCTGGGCACGAGGGAGCGCTAAAACCTGTTCCATCTGGAAACTTAGGATTACCTCAAGTAGACAAAGAGCGCGCCACTTTCCATCTGGAAGTGACGACTGCGATCACTTGGATTCTCCAGCTGATAAACCACCCCACCCCTTCGATCTAGATAGATTCCAGTAAACGTGCCATCGTGCAGCTCATGCGTATTTTCAAACTTGCTGTATACGCCATCGGCCCACAAAATATCCACTTGCCATTCATCTTGAACAAATGAGCAGGGCATTGCACTCACCGCCTGCTCAGGATTCTTGGGGTGATACTCGCAGTAAGCACCGTCGGTGAAATAGGTCTCAGAGGGGGTCGCCTTTGCAGGGCTACCTGCTCCGAAGTAGCCGATGGCAATCAATGCTGATATTACTGCTGAGAGAGAACGTTTCATCGCTTGTAGGCTCCATAAAAGCTTGTAGCGTCTACCTCAAGCCTTGCCTTCTACGCTTCGAGAAAACCGTCTCTTTTAAGTCATTTCTTCATAAAACAGGCCCTTAAGCAAAATAAAA
>JBCDAG010000606.1:0-3367 GCA_039186165.1 Cyanobacteria bacterium P01_F01_bin.53
AACCTGCAGCTATGGAATGAAACCAAGGAACACACAACCAACCTTGTGTTTCGTATCATTGCAGGATTGCCCAAAAAGTGCAAATCATTCCGCGATCTACAAGCAAAATTCATCAAAATTCGCCTGACTGTTGATGTCTCTGACTTGAGCTCAAAACAATATCTACCAATGATTCTTCTTGATGGACGTTGGTTATCGGCTTTGTAACAATTTATGTTGACCGACCAGCGCCAGAAAACCCATTATTAAGACCTTTACACAAGCTTCAAATACAACCAAATTCAGACAGCCTTACCCGATAGTTCCCTAAAACTGGTAGGTTCAGCCTAAGCAGAACCTAGGAAACGATTAACAACGCCGTTGATGGTTTGCCGCATGTTACGTTTGCGCTTCCACCCTTCTAACTCACGCTCATAGCGCTCTCCTGAAGTTTGCAAGATGCGCCACGCTTTCAGAGAAAGGCCCAAGCCCCAGAACAAGGCAACGTAGAGCGAAAAGCCTAAATGTCCCAAAAATGTACCGCCAGGGGTGACAAAATCAAGCACGACTAAAAAGCTAATAACAATGGCATAGCGCCCCAGCTGTCCCTGCAAACGTTGGCGTCGCTGGGCTTGAAATAAGCGATGGTCTTCCGCTCTGCCTTGCATGAGATGCCATTCCTGCTCAGCATTTTTGAGGGTAGCTGGGCTAATGTTGAGTTCTTCAGCAATTTCGAGCAATTGTTGATGGGTAAGCTCTCCTGACTCAGTTTCCTGCGCGATCGCAATTTGCAAAATCCGCTGAGCGTCTTCCATTGCGTAGAGCTTATCCATGTTGCTGCTATAGAGTGTTTAAGAGCCGCCATTCTAGGCACCTCTTACTGTTATAGATAATTTTGCAGCAATTGAACCAGGTGAGTCATCGGTTGGATAACCGTCTCAGGAGAAAAGCAAATGGCCACGATTACTCTCAGTGAGTTAAACGCCTATCCAATTAAGTCAGCTGCAGGGATTAGCTTAAGCCAGGCAGAAGTAACGCTGCGAGGACTAAAGCATGACCGACGATGGATGATATGCGATCGCAACGGTAAGTTTCTCACCCAACGCAAGTTACCAAAAATGGCGTTAATTCAGGTAGAGGTGGGAGAAACTTTAACGCTAGGCATTCGAGGATTAGCCAATTCTGCACTAGAAATACCTGCAGTACCTGCTAAACATCAGCCAGTGGACGTAGATGTTTGGGGCGATAGGTGCATAGCCTGGTCCATGGGTGATACAGCCTCTAAGTGGTTGTCCAATTTTTTAGGTCTCGAGGCTCAACTGGTGTACATGCCAGATAGCACCCATAGACCGATCGACCATGGTCGGTTTGAAACCCCCAATAGTTTTTCCGACGCTTACCCGTTTTTACTCATTTCTGAGGCATCGTTAGCCGACCTGAATGGTCGCTTAGAACAGCCAGTCCCCATGAATCGATTTCGGCCTAATTTGGTGGTGAAGGGCTGTGAGCCCTTTGCTGAAGACATGTGGAAACGAATCAAAATCGGGGAAATTGTGTTCGATGTGGCTAAGGCCTGCTCACGTTGTTCGATTCCCGGTGTGGAGCAGGCTACTGGAAAACAGGGGAAAGAACCTCTCAAGACATTAGCTACCTATCGGCGATGGGACCATGCCATTTGGTTTGGACAAAATTTAATTGCCCATCGTGAGGGGACACTGCAGGTGGGCGATGAGGTTGAAATTTTGGCTTAAGCAAAGACATTTGGTGGGCAGTGCCCACCCTTGTATCTTCAGAGTAAGAGGAAGCCCGTCGCACCCTAGGTGCTGAGACACCGTCGTTCGTAGCTTGGGCTCCTCGGCCCTATAGGGTAAGGAAGAGCGTGGTAATCCCGTCTCACCCAGGTGATAAACACCGTATTAGAGTAGCTCAGGGACCCACGCTGACAGCCCAATGACAGAAACTCGAACAATCGCCTGAGGCCTCGACCTCGTATCGGCAAGGATGAGTTGTCAGAGGGACACAATCTAATGAATCTCTAGGGTACCAAAATGAACACTGAAGACGTTTGGGTTGGAGCAGATATTTGCCAAGCGAACATAGATGTTTACATTCTGCCGTTAGCCAAGACCTATCAGTATGCCAATACGGCTGAGGGGATTGAAGCCTTTATCAATCATCTCAAGACCTTATCGCCCAAATGTATTGTTTTTGAAGCGACGGGTGGTTTGGAACGCCTATTAGCACTGAGTCTACAATCCCATGGTATTCCAATGGCGATGGTCAATCCAAGGAAAATCAGAGCCTTTGCGCTGGCGCTTGGGAAAGCAAAAACTGATAGATTAGATGCTCACGTCATTGCTGAATTTGCGAAAAGCATCGGACCTGCCCCTCAGACATTACCCAGTCAAGAGGCGCAAATATTTCGTGATATCGTGACCCGCAGACGTCAGTTAGTGGGTATAAAAGTAGCGGAGCAAAATCGCCTTAGTCGCGCACCTGAATCGGTCAAAGCCGATATTAATGAACATATAAAACAGCTTAGTGAGAGAATCAAAAAGCTGTCTGAACAGATTCAACAACTCGCAAAACAACAAACAGATTGGCAGCGTAAACGTGAGATCCTTTTGTCTGTTCCAGGTATTGGTCCGGTGACCTGTGCCATTTGTTTAGCCGAGCTACCTGAGTTGGGATTGCTCACGGATAAGCAGATGGCTCGATTGGTGGGCGTGGCTCCGATCAATCGCGATAGTGGTCAGTTTAAGGGTAAACGCACGATTCAGGGGGGACGGGCTCAGGTTCGGTGTGGACTCTACATGGCCACCTTAGTCGCCACTCAACATAATCCAGTCATTAAAGCATTTTACCAACGCCTGCTAGAGCGAGGTAAGTTACCCAAAGTAGCGTTAACAGCGTGTATTCGTAAGTTGGTGGTCATTCTTAATTCGATGGTGCGTCATAATCAACTTTGGCAAACGCCCACCAACCACGTCTAACGTTAAGACAAGCTGACATCTATCAACCTGAAGTCTAGAGAGGCGACTGCTCGCTCAAGCAAGCAGATATATTCGCCTGCCTTAGAAGACTTTAGATATTTATTTTGAAAGTTCTTGACAGCTAAGACAATCGCTACAAGACTATTATCTATTCAAAGTGGTCATCCAGCGATGGGTCGATTTGTAGCTAGCTCATTAGGCTTTAAACCAGGAAAAAACATATCTCGTGCGGCTTGCCAGTTTCGGTTCGGGGTTGGCTCTATGCGAGCGTTTGCATCATAATAAACAAGATTCACAACTGGCCTGTGTTTTTGGGATTGATTAGCCTCTGCCCGATGAATCGCCCAACCATCATGAACTGTAAATGAGCCAATCGATAGATCGACACATTGTGC
>JBCDAG010000607.1:0-3367 GCA_039186165.1 Cyanobacteria bacterium P01_F01_bin.53
ACGGAACTCTATCGGGATATTCAGGGGATTTACTTCGGTCACTCTGAGGCCTTGGAATTAGCGTTTGAGCAAAAAGGCCCGTTTTGGGGACGCCATTATTTATTTTGGCACCATGGCAAGCCATTAACCCTGATATATGAGGTGTTTTCCCCATATTTGATTCGATATTTGGGGCCGATGGGGTCTGAGTGTGGATGACTTCCCCCTTTTCTTTCTCGCTTAGCAGTTCTTTATCGTTTAGCAGGTTGAGCTGAAGCATCTTGATAGCTTTGATCCAGCCAAATTTGTGCGCGTACGGGGCCGTAGTGCTCCCTTAGTGTTCTCTCGACTCGTTTGCCGATCGTTTGGGCGATCACCATAAATTCTGGGTGTAGGGCGAGGTGTAGTTCTATCCATACCTGCCTGCCAACCATGCCCCGTGACAAAATTCGGGTGCAGCGGGTGACGCCTTCTACTTGGCAGGCGATTTGGGATATGGCTTCTGGTGCGATCGCCGTGGGTTTTAGCAGCATGGGCAGCTGATGGTTCAGCATGTTCCAAAGGCTTTTGCTGGATAGGCAAACGAGCAAGATAGCCAACAGCGGATCGAGCCAACGATAGCCTTGGCCAATGGCAATGAGCCCCGTGAGCACCATGGCTGTAAGCCACGCGTCATTTAAAATATGCTGAGTATTGAGCTTCAGTGACAAGCTATTGAGTCTTCTGCTTTTGCGGGCCGCGATCAGGACAGCGGTGAGCATTAGGCCAACCATTACCCACATCAAAAGCAGCAGCGGGAGCGTGACTTCTACCTGGAAGTTGCCCTTTGTGGTTTGGAAAAATGTTTCAAACTGTTCGGCTGCAATTAAGAGGATAGAAATTCCTGCAAATCCTAAAATGCTCGATAGGATGAGTGCGCCTGCGGCTTCGCCTCGTCCATGCCCCCAAATTTCTTTACCCAGAGTGCGCTGAGGAGAGGTGACGGCCACCAGGCTGAGTAAGGTACTAAAAACATCGATGAGCGTATGGAGCGATTCTGCTAGCAAGCAGAGGGAATGGCTCACCCATCCGGCAGTTAGTTCAACGGCAAGCACCAAAAGTGTTGCCCACAATATCATTAGCAGCAAGCGATAGCTGATTCGTCGCTGGTGTCCGCTTCCATTCATAGCGCATAGGCTATCACGAAGGGCCACGTAACTGCATTGACCTTGCCAAATGTTTGGTGTGTGCGTATTTCGTCAGGGTGTTGTTGGATGCCGCCGTATATAGCTAAGCCAATTACAACCTGGTCAAGCCGCTAAACAAGCCACTTAAAAAAAGTTGTTACTAAAAAGCGGAATTAAAAGCATCTCTCGCTTACGCAAGTAGTCCCTTTAATTCCGCCTTTTAAGATCAGAAAAGGCACCGACGACTGGCCGTGTTTCGTCTCGGTGCCTTTACTGGTTCGCTCCTCACACCCCCTAAATATAGGTGATGGCTGTGGCTTTGTCATCTTGAGTGGACATCCCTTCAATTGGCACAGTCTTAACGTCGCTGGTGACTCATTTAATATGTAATTTCCTTCCTAATGCTTACAGCTCAGTCGGCGCATCAGCGTCTAAATGCTCTTCTAGCAAGACTTTTAGGCTGTTTTGTGTGGCTGATACCAGTGCAAATCGTGCTTGGAATTGGAGGGCTAGCTCGGCTTTTTTGGGGGTGAGTGTGGTTAGCATGTGGCTGTGGAATCCGCTCATTTCAGCTCGATCAAATGCCTCAAAGGCTTGGCATAGCTGTGTTGAGGCCGTCCGGAACAAAAAATATTGTTTGGCCGACCATCGATAAGGAATCCAAAACATATTATCGGCGATTGCAGTGAGTGTTTGCACCAGATTTTGGGTATGGGGGGTGTCAATCCTCTCGACGCAGCTGGGGGAGCTAGCGCTTAATAGTAAAGAGGCTAATGGTTGTTCACTTGTGTTTAGACCACTGTTTAGCTCACGGTTTTTTGAGCCGTTCGGTTTTTGTTCGTTCAGGTTGTGTTCGTTCGGTTTTGATTCATTCGGTTTTTGTTCGTTCGGCTTGGGCTCTATGGAGGCTGCTTGTAATGTGTCTTGCCAGGACCTGAGTAAGGCGCAGCAGCGAGCATGGGTGTATTGTGCCTCCCATATCAGGGCTTGGGCTGTTTGATTTTGGCACTGCTGCTGTTGTGTTGGCGTTTTCCCGAATGACTGATGGGTGCTTTGTGCCTGGGTGCTTTGTTTCTGGGTAGCTGAGGTTTGTGAGCGCGTCGTTTTGTGGCGTTCGTTTGGGTAAGTTTCCGTTTGTGAGGCCGCTACCTGAGAGGACCTTGTCCGTGAGGTGTCGGTATCGATTACGACATCAATAATGCCTGAAGAGTGGCTCTCACAATCTATCGTTTCCAGCGTTTTAGGCGTGTCTTCAATGGGGCTAACTGAGGCCTCTAGTGATGACTTATCGGCTGATGGCGGCGTGAGACTAGCTGGTGCTTTTGTCAGGTGATGGGTTGGATGATTCGGTGAATTAATTGATTGAAAACCAATCGTTTTCAAGTGATGGTTTCGCCTATTCTTCGAGACATCATCGGGGGGCTTTACGTTTGATTGCGCAGCTGTGAGATTAGTGTTGTAAGTAGTGTGATCTCGATCAACTTTATTTGAAAGGTTAAGAGAAGAATGGTTGACTTGATCGAATGATTTTTGAATGATGCCAAATAAGGGGTATTTCCTATCTGTCTGTAAACCGTTCTGGTTTCGTTGTATCCATATATCAATTCCCTTTGATGAAAGTTCCCATGAAATCCATACGGGTCTTTGAGTTTCTATCTGAAATTCATCCCAAAGTTGAGAAATCAAACACGTCGGGCAGCCTAGGTGATCTAGATCACCAGAAATTGCTTTAAACCGAACTCGACTTAATTGCCTGGCCACTTCCTCAGAAAATGCTGCAATCGATAGGTTCTTATGGCTATTGCGATTGCTGGCCCATAGTTGGGGAAGTGCAGAGGTATAAAGTATCTGGGAAGCTGTCTCTTTCTTTTGCAGCGGTATTTTTCGCCAGTGAACAGAAGGTTTCAGTGCACTTTTGAAAAAGAAATAGGGATCGTTTTCGACTTTTTGTGAAAAGTTCGTGAAGCTAGTTATTTTCTCTTCACGATTGCTAAATAAAACCTGCTCTAAACACCGCAATAAAACACCTTTAAGCGATAAGATTTTCACGGGATTATTTACTTTGTAATAGGACGTGAAAGTAGCATTCAAGTGAATTTCTCATTGATTTTACGAATGCCATATGAAAAAACTTCACGGACCCTCCTAGGAAATGCTGAAGCAGTTATAAAGAAGGGAATTTACTCATACAAAACCCAACAATTTATATTAATGGACTTACA
>JBCDAG010000608.1:0-3361 GCA_039186165.1 Cyanobacteria bacterium P01_F01_bin.53
CTCTGGATAAGCTTCACGAAACCGAGCAATCACATCTGGCAAAACATGGGTCGCGACCGTGCGCACCGCCGCCACTCGCACCCGGCCTGTTTGCAAATCTTTAGCCTGGTTCGCGGTATGTCGAATCGCCTCCATCTGGGCAATTACGGACTTTGCCTGCTGATAGATTTGGCTACCAATAGGGGTAAGCACCGCGCCTGAGCGATTTCGCAGGAGGAGGACTACGCCAAGGTCTTCTTCGAGGGAGGCGATCGCATGGCTCACTGTGGACTGGGCTAGGTCTAAGTGCAACGCCGCTGCGCTAAATCCACCGTGCTGCGCCACGGCTGCGAAAGCCACCAGCTGCGAAATTTTGAGTTGCCCGTTGTTAGTTGCCTTGGCCATAGGTCGTGCTCACCTAGCTTTTTTGAATCGCTTTATTTGAATCGATTGATGCTTGAATCGCTTCTATTTAGTAGACCTGAGTGCGATCGCCTCTTGCCATCGATTCTATCGATATGAACCATCAACCCGATACGTTGTCCCTGAAAAATTATCCGCTTTATAGTCAACAAGGTCAGTCAGTCAAAAGGTCAGCCAGCCAAAAGGCCAGTCAGCCAAAAAGCCAGTCGAAAAATCGTAGGCAAAAAATGAGAGTTGAAACACCACGAGTCAGAAGATGACAACTCGCTGAAGCAATTTATCATCCTTAAAATTAACCATGTCCTATTGTATTCGCCCAGCCGTCCAGGCTGATGTGCCCCAGCTCCTAAACCTCATCCACCTCAAGTCCGAATTTGATGGTTGTCCCGAGGCGGTAAAAGCCACTGCTGAAAAATTAAGCCACACCCTTTTTGGCCCACAGCCCATGGCCTATGTCCTGCTTGCCGAAAAACAGGCTTCTTCTCAGGCATCTGCCCAGGCATCTGCTCGGGGGAAAAACTCACCTGCGACAAGTCCACCGATTGGATTTGCCAGCTACCACTTCACATACTCCACGTTTCTAGCTCAGCCCAGCCTATGGCTAGATGATCTGTTCATCATGCAGGAGCATCGCAACCAAGCCGTTGGCACTCGCTTGATTCAACAGCTGTGCACAGTGGCCAACCAGCATAACTGTGGACGCATAGACTGGACAGTCGATGTGCAAAACGCAGCCGGTATTCGCTTTTACCAGCGCATCGGCGGTCGTTTACAAACCCAGGTTCATTTGTGTCGGCTGAACCAAGCCGCGATTTTACAGCATGCCTCCTAAATTCTCGCCATCAGATTATCCGAATAACAACACTATTGATCTGATTGTTGTTTTACTGGTTTCATTTGGGCTCTTGGTCACCAGCGCCCTAACAGGCATCTTTATTGCCTATCCACTACTGATCACACTTGGGCTATTTCTTATCGTTCTAATGCGTCGAGGATTTGCCCTACGCGCCCTATTGAAAATGGGTCTTGCCGGTGCCCGCCAGTCTTTACCCGTTGTTAATGTTCTGTTGCTAATTGGGATGTTGACCGCTGTATGGATGGCAGCAGGTACCGTTCCCGCTTTGGTGTACTTCGGAACGGGATTAATCTCACCACGATTCTTCATTGTGTGGGCCTTTTTGCTGACCAGTGGGGTTTCAACGCTGATGGGAACCTCCTTTGGCGCAGTGGGCACCATTGGCATTGCCCTGATGGTGATGGCACGGAGCAGTGATGTAGAGATTCAGCCCGTCGCAGGCGCGATTATTTCGGGTGCTTTTGTAGGCGACCGCTGCTCGCCAATGTCTTCTAGTGCACATTTGGTGGCCAGCATTACAGGCACATCACTCTATAAGAACCTTCGCAATATGATGGTCAGCGGGTTTTGGCCGCTATTTATTTCCATCATTTTTTACACGGGCCTATCCCTCTTTTTTCCGGCAGAAGTAAAGGGCAACCTCATCACCACAGAATTGCCCAAAATCTTCGATCTCTCACCCGTTGTGTTGCTTCCTGCGACGGCAATCGTATTGTTGGCTATCCTCAGAGTAGATGTGAAATTGGCGATGCTGGTGAGCATTGGTATGGGTTGTGCGATCGCTCACACGCTCCAACACTATTCTGTTTTGCAACTCACCAAGTTCATCCTAACGGGCTACCATCTCGATAGTGATACGCCGCTCCAAACCATTCTGCGGGGCGGCGGCCTGCTGCCCATGGCAAAAGCAATACTGGTCGTGCTCATTTCAACCACCTTTGCAGGCATTTTTGCAGGCAGTCAGCTCCTGAGCTTTACCGACAGTTGGCTACAACATCTTCGGAGCCAACGTCAGCTTGGTCGAGCAACGGTCCTGGTTGCCATTATTTCCAATATTTTTGGATGCACCCAAACCATTGCCATCCTCATAACAGGGAAAATTATGCAGCCACACTATCAACGTTATTATCGGGATTCTCCATCTGTTATGAAAAAGGAGCAAGGACAAGGTAGTGAACAGGAACAAGGCAATGAGCAACTTTCCCTCAACCTAGAAGATACCGCCGTTGTCATTGCACCGCTCATTCCCTGGAATATCGCAGGGCTAATCCCAGCAACGGTACTCGCGGTCGGTCCAGGGTTTATTCCCTACGCCACTTATTTACTGCTTGTACCACTCTTCGTGTTTTTAAGAAACCGTTCACTGATAGACGGTGACAGGCCAAGCCCTCTAACCTCAGAACCGCTAGCGACACCTTAAATATTGTCTAGGCGACCTCTATCGCCTAGACAATATTTCGATAATCTAAGAGAAGGTTTAGATTTTTAGATTGCCGGACATAACCATGACTGACAACAAAAATAACGGGCCAGATAACGGACCAAATAAAGGACCAGACCAATGGTCCGCACCATTGAACCAAGCTGTTTCGAACGCCGAACAACTAGGGGGAATGATGTCAGCCGTCGGTACGCAAATCTTCAATAAGGTCTCTACCGCCGCCCTAGACACCACCCATCGTGTCGGGGAAGCTGCCGCCTATTCTGCCCATGGCGCCCTAGAGCAAACGACCGAGAGTGTGAGCCATACGCTCGAACCCATCGCTGAAAATCCAGCGGTGGATTATGTGGCAAAGGTCCCTGGGCTCAGCTGGCTCACCAGTGCCCTAGGTCGCGTTAACAAAGGCAAAGCGAAGGCTGAGGTAGCCAAGCTAAAAGCACAGTTTACCAATGACACCGCAGAAGATCTGGCCCACCGTGTCATCGTAGAAACCACAATTAAAGCAGGGGACATTGGCCTGGTAACGAACATTATTCCGCCATTGGCATTGGGCCTTTTGGTGGTAGATTTGGCAGCGATCGCCACACTCCAATCCGAAATGCTCTACCGCATTGCCGCCATCTATGATTTTGATGTCGCCGATCCTGCCAGGAAAGGAGAAG
>JBCDAG010000609.1:0-3286 GCA_039186165.1 Cyanobacteria bacterium P01_F01_bin.53
ACCCGGTACTGCGGGCCGCCATCACATCGCTGTGATCGCCAAAAATAGACAGGGCCTGGGCCGCCACCGACCGGGCTGCCACATGAATCACACAGGGCGTTAGCTCACCGGCAATCTTGTAGAGATTTGGCAACATTAACAACAATCCCTGGGAGGCTGTAAACGTGGTGGTTAATGCCCCTGTCTGCAGGGAACCATGCACAGCTCCTGCTACACCACCCTCGCTTTGCATTTCCACAATGGCAGGCACCGTCCCCCAAAGATTAGGTTTATTGCCAGCTGACCAGGCATCCGCCCATTCGCCCATGGGAGATGCCGGGGTGATTGGGTAAATCGCAATCACTTCATTGAGGGCATAGGCCACCCGCGCGACTGCTTCATTACCATCTAAGGTGGCACAGGTGGATTGATGCAATAGAGCAGGCGTCATCGGTTGCACTCCTCAATAACGGTCTCAATGGCAGGCTGCTGAAACCAGCATTACCTAACATCTTCAGAGTACGCAGGAAGTTTGAGGATGTTATGAGGAAAGCCCCGCATCAGGCTCTAAATACCCGAGTTTGAAACCTGAAAAGCCAACATGAATTTCACTACATATAAGTAACTTGATCAACAAAGATTGAGCACGAAATGAATGATACTGCTAACAATTCTCAACTATGATTGAAAATACTTTTCTAAGAATACTGTTTCTATCCACCATTTCTTCTCAAAGATATCGTTTTCCCAGCTACTCAACTCAGACTTGATATTCTGATACCTCAAATCGTTTCCGAGCCAGTCAGCATGATGTTTCTGCAAACTTTCATAGGCAGATTTAGCAACACCATAATATTTCTCATCTTTAGCTTTACAACAACAATACAATAAAATAAATCGTGAATTATAAGCAGCATCAGAACTATCGTCAAGCTTCTGTAAGCTCTCCTCTCTGAGAAGTTTAATGACATTATCGTGCTTACTAAAGCCTTGCTCCGAAACTAGATTATATAGATCTTGCATAAGCTTTTTCAGAGCCTCACCATGGGGAGGATTGTTTATTAATATTTCCTCATAAGTCTTAAATGCATTCTCATAATAGGAATTTTTAGAAGCTTCGAGATTGCCTAACTCGTGGTAAACATCTGCTAGTGTACAGTGCCATTCTCTATGACTACCATTTTCAGGTGTTTCAGCTTTTATCAGTTTCTCTAGAGATTCTTTCGCCTTGTCCAGTTGTTCTTTTGCCTCCTCAGAATTATCGTATTGGTTATACATTATATGCCCCCACTCCAAATAAGCTTTTGCCTCCTTATATTTTAATTTGTTTCCGTCCTCAATTTTAGATGGCTCGGCTTCCCATTGTGTTTTCAAAGCCTGGGTTTTAATTCTGAAATTCTCAACTACCTCATCCTGAAACTGATCTAGGTTTTCACTTGGTATACAATCCAACAGAGAATCACAAACTTGGATCAATTGGCAGTGAAATTTACTGCTACAGCCAATATCAGATGATCGGTTCTCCCACTCTTCTTCAAGGAAGTCTCTTGCATCTTTCCAGCTTTTCACTTTGTCTTCATCACGTTGAATTTGAACCAGGTTAAAGTAGTAGCTGTCCACTAGTGTATGTATCATGCCATCAATTTTAAAGGAATTATTGGGAGTTCTCTTTATTTCTTCTTGAAGATCTTCAATAGCTCCTCCATATATTCCGAGCTCATCTGCGGCCTTCAAATCATCATGTATTCCATCTCTTAGCACAATTCCTAACCTATATTTTGCCTGATAATAGCAAGATTTGCCTAATTCAATTGCTTTCTTGTAGCTAGCAACAGCTTCTTCAAAATCTTCATGTTTTGCATATGCCTCGCCACGGTCATACCAATAAATGGCTTCAAGCGGCACTCGTTGTCTGTAAATATTATCTGTATCAACATTATCTTGAGCATTCAATACTATCTTTTGAGAGTGATTTGACGCTTGAGCGCACTCGATTGCTTTGTCGTAGCTCGCAATTGCCTCCTCAAAACGGTTTAGTTCTACTAATGTGAGCCCCCGCTTGTACCAGGCATCCTCATAATCAGAATCAAGGCGAATAGCATAATCAAACTTTTCAAGAGCGAGCTCAAATTCCTGCCTGGCTTCATCAGCTGATGTCTCTGCCTGAACCTGTGCAATACCATGGTACGCTAATCCCTGATCGTAGTAAGCCCAAGCCAGGTCCTCTTTCAACGAGAGCGCCTTCTCATAGTCTTGAATAGCCTGACGATAATCTTTTTGTTTTTTCTCATTATCATTTTGATATTCAGCCCGCTTAGCATAAGCAAGCCCTCGACTGTACCAACCGAGTGGATATTCTGGACTCTTCCAGATTGCCTCCTCATAAAAATTGAATGCGCGTTTTAAGATCTTGATGTTCCGATCAGGTGCCTTATTCTCTGAAACATTCTTTAGTCGGATATCATCACCTTTTTTAATGAGTGCGCCATAGCCAGGCCCTGATCCGGATTCAGCTGTGTCATCTCTCTCTTGATTATTTTGATTAGCTTTCTCAATCCTTGAATAACAGCGGGTTAGAGCCTCTAGCAGTTGATTGCAATTACGTTCCAGTTCGTTAATAACTGGAATCTCTTCTAGGGGTTTATTCTGTTTTACATGGGATGAATTCAACGTTTGTGGGCTGCAAGGTTGTTTGCATTCATTATAAGTGAGAGAATCTTTCTCGATCTCCTTATTTTTTGAGTGAAATGGCGTTAGAGTTCCTAGTAATTGTTTACAAGCTTGCTCAACTTTATAGAAATGCAAAGCAGTTTTCCCATTTTGTTTATCCAATTTATTTAAAGTTTTGTCCAAAGTCTTCTTCAGGTTTTCAGATCCCTCTTCCTTAAACTCAGTCTCGTCAAATGAGACTAGGGCTTGTATGTATTCATTCTTAAGTTTTTGCACTCTCCCCTGCAAATCAATATCATCGGGTCTAAATGAAAATGCTTCAGCATAACAGTCATAAGCTTGTCGAAAATATGATGCTTTTATTAAATGTTTACTCGGCAGATTTTGTTGACAGTCTTTATCAGAAGGATTACATGTACCGTAGGTAGTCTGTTCATTGTGCCTGAATGATTCAACTTCAAGTTTTCCAAGATCCTCCAAAACTAGACCTCTTGCTTGCCAATAGCGATGATCAAAACGCTGAATCTGAAGCGCTTCGCGATAACTTTTCTCAGCTTTTTGATACCGTTCTCTCACTGATTGTAAGTTTTTCTGCCCAGCCAGTATATTGGCTTGATCATATTCTTTTGCCTGAGCA
>JBCDAG010000610.1:0-3282 GCA_039186165.1 Cyanobacteria bacterium P01_F01_bin.53
CTGCTCCTGCTCCTGCTCCCACTCCAGCACCAGCTCCTGATACAGCACCTGCTCCAAATCCAGTGCCAGCCCCTGATACAGCACCTGCTCCAAATCCAGCTCCTGATGCAGCAACGTTATAGACGTCGATAGCTTTAATTCTCTCGTTCTCGCTGTTAGAGAAAGGTCCCCAGAGAGAGCTTGTTTGTTCTTGTAAGAAATGTCGTCGTCACTAAACTTATCAAGCTTTTTTACATATTCCGCCACCCATGCATGACGTTGTGGACGATGGTAAAGAAAAGACTTCAGAAACTCAGCTGACAAACTGATCGCCACCAAAACAAATGCCCCTAGTAGCAGACGGTCTCGCCACAGTCTTTTTATCTCTTGCTTAGCATGCCTATCCACGTCACGCTCCTCCCAATGCTGTAGTTTCCTGAGAAGCACGCAACGCTAGCCCAGCCCGGTATCGCTGGACCACCTTGAGAGACTTCGCACCTAAGCCAGTGATCTTGTAATACTTTCGCCGGGCTCCACCAGACTCATCCACTGCATCGCCCCACTTGCAGCTAACCAACCCTTTCTTGTGTAGCCGGTTCAGCGCCGGGTAAAGACTCCCAAACTTCAGCTCTTTAGGGCGATCCAAATTAAGCTGATCAAGAATTTCAAGCCCATACAGCTCCCTGCCGAGTAGCACAGTAAGGACATCTTCATCCATGGCAGACAACTTCACTGGCTCATCAGCCTTTCCTTTTTCTTGGGGTTCTTTCTTTTTTCTAGCCGCCATAACGACCTCATTTCCTTATCGCGTTATACATCGATAATCACATACTACTTGAAAAACATATAAGTATCAATATTTATTGAATAAATGAGTAAAAGGGGGAGTAACGTTAGCTAGGCGAAGCCCCTCACGGAGCCCCGCCCGCCTTCAGCACCGTGCCTGAACCTTTCAACTCACACAGCGCCTCTCCTACCGTTTCCCCACGCCAAGGACGCACCGGACACCAGCCCTGCTTGTCCCATCGTGTTTTGCGGTGATGACAGGTTGGATGCACAACTTGTAGATTGTCATACACGTCCAATCCCCCACTGGCTGTGGGCCGAACGTGGTCTCTCTCTATGGAATCGTGTAGGTCAAAGACACTTCTACAAATAGGACATCGACCGCACTGACGCTTGAGTAGGGTTGCTTCTCGAGTGTGAACCATCGGATGCTTACCCCGCCGCGCCGCCCAGTACGCCCAATCGCCGTCATACCAGCTTTTATGTCCTCTGACTTTGACGTGCCTTCTGATGGACACATTAGAGAACTTGGCCAATTTAAGGGTGACCTTCCCTGCTTGCTTCACCCCGAAGACCCAGTGACGTCGCCCTGTCGTATGCCAGTAGCGGGCTCTCACCCATTTCCGGCTTTGGTTAGGATGTCTACGCCGTGCCCATCGTCTCAGTTGCCAGTACAGGACTGAATCGAGGTAGGCAAAGACACGGCTAGCAACGTTCGCTCGGTGATAATTGGCCCATCCCACAATGATGGGATTGAGTGCCGCAATCAGCACCTCTTGGGAGCAGCCGCGATGTCGTTTTACAATCTCTCCTAGTTTGGTTACTAACCGTTTAAGAGAGGCTTTACTGGGTTTGATGAGGGTTTTGTAGGGCCGCTGACTTTTGTTGATTCGTCGTCGCCTAGTGCGGTACTGGCGCACATGACAACCGAGGAAATCAAAGCCAGTTGGGTACTCAACACCGCCATTGAGAGTATGAGCGATGCGAGTCTTATCAGCCCTGAGTTCTAACCCTTTACTCGATAGCCACTGACAAATTAAGGTCTGAGCTTTGAAGATGGCTTCGCGGTCTTGATGGAAGGCCACGAAATCATCAGCGAATCGCACCAGATGAGCGCCTTTAATCGTCGTTTTGACCAGCGCTTCCAATCCATGCAGAGCGATGTTTGCCAACAAGGGGGAAATGACCCCGCCTTGAGGGACACCTTCGTGCGTGGCCTGAAGTTGGTCATTGTCCACCACGCCTGCCTTTAACCATGCTTTACACTGTCGTGCGATTGATGGATGACTTTGAGCGAGCTGGGCCACTAACGGGCCGTGAGAGATTTTGTCGAAGCAGGCGGCGATGTCGGCATCTAAAACCCATTTGGGCTTTTGACAGATACATCGGTAAACCTGTTCGAGCGCATCTTGGGGTGAACGGCCTGGTCTGAAGCCATAGGAGTTTGGGGCAAAAAGCGCTTCCCATTGCGGTTCCAGGGCAAGTTTGGCCAGTGCCTGTTTTGCCCTGTCGCGCATCGTAGGAATGCCTAGCTTTCGATATTCTGACTTTCCTGGTTTTGGAATCAGCACCCGGCGCACCGGGTCTGCTCTCTTATCCAGCGTCAGGTTCTGAGCTAGTTCTGTTCGTTCTGGTGCTTTCAAAGAAGCTATCCCATCGACACCAGCTGTCTTTTTGCCTTTGTTTTCCTGCGTGACGCGACGAACGGCAAGCATTCGCGCTGACCAGGATTTACTGAGCAAGCGTTGAAGTGATTTAACCGTGCGGTCATCACCCCGTTGTGAGGCGCGATAGATACGCTGTTGGAGGCGGAATACAGTGCGCTCGACCTGTGGCCAGTTCACTGCTCTCCAGTCATCAGATATTTGTTGAACAAACTCCGTCATAATTCACTCCGACGTTGTATCGTCGCCTTGGTAGCAGTGTGTACGTCAGCATATCCACCGGCTTTCCCGATGGCATTCGCTTCTTACACAATCCTTCTCCTCTAAACGCATACGCCGTGAGTCGGTTGCTTCAGCTTCTCGACGGAGAGACTGAAGAGCGTTCTTGAAGAGTTACTTCGTTCCTAGAAGTCGGGCGTTTACGCTGATTTAGGCTCCTACTCTCCGCCGGGTGCTCTGTGCGCACTCCAATGAAATACGCTAGTTTCATTGAGCGGCACCTTATCCGTTTTGGACGAGGGGTCTCAGATTCAATTTCCCCTCAGTTGACATGACGACGGTTCAGGCGCAGGTTCGTCTCCTAGCCTTGTCAGCCCACCTAGAGCCGTTGACTCGTAGAATCTCAAGTCGTTGGCCCATTTCACCCCGCTTTACGGATTGATGCTCAGTCGCTACCGCAGGGGTGACGGTGCTGGGTCTGTGCTCGACCAGTCAGGCTTCTTGTCAGATGTAAAGTCCAACAAGGTACTGATCCGACCTCTAAGTTGTCTAGGTTCTGTTGAACCTCGCTAGCTGTACGCCAATTCAGCAATGAATCGACTTTCCAGCTAAACGAATCGCACAGCGAAGCTGC
>JBCDAG010000611.1:0-3279 GCA_039186165.1 Cyanobacteria bacterium P01_F01_bin.53
CACCTGACAAAAGTCTTGAGCCAGCGGGTCAGGATAGCGCCTCAGTAGCTCGCCGCTAAAGTCATTTAAAGCCGCTAAAATCTTAGGCGATGGCGGATAGGGATTTTCGTTGGAGTTCAGCTTAAGAACACCCGCCTCCGGTGCAGGCCATTCACCAGGCGCATAGCCCTGCATATTGTTGATCGCAGGGCGAAATCGACTATTGTGTGGACTCATGAAGACTAGAGTGAGACTAGGGAATGGATGCCTAGAGAACAGATACCAGAATCAATCGATTTCTGTTGTAAACGGTAAGCGCATGTACATGTTGTTCGGATCGTTCAACGTATCCAACAACGACAAATCTTCTTTAATTTCCAACAATTCATCCATAAGAGGATCTTTGTTCCAAGGTAGCCGGTTCATCACCAAACCTGAGCCAAAAACACTGTTCAAAAGTTGTTCTTCAAAGCTGGGCAGCTTCGGATACTCAACCAACTGAAAGTCTTCAATCTCAGCAGCTTCAGCCGCGTCACCAATCGCATCTTTCAAGCCACCCAATTCATCGACAAGGTTAGCTGCGATCGCATCTTCACCAGTCCACACACGCCCTTGCGCTACCTGGTTCACTCTCTCTTTAGAGATCTCTCGACCTTCGGACACAATCTCAGTAAAACGCTCGTAGAGAGAATCGACATAGCCTTGCTGAATGGCTAACTCTGCTTCACTTTGAGGACGCGCATTTGTCTGCATATCAGCAAATTTTGCCGTCTTTACTACATCCCAAGTCACACCATTTTTGTTAGCAATCTCTTGAAAATTTAGCAACAAACCAAACACACCAATTGAGCCTGTGATGGTATTCGGTGAGGCTAAAATCTTCGCCCCTGGTGCAGCGATCATGTATCCACCCGACGCAGCAGAATCGCCCATGGACACCACCACGGGTTTCACCGCCGCTAGCGACCTAACCTCATCGGCAATGACTTCAGAGGCGATCGCGCTGCCACCAGGAGAATTCACCCGCAGCACCACCGCTTTCACATCATCGTCCTTGCGCATCTTGCGCAGCGTAGACGATAACCCTTGGGAGGTAATCATGCCTGGCTGAGCATCGCGGCCACCCTCCACAATTGAACCCGCCGCATACACAATTGCCACGGTGTCATCTGGCTTTTGCCCCCGAGCCGTCATTTGCGCAACCTTTTGGGCATACGTGGCTAATGAGACCTGTGGAAAGTCTTCATCATCCTTAGCGCCGTTACCGTTGTCACGCTCTTCCTCTTCAGTCCCGGTAAGCGTCTTTAGCGCTGCAAGTACATCACCATAAAACCCCAGCTGATCGACCAAGCCTTCGGCCAATGCCTGCTCAGGTTCAATCAAAGCCACTTCATCGGCAAGGGTTTGCAGCTTCTCAGGTGTAATTGTGCGATCGCTCGATACTGTCTGCAAAAAGTCCTTCCACAAATCGCCCACGAGCGCTTCGGTTTGCTGCTTAGACTCGGGGCTATTGGCCGAGCGGGTAAACGTTTCTATCGCAGACTTATAGCGACCCGCGCGAACAGCCTGCACACCCACACCATATTTGCGCAGTGCATTGGCCAAATATTGCGTTTCCGCACTGAAGCCGTTAATTTCCATAATGCCAACCGGGGCCAGCACCAAATTATCGGCCACCGAAGCCATGTAATAGTCGCGCTCGCTAAAGCTATTGCTATAGGCCCAAATCGGTTTCCCAGAGGCTTTAAAGTCATTGAGCACTGTACGGACTTCTTTGAGCGTTGCCAGCCCTTCAGCAGGCCTACCCTTGAGGTAAATGCCTGCGATTTTGTCATCGTCTGCGGCAGCTGCGATCGCCTGCAACGTAGAATGCAGCGATACCGCACGTGGCGCACCGAAAGCCTCCTCCAACAGGGCACCCGTCGGTGGCACAGCACCATCGACAATATCCGTCCCCAAATCAAAGACCAGCACAGAATCGTCCTTCACCTCCAGCTCAGGCTCAGCGTTGCCCGAGGCCAAGAGTGCACCGATCAGGCCAAACGCCCCAATCCCAACTAAAAACACCAGGGTAAATAAACCCACTAGCGTGCCTACCGCACTCGCAGCTGTAATCTTGAAGAAATCTCGCATAGCTTGAGTTACATCCGGCATCTCCGGATGCTCTAAACAAATTAGCTTTAAGCTTAAATAGCTCGAATAATGCCATCTTGACGCAGCTCAGCCAAAGTCGCACAGCCTGTACAAAATAAAACGGTCACAATTTCAGCGATCAACGCCTCACTCAGCTCAGCCAAAGCCTCTTCTGACTGATGGGCCGCCTGCAAAAAGGGAAGTGCCAAACCAGACAGATCAGCTCCCAGCGCCAAAGTCTTCGCCGCATGCAGGCCATTACGCAAGCCTCCAGAAGCCACCAGCGGGATCGTTTTAGCCGCAGGTATCGGGTTACTTGCCAAATCGGCCAATCCACGAATCTGAGTGATACACTCTGCCGTTGGAATTCCCCAATCAGCAAAGGTATTCCCCAATCGCCGCTGCTTCGGATCCTTAGCTCGCTCGCTTTCTACCCTGGCCCAAGAGGTTCCCCCTGCACCGGCCACATCTAGGGCCGACACACCAATCTCTATCAGCCGAGCGGCCATCTTAGCCGAAATACCATTGCCTACCTCTTTCGCCACAATGGGCACGGGCAGCACCTTCACTAGCTGCTCAATCTTGGCAAAGAGACCCTTAAAGTTCACGTCTCCTTCCGTCTGCACCGCCTCCTGTAGAGGATTAATATGCAGTATCAAAGCATCGGCCTCTAGCCAGTCCACAGCCCGCTGGCACTGCTCAAGCCCGTAGCTATAGTTCAGCTGCACTGCGCCCAAGTTCGCAAATATCAGCGCATCGGGGGCATACTGGCGCACCGAAAAGGTTTTGGTCAAATCAGGATTCTCCACAGCCACACGCTGAGACCCAACCCCCATAGCCAGTCCAAAACGCTGAGCTGTTAGGGCCAACCGTTGATTAATCAAGCGGGCCTGCTCGGTACCACCCGTCATCGAGGAAACCAGCAGCGGCGTTGCCACTGACTTCCCTAAAAATGTCGTTGAAATATCAATCTCATCGCGGTGTAGCTCAGGCAAACAAGCATGGGTAAACCGATACCGATCCAGACCGTTGGTAATGCGATGGCTTTGAACGTCTTCTTCTAAACACACGCGCAGGTGATCGGCTTTTCTCACTTGGGTATCTAGATGGGCGTCGGTATCTAGGTGGGCGTCTGTCTGTAGAGCTGGGTCCTGGGCATTAGCAGCG
>JBCDAG010000612.1:0-3264 GCA_039186165.1 Cyanobacteria bacterium P01_F01_bin.53
AATTGCAATCATCTTAATGGCCTTTTTTCCGGATTGAATATATTAGATTAGGAAATTGTGTTTAGGAAAACCGATTCTCTCTATTGATGCCTTATTAGAAGAAGTGAGTGAACTGTAACATGCAATTTCTAGTGGTTGATGATAGCGCTGTCGACCGGCAATTTCTATCGTCCCTGCTTGAGGAAATGGGCCACAATGTCGAGGCCTATGACAGCACTGTTGGGGTGGTTGATAAGCTGTCAACCGGTGACTATGCTTGCCTGTTCCTGGATATCGTGATGCCCGAGCAGGACGGTTATAAATTTCTGCGCCAAATTCGAACGAACCAAGAAACGGCTGAGCAAACTGTAGTGTTTTGTTCTAGCAAAAAGACGCCAGTTGAGATCAAGTATGGTTTACGGCGAGCAGGGGCCGATGACTACATTACTAAACCTGTCAGCCGTGAGCGTCTGGTAGAAATCCTGCAAAGACTTTGAATGTTTCTTTCACTGTAGTTGTGGTGATGGTTTTCGCGTTTGGGTGCTCGATGACTGATGATGCAAATGCAATCTGTTTTTGATTGAGAGGCCCTCTTCGATGCGTTTAGATTATTCCTTATGAATGCCAATGTCCCACCTCTAGAGCCTATTACCCAAGAGGATCAGTACATCTTGACGCAGGTGGGAAACCATCGCGTTGCCTTTGCGGCTAATTGGGTTGGAGGTATTTTGTTGTCGGAGCGATCGCAGGTACTAGCCTTACCCTTTTATCAAGAACCGATCTTGGGCATTGTTCACCATCAGGGGCAGTTAGTGCCCCTAGTCATGCTGCAGCAGTTATTGGATGATACGCCGGTACAAATGCGGGAAGTTTTCAATGCTATTCAGCTTAGTGAGCGAACGGATACGCCAGGCTTGGGCCTGGTGATTGATCGCTTGCTAGGCAACTGTAGTGATGAGGATGTTGCTGCAGATGACACCATTGAACGGTTTCAGCCCGACTTGCTGGAGCCAGATCTGTGGGAGCCCAGTCGTTGGGCTGCATTGAGTACCTAGATTGAGTGCTGTATTGCCGGGGTGCGTTGAGCGACTAACAAGCTTATTGCAGCTAGTACGAGGCGTGCTGTTGAAGAACTGCAGCTAACCTTTTCAGGCAATTGGCAATAACTGGAAGGCGTTCTTATCTGGGTCTCTATCGCTGGAAAAACTTTAACGAGCAAAGCTTGGCTGACTTGTTTTTTTAGCAGCTGATGGTTTGTCTCAAATGCCCCCATCGTCCTCGTGAATGAGTTCAGCAATGAACTGAGATCTTGTGTATCTGTGGAATGCCCCCATGAAACGCAGACGTTTATTTAACCAATTTGCCCTTGGCGCGACTAGCGCTGGACTCTTATCTGCCTGTAATAACTCTCGCAAAGTGTTTACCCCGTTTGACCACAGGGTGGACAAGAGTGCTCCCCGAGTTGAATGGCAGATGGCTACGAGTTGGCCTGAAAATCTCGATATCGTCTTTGGAACCGCTCAATTAATTTGCGATCGCGTCAGCAAACTGACTCAGGGAAATTTCACCATTTCAGCCTTCCCCGCTGGGGGACTTGCACCGCCTTTAGAGATTCTGAATACAGTGCAAACGAGTGTCGCTGAATGTGGCCACACTGCAGGTTACTACTACACTTCCAGAAATAAAGCCTTTGCTTTTGCTACCAGTATGCCTTTTGGCCTTAACCCGCATCAGCATCTAGCCTGGCTCTATGGTGCGGGGGGCATGGATTTAGTGCGCAGCCTTTACGCTGACTTCGGCGTAATCAACTTTCCTGCGGGGAGTACTGGCAACCAAATGGGGGGATGGTTTCGCAACAAGATTGCCTCTGTGAGTGAATTGCAGGGGCTGAAAATGCGGATGCCAGGCCTTGGGGGAGAAGTCCTGAAGCGGATTGGTGCTGAGGTCCAAAACATGCCGCCCAATGAGATTTTGCTCAGCTTGGAGCGGGGCAACCTTGATGCAGCCGAATGGGTTGGCCCCTACGAGGACGAAAAATTGGGTCTCAACCAACATGCCGCCTACTATTACTATCCCGGTTGGCATGAACCCGGTACGACTTATGAACTGATTGTCAACCAAGAGGCTTATGAGCGGCTCCCTGAAGAATACCGTCAAGTCTTACAAGTGGTTTCCTTTGAGGCCCAGGTGATGATGCTCTCACGGTATGACTCGGTTAACCGCGAAGCCTTACAACGGCTAACCAATGGCGGCACTGAACTCACGGTATACACCGAAGAAATCCTGCAAGAAGCTAGAGCTGCTGCCGATGACTTGTATGCCGAATATGCTAGCCAAGATTCAACTTTCAGGCGAATTTACGATAACTGGAATGCTTTCCGCCAGGGTATCTATCGCTGGAACAGTATTAACGAGCGCAGTTTTGCGAACTTACTGTTCACCAGCTAGCGAATGCAATCGCTGATGAGTGAGTCTGGCTGTCCATGAGACTGGCCTCGTGAAGCATGGTTTTGTTTCACAACTTACTTTTACGACTCACCTTAATAGAATAGAGCTACCTATGAAACGTCGACGCCTATTTAGCCAATTTACGCTTGGGGCTGCTGGAGCCGGACTTTTTTCGGCCTGCAGCAATTCCTCCCAAAAGGTATTCACCAACGATGATACGGGAGGCAGTGGCCCCAATATTGAGTGGCGGATGGCCACCAGTTGGCCAGAAAACCTCGAGCTTAGATTTGGTGCGATTCAGGAGATTTGCGATCGGGTTAGTGAACTCACCCAAGGTAGTTTCAAGATTACGCCTTTTCCAGCCGGTGGCATAGCCCCGCCTTTAGAAATCCTGGACACAGTACAGTCGGGTAGTGTCGAATGTGGGCACACCTTTGGCGAGTTTTACCATGCTAAAAATCCAGCCTTTGCCTTTGCGAGTAGTATCCCTTTTGGCCTTAATCCACGTCAGCAAGTTGCTTGGCTCTACGGAGCAGGGGGATTAGAGCTGATTCGCAAACTCTATGCTGACTTTGGTGTTGTCACCTTTCCCGCAGGCAGCACCGGAAACCAAATGGGGGGATGGTTCCGCACGAAGATAGAATCCCTCAGTGAACTGCAAGCACTCAAAATACGTATCGTGGGATTGGGAGGAGAAGTCCTTAAACGGCTGAACGTTGAAACCCAAACTCTGCCACCCAATGAAATTTTGGTGGCGCTAGAGCAGGGTGATATTGATGCGGCTGAATGGGTTTGTCCTTACGAAGATGAGAACCTTGGTCTTAACCAATTTGCCCG
>JBCDAG010000613.1:0-3255 GCA_039186165.1 Cyanobacteria bacterium P01_F01_bin.53
GCAAAATTCAGCAGCTGCCTCGCAACAGTGCGCCCTCTCGGCTGAACAATCGATGCTGGAAGACAGGTCGTCCTCGTGGTTACTACCGTGACTTTGGCTTGTGCCGCAACGCACTACGTGAAATGGCTCACCAAGGTTTGTTGCCTGGCGTTGTGAAGTCTAGCTGGTAGAACGCTCGTTGCTGGACTAAGCAGAACTCATAAAAGTGAAAATGTACTGCTCTCAACCGAGAACAGTACATTTTTTATTGTCTGAACAAGTGTTTGGCCCAGACGAAGCGGGTTGTTCTAGTTCCCGCAACAGCGTTCGATGCCAAGGCTATCGAGCAGTAAATCGCCAACAGCATTGGCAACGGCGAATTCACTGTAGAAGCTCTTAGAAAAGTCGTAGCCTTGCATTTCAGTGAGGACCGCGAGAACAAGTGCGTTGAGGTTATTTTCACCTTCCATGCGTTGGCGTACAAATACTTGAGAGGCCCGAACAGCAATATGCTCGTTCACAGGTTCTGGCAAAAATTCTTCGTCGAGCCACTTGTTTAAGGTAGCCTTCAGCCACTGTCCTTCTTCAACAGCATTTTGTGGTGGTGGTAGTTCGATGGATTCGATAGGTTCGGGGACGCGTTCCTGACTCGACGCTTTGGTGTTATCCGGACGGGCGCTAGATATTTCTGAAGCACCAGGATCAATGGCGTTGGGATCTAGTGGGTCAGACATTTTGGTTGTTAAGCGCTGATTTAGCTGATTTGATGATGAGATCTTTTCAAGCGATTGTGGTGGGCTAGAAGCCCTATCTAAATTAAGGCTAAAAGGTTGTGGCGGATTGCAACACGAAAGTTGTCATTACTTTACGTGTTGCAGCTTACACATAGCACAAGACCACCTTACAAATAGCACAAGACAGCGGTGAGCGCGTTCTGACAAAATGAGTCTGGGCATAATTGATTGCTTCAAATTACCTGCTCCATAATTCATTGCTATATGGGGAGCGCTGCCCGGTTCGGTTTTTATGTGTTACTCCATACCACAAATTCTTCAATGCTACGCCCAAGGCTATTTTTTGATGGCTGAAGAAGATGGTGCAACACTTAACTGGTACTCCAGCAGTCGGCGAGCTTTGATCCCACTTGATGAACGCTTTCGCTATCCGAAGTCGCTACGACGGGTCCTTAACCAGAACTGGTTTACCCCGGCTATCAATCGTGACTTTGAAGGGGTGATTCAGGGTTGCGCGAATCGAGAAACGACTTGGATTTCAGAACCGCTGAAGGATGTGTACAGACGGCTGCATCGAGCGGGCTATGCCCATAGCTTTGAAACCTGGCAGGGCGATCGCCTTGCAGGTGGTTTTTTGGGTCTCGTACTAGGTGGCGTATTCGTTGGTGAGTCGATGTTTTACAACATCCCTGAGGGCTCCAAGGCAGCGATGGTAATGCTAGTTGAGCATTTGCGATCGCGTAATTTCCAGCTATTTGATGCCCAAATCCTCAACCCTCACTTGGCTCGCTTTGGTGCTTACGAAGTCGATAAAGCTGTCTATGAAGCTGCCCTGATCGATGCAATGCAGTACGCATGCCGATTTGACTAGGATATTGATTGGCCCGGTTCATTAATCAGGCTCAGTGAGTTAGTAAGCGATGTATAGACGTCTGATTCCCCTACAACCTTATGCGTTAGCTCTGCGCGTTACGACTCTATTCGAGTGAGTAGTACAGGGCAGTTTGCATAGACACGCACATAGTCGGAGAGTGAATTACCTAGGAGTCTATCGAGATCGGGCATGGCTTTGGCAATGGTGGGACGACGATCGGGGGACCCGAGGATCAGTAGATTGACGTTGAGTTCATCAACTAGTTCGCAGATGCGCACACCAGGTTTGCCCTTAGGTGCCATGCAGCGATACCCAATGCCCATTCGTCGCACCTTCCCGATGGCGTCGGCCAGCACGGGGTCTTTTTCTGGGCGATCGAGAATCGCATCTTCTAGCTTGCCACGGAGTTTTGAGATGGTGTGTACCAGAATAATCTCGCTCCCCTCTATATCTTTGGCTAAATCTATGGCGACCTCTAACCCTGCCTTGGCTGAGTCTGATTTGTCGAGTGCGACGAGGATGCGCTTGATTGGCTTGATGGCATACAGGTCGTCTTTGACCAACAGCATCGGCCGAGACGATAGCTGAAACACGTATTGGCTGACAGAATTACCTAGGATAGCCTTTAGTCCTTTGAGGCCTCTAGACCCCATAACAACCAGATCCGCATCTACTTCATTTGCCACTTTCCCTACGACATCTTTAGGCTCGCCTTCTCTTAAAACCGCATTCACCTGAGAAGGATCCAAATTGAGTTCCGTAACGGCCTCGGCCAATGTGCTCCCACCTTTCTCCCAGCTTTCGCGCATGGCCATTGCACCTGTTTGAGAAGGCACAACGTGCAGGATGGTGAGACGAGATCGCCCGATGCGGGGGATTTGCATCAGTGCTTTCATCATGTCTCGAGTATTACCGGTGCCTGAGTCTGCCAGCAGAATATTCTGAATCAAAGTACAGTTCCTCCAAATTGTCTGGGCAGTTGACCCAGTGCTTCTTGTCTACTGGCCAACGCGTCTATAAACATTAAGAAACAAATGTAGGGAGAAATAAAATAAATGGAACCAAACTTATAACTTGTCCTCATCTTCCTTCTGGCTTGTCCTCATCTTCCTTCCTAGCAGACATATGACAACATCTTCTTCCTCTTCCGTGAATTGGTTTGAGTATCCGATTCGCGTGCAGCCACACCATACTGACTACGGTGGTGTGGTGTGGCATGGCACTTACATCACCTGGATGGAATCTGCCAGAGTAGAGTGTTTGAGATCACTGGGGATTCCATTTGAGAAGCTGGTGTCTATGGGGGTTGATTTGCCCGTAGTGGCCCTTGATATTCGCTATCGGCAGCCACTGACATTGGGGATGGACGCCATTGTCAAAACTCGACTCGAACCACAAAAAGGAATTCGTCTGAACGGGCGCTATGAAATTGAAACGGTAGCAGCGACACCGCAGCTGTGCATTACGGGGCAGGTAACACTGGTGACCGTGAATGTGCGTGATCGCAAAGTAGTCCGTCGGCTTCCCGATGAGGTTAAATCAAGCATCACTCGCATCGAGAATTATTTTGCGTAGCAGACCCTAAAGCTCTGCCAGACCAGTGCTTCAAATCCTCATGGGTAAGTACTGTAGCCTAGAATACAAAATCGAAAAATAGTTGGTTTCACA